>NZ_JBIRQF010000009.1:0-239897 GCF_044333065.1 Streptomyces sp. NPDC021115
GTCGATGCGCCGTCGCCGAAGGTGGATTGGTCGGCGGGTGCGGTGGAGCTGCTGACGGAGTCGCGTGAGTGGCCGGAGGTGGATCGGCCGAGGCGCGCGGCGGTGTCTTCGTTCGGTATCAGCGGGACGAACGCGCACGTGGTGCTGGAGGCCGCTCCCGAGGAAGACGTTGCCGAACGGGTCGCTTCCGGTGGTGCGGTGCCGCTGGTGGTGTCGGGGAAGTCGCCGGAGAGCTTGCAGAAGCAGGCGGAGCGATTGGCTGCCCATCTGGAGGCGGACGACGCACTGAGCCTGGTGGACGTGGCGTATTCGTTGGCGGTGTCGCGGGCGCACTTTGATCACCGTGCGGTGGTGGTGGCGGATTCCGCTGATGAGGCGCGAGAGGGCCTGGTCGCGGTGCGCGGTGAGGAGTCGATCTCTGGCCGGTTGGGTGTGGTGTTCACCGGTCAGGGGTCGCAGCGGGTGCGTATGGGGCGTGAGCTGTATGGGGCCTCTCCGGTGTTCGCGGAGGCGTTCGATGCGGTGTGCGCTGCCGTGGATGGGTTGCTCGGCCGGTCGTTGAAGGAGGTGGTCTTCGGCGAGTCCGAGCTGCTGGATGAGACGGGTTTCGCGCAGCCTGCCTTGTTCGCGGTGGAGGTGGCGCTGTTCCGGCTGGTGGAGTCGTGGGGTGTGCGGCCCGACTTTGTCGCGGGGCATTCGATCGGTGAGGTCGTGGCCGCGTATGTGGCGGGTGTGTGGTCGTTGGAGGATGCGGCGGCGTTGGTGGTGGCCCGGGGCCGCCTGATGCAGGCGCTTCCCGAGGGCGGTGTGATGGTGGCCGTCGAGGCCACCGAGGACGAAGTGGTCCCGCTGTTGACCGAGGGCGTGAGCATCGCCGCGATCAACGGGCCGATGTCGCTGGTGCTGTCCGGCGTCGAGAACGCGGTCCTCGCCGTGACGGAGCACTTTGAGGACCGCAGGACCAAGCAGCTGCGGGTGTCGCACGCCTTCCACTCGTCGCTGATGGACGGGATGTTGGAGGACTTCCGCCAGGTCGCGGCCGGTCTGTCGTACAACCCGCCGAGCCTTCCGGTGGTGTCGAACCTGACCGGCGAGGTGGCCGACCCCGAGCGTCTGTGCTCGCCGGAGTACTGGGTCGAGCACGTGCGTGGCACGGTCCGCTTCGCCGATGGCGTGGAGGCTCTGCGGGCGGAGGGGGTGACCACGTTCCTGGAGCTGGGGCCGGACGGCGTCTTGACCGCGATGCTGGGGCAGGACGGCGTGCCGACCCTGCGCCGCGATGTGGCCGACGAGGCTCGTGCGCTGCTGACCGCTATCGGGCGGCTCCATGTACGCGGGGTCGAGGTGGACTGGGAGCAGGTGTTCGCGGGGACGGGCGCGCGTCGCGTCGACCTGCCGACGTACGCCTTCCAGCGGCAGCGGTACTGGCTCGAAGGCGAAGCCGACACCGCACCCCTCACCAGCGACTTCGACGCCGAGTTCTGGGAGGTCGTCGAGCGCGGTGATGCCCATGCGCTGGCGCGGACGCTCAGCCTTGAGGCGGCGGCGCTGGACGAGGTGCTGCCCGCCCTGTCCACGTGGCGCAGCCGTCGGCAGGAACAGTCGACGGTCGACGACTGGCGGTATCGGATCGCGTGGCAACCAATCGACGCCCCCGCCGACGCCACCGTCGCCGGTGCCTGGCTGCTGGTGGTGCCCGCCGCGTACGACGGCCCGCTGGCCGAGTCCGTCGGCGGTGCGCTGGCCGAGCACGGTGGCCGTGTTCTGCGCGTAACGGTGGACCATGAGGAACGTCGGCCGCTGGCCGAACTCATCGGTGCGCAGCTGGATACCGTCCCAGACGACCTGTCGGGTGTGGTGTCCCTGCTGGCCCTGGACGATCGCCCGTATCGCTCGTCCGACCCGCACACGTACTCCACCCTGTCCGCCGGGCTGGCCACGACGGTGACGCTCGTGCAGGCGCTGGGCGACCGGGACGTCACCGCACCCCTGTGGTGTGTGACGACGGGTGCGGTGGCCGTCAGGGAGGACGGCGAGCTGGCGAGCCCGTTCCAGCACATGGTGTGGGGCGTGGGCACGGTGCTGTCCCTCGACCACCCCAAGTCGTGGGGCGGTCTCGTGGACCTGCCCGCCGAGCCCGACCAGCGGGCGCTGGGACACCTCGCCGCGACGCTGTCGGGGGTGGACGGCGAGGACCAGGTGGCGATCCGCCCGGAGGGCGTGTTCGCGCGCCGGATGGAGCGGGCCAGGGTCGGCGCGGACGCGGCGAACGTGGCGGACGCGGCAAACGTGGAGAACGCGGCGGACGCCACGTCAACGCCGTGGACACCGCGCGGTACGGTCCTCATCACCGGTGGCACGGGCGGCATCGGCGCCCATGTGGCGCGCTGGGCCGCCGGCCTGGGCGCCGAGCACCTGCTGCTGATCAGCCGCCGGGGGCGGGACGCCGAGGGTGCGGCCGACCTCGAGGCGGAGCTGATCGCGCTCGGCGCGCGCGTCACCATCGAGGCGTGCGATGTGACCGACCGCGCGGCACTGGCCAAGCTGGTCGCCGATGTGCCGGTCGCCCAGCCGCTGACCGCCGTGTTCCACACGGCGGGTGTCGCCCAGGAACCACGGCAGCTGGCCGACACCACCATCGAGCAGTTCGCCGAGGTGGGGATGGCGAAGGTGGCCGGTGCGGTCCATCTGGACGAGCTGCTGGCCGATCAGGATCTCGACGCCTTCGTGGTGTTCTCCTCCGGCGCCGCCGCCTGGGGCGCCGCGGGGCAGAGCGCCTACGCGGCCGCGAACGCCTTCGTGGAGGCGCTGGTCCGGCACCGCCGCGCCGCTGGACGTCCCGCCACTGCGGTGGCGTGGGGCGGCTGGGCCGGTGGGGGCATGGTCGACGCCTCGGTTGCGGAGGAGTTCGCAGGGGCCGGGGTGGTGCTCATGGAGCCTCGGCTGGCCGTATCGGCGCTGGCCCAGGCGCTGGGCCGGGACGAAGGCCATCTGGTGGTGGCGGGCATCGACTGGGCCCGGTTCGCGCCCTCGTTCCTGGTCGCCCGGGACCGGCCGCTGCTGCGTGGCCTGCCGGAGGTGGCCGCGCTCACAGCGGCGAACACGGCGTCGAACACAGCGGCCAACGGGACGTCGAGCCCGGACGGGGAACGGGAACGCGGCCGGGACGCCGCGGAGTTGCGGTCGCGCCTGGCGGGGCTGTCCGCGCCGGAACAGCATCAGGCCCTGGTCGACATGGTGTGCGGCGAGGCCGCGCGCGTGCTGGGGCATGCGGGGAAGGACCTGGTACGCGACGGTGTCGCCCTGCTGGACATCGGGTTCGACTCGCTGACCGGGCTGGAACTCCGTAACCGGCTCAATGAGCTGTCCGGGCTGGAGCTGCCGCCCGGGCTGGTCTTCGACCAGCCCACCGCGGGCATGATCGCCGACCTGATGCTGGAAGCGCTGCGGCCCGGCCTCGCCGCGCTTGCCGTGCCGTCGGCTTCGGCTTCCGTGGCGGAGGAGCTGGACAAGCTGGAATCCGCCATGTCGAGGGCCGTACAGGACGACGACACGACGCGCGAGCTCGTTGTCACGCGACTGCGCGAGCTGTTGGGCAAGTGGGACGACGTGAACGCGTGACGATCCGGGAGAAAAGAGAAATCCGCATGTTCGAGGTCGAGACCTATCTGCGCCGTATCGGGTTCACGGGGGAGCGCGAGCCCACCGTCGAGACGTTACGGGCGCTGCACAAGGGACACCTCATGTCGGTGGCCTACGACAGCAGCCACTTCATCAACAGCTTCACCGGCTTCCGGAACGTGGTCGACATCGACATCGACCGGGCGTTCACCGACATCGTCGTGAACGGAAACGGGGGAGTGTGCCATGACCTCAATGGCCTCTTCCGGCGGCTGCTGGCGGAACTCGGCTACGACGTGGCGATCCTCGCGGCCTCGCAGCGGTGGCCGAACGGCCGGTTCGGCCCCGACCTGGAGCACACCTTCGGCTGTGTGCGGATCGACGGCGACACCTGGCTGGTCGATGTGGGCTTCGCCGGGCCGTCCTACCTGGAGCCGCTGCGGGTGAGTGACGAGGTCAGCCACCAGTACGGATGCGACTACCGGCTGACCGAGCAGGGCGTCTATCACGTCCTGGAACGCAGGGACCGGTCCGGCGACTGGCGGCCGGTCTACCGCTTCGAACTCAGGCCCCGCGAGGTCGCCGAGTGGGACAGCCCGGAGCGCACGGGCGTGGGAGAGGTCGTGGGCGACTCGCTGTTCGCGGGCACGGCGCTACGGGGACGCGCGCTGCCCAACGGCCAGCTGGTGCTGACCGGGAAGCGGCTGCTGCGGGTGGAGGACGGCTACGAGAAGATCCGCACCCTGATCGATCCGGCGGAGTACGACAGCGTCGTCAAGGACATCCTGGCCGGGAACGGCTGAGGCCCGGGTCGAATGGAGACGACGATGCGACCCGAAACCGACGTGGCCATCATCGGCTACGGGCCGGTCGGCCAGGTGCTGTCCATCATGCTGGCCCAGCGCGGATGGCGCGTGACGGTCATCGAGCGCTGGCCCGAGCCCTATCCCATGCCGCGTGCCGTGGGCTTCGACGACGAGGCCGCCCGGATCCTCGCCACCATGGGAATCGGGCAGTTCCTGGGCAAGGTGGGGGAGAACTCCCGGGACTACGGCTGGCGCAACGCGGCGGGCGAGACGCTGGTCTACATGGAGAGCGCGGCGGACGGCCACTGCGGCTGGCCGCAGGCCACGGCGATGTATCAGCCCGGCCTTGAATCGACGCTCATCAGCCGGGGCGAGGACTTCCCGAACCTGACGGTGATCCGTGGCCATGAGGCGGTGGAGCTGGAGGACCACGGGGACCACGTCGAGATCGTCACTGAGGACACCGACGCGAACGAGCGCACCCTGACCACCCGCTGGGTCGTCGGATGCGACGGCGCGAACAGCTTCGTGCGGGAATGCATGGAGACCTCGCTGACCGACCTGGGGTTCTTCTACGACTGGCTGATCTGCGACGTGGTGCTGAACGAACCGCGCGAATACCGGCCGAACAACCTCCAGATCTGTGACCCGGCCCGGCCCCGGACCGCGGTGTCGGCCGGGCCCGGACACCGCCGCTTCGAGTTCATGCGGCTGCCCGGCGAGAGCATCGACGAGCTGGAGAAGGAGGACACCCTCTGGCGCCTGCTCGCGATGTTCGACATCGGCCCCGAGGACGCGACGCTGGAGCGCCACGCCGTGTACACCTTCCAGGCCCGCTGGGCCGGGCAGTGGCACACCGGACGGTTCCTGCTCGCCGGGGACTCCGCCCATCTGATGCCCCCGTTCGCGGGGCAGGGGATGTGTTCGGGGCTGCGGGACGCGGCCAATCTGTCCTGGAAGCTCGACCTCGTGCTGCGCGGGCTCGCGGGCGAGCGCCTGCTGGACACGTACACCGCCGAGCGGCGCGCGCACGTCCAGCACGCCATCACCACGTCGGTGAAGCTGGGCAAGGTCATCTGCGTCACCGATCCCGTCGCGGCGGCCGACCGTGACGCGATCATGCTGGCCGGGCGCGAGCGCGGCGGTGCGGCGGCCCTGCCCATGTCGACGCCGATTCCGCTGTCCGAGGGGCTGCTGCACTGTGCGGCGGACGGCACGCCGATCGGCCCGGCCGGTGCCCTGACCCCTCAGGCCCGGGTGGCGAGCGGGGACCGGACCGGCCTGTTCGACGAGCTGGTCGGGCTCGGCTTCGTGCTGCTGGCGTCGGTCGATCCGAGGCCCTTCCTCGACGAGGGGCAGACGGAATTCCTGGAGCGGCTCGGCACCCGGTTCGTCCATGTGCTGCCCTCCGGAACCGACCCGAATGGGCTGGACACCGGCACCGTGGTCGACGTCGACGACCGCTATCTGCCCTATCTGGCCGAGGCCGGTGCGACGGCCCTTCTGATACGCCCGGACTTCAACGCGTTCGGCGCGGCGGGCCGGGCCGATGAATTGGGATCGCTCGTCGAAGAGCTTCGCCGTCATCTCGGGGAACCGGAGCCCGCTCCCGCCCCGTAGAAGCGGTACGTAGAACCGGCAAGAGAACCCAGCGAAAAAGAACACAGCAAGAGAGGAAGACCATGGGTACACGCGAGGATATGTACGGGCTGTTCTCGAGCGTCAACGAGATCAACCTCACCGGCGAACGCAACCGGGGAAGCGCCAAGGACGGCAAGCTCAAGAAGTCCATCGCCGTCAGCTACGACCTTCAGGCACAGATGTCGAAGAAGGGAATCCTGTGGAACTGGGGATTTCATGACGACCAGATCGCCAAGGAGATCAACGCGAGGATCCCGGACTTCCTGAACTACGACACCGACGGATTCTCCGAGGAGCTGTACTTCTTCGCGCTCAAGCAGGTTCCTTTCGACCTGGACGACTTCGCGGACAAGTCCGTACTCGAAGTCGGCTGTGGCCTGGGGGAGGGGCTGAACTTCCTCTCGCGCGTCACCAAGGCGGCCGGAATGGTGGGCCTCGACTTGTCGGAGCAGGCCGTCAAGCGGGCGAATGCCTCGCTGGGCAGAGACGGTCTGAGCTACGTCCAGGGGGATGCCGAGAAGCTTCCCTTCGAGGACGGGGAGTTCGATGTCGTCATCAACATCGAGAGCGCGCACAACTACCCCAACTTGGAGACGTTCCTGACCGAGGTCGCGCGGGTGCTCAAGCCGGGCGGCTACTTCTCCCACGTCGATCTGTTCACCACTCAACGGCATGCGGAGATGGTGGAGCTGAAGGAGAAGGACCTCGGCCTGGAATGGGTGCACGAGCGCGACATCTCGTCGGAGGTCAAGACCGCGATTCACCGGCGGCTGGCTCCTGACGGCTCCTTCCACAAGGCGCTGAAGGAGCAGCGCGCGGGATTGGTCCAGCGCCATATGGCCAAGCGCGTGGGTCCTGAGGGCGTCGGCGGGGCCTTCGCCGGTTATCAGGACAGCTCTTCCACCAAGCTGCTGAAGAAGCTGGGCGTCCTGCCGTCGCAGTTCATGCCGCCGGTCGACAGCTACCGCCACCTGGTGGCCAAGAAGCGCTGACCTTCGGTGACGGTACGAAGGAGGGAGGGGCGATGAGGAACCCGAATCTGGTCAACATGGACCTCAACCTGCTCGTGCCACTGCACGCGCTCCTCGTCGAACGAAGCGTCACGAAGGCCGGGGAGCGGCTGTCGGTTGGACAGCCGACCATGAGTACCGCGCTGGCGAAGTTGCGTCGCGTCTTCGACGATCCGTTGTTGCTCAGAGACGGCCGTGAGTGGGTGCTGAGCCCCTTGGCGGATTCCCTGCTGGAGCAGCTGGAAGACGTCCTGTCGCAGATCGGGTGTCTGCTCGGCGGCACGGCGCATTTCGATCCCGCTTCCAGCCGACGGACCTTCACCGTGGTCGCCGACGATTACTCGGCGGTCCTGATGATGGGCCCGCTGTGGGAAGAGGTGGCCGACCTCGCGCCGCGGGTGCGGATCAACTTGATCGCGCATCAGGCCGGGCCGCTGGACATGCTGCACCAGAAGAAGTGCGATCTCGTACTCCGGCAGCAGACGGCGGATTCCGGCGGAGCGTCCGCGTTTCCCAGTTCCGTGCTGTTGTCCGACGACTTCGTCGGGGTGGTGACCGAGGACCATCCCGACGTCGGCGGCCGGCTGTTCGCCGAAGATCTCTCCCGCCTGCCCTATGTGCAGGTGGGCGGGTCCGCCATGCCCTTGGCCGAGGCGCGCTTCCTGAAGTCCTTTCGGCCGGGGAACGCGGTCGCCACCACGGAGACCGTGACCTCCGCCCTGCATATGCTGCCCGGCACGCGGATGTTCACCATCACACAGCGGCGGCTTTTCGACAGATTCGGCCGGGCGCTCGGGCTCCGTCCGGCCGAGATCGAGGTGCCGACGACCGCGTGGACCGAAGTGATGTACTGGTATCCCCAGTCCTCGGCCGATCCCGCGCAGCAGTGGCTCCGTTCGACAATCCTGCGGATCGCCGCGGGATTGTCCGGCCGGGCCGTGCCCCGGGCGGTGGCCGCGTGAAGTCGGTGGTCGCGTGAAGCCGGTGGCCGCGTGAAGTCGGTGGCCGCGTGAACAAGTATCGACGGCAGTGATGTCAGGCATGGGAAAGTCGTCATTCTCAAGCCCGGGCCCCGGCCACTAGCGTGAACGTCGGCGCCTGGCCGATGAAGGCGCCTGATCGATGAATCCGAGGCGGGCAGCCCTTCTCTGCCAACGCGATGCACATCCCTTATGAACCAGCGGACCGGGAGACTGGAATTGCGGTTATTGGTGAAGCGGCTGTCCGAACAGGTCAGCGGGCAGCTCATCGTTCCTGCCTCGAAATATCATGCGCACCGGGCCCTGATACTGGCCTCCCTCGCACCGGGGGTGAGCCGGATCGCGGGCCTGTCGGACGCGGGCCATGTGCGGCACACCCTCGCCGCGCTGCGGAGCCTCGGCACCCGGATCGACGTGGACGGCGACGCCTTCGTCGTGCACGGCGGCCCGTACCGTCCGCGGCGGACCGAGATATCGGTGGGCAGTTCGGGCACGACGCTCTACTTCCTCGCGGGACTCTCCTGTCTCGCCGAGACGCCCGTGACCGTCGTGGGGCAGAAGTACTTCCAGCGGCGCCCGATCGGCCCGCTGCTGCGTGCGCTGTCCGACCTCGGCATCGACCTCGACTCGCCCACGGGCTGCCCGCCGATCTCCGTGCGGCCACGCCGTCCGAAGGGCGGCCACGTACGGATCCAGGGCACCCTCTCGCAGTGGATCTCCGGACTGCTGCTGGTGGCGCCGTTCGCGACGGGGCCGAGCACCATCACGGTGGAGGGTGAGTTCAACGAGCGGTCGTACGTCGACCTGACGGTCCGGATGATGAAGCAGTTCGGACTGTACGTCGACGTCTCCGAGGACGGGCGGCGGTTCGACATCGCCCCGGACCAGCAGCCGGGACCGGCCACCGTGGTCCTGCCGCCCGACATCGGTTCGGCGGCGTTCGGCCTGGCCGCGGCGGCGCTGCACCCGGCCGATGTGCTGTTCCGGGGCCTGCCCGCGATACCCGCGCACGAGGTGGACCACCCCGAGGCGGACGTACTGAAGATCTTCGCCGACATGGGCCTGCCGATGACGCCCGATCCGGAGACCGGCATGGTCCGGGTCCGCCACGAGGGCACGCGGCTGAACCCCGTCCGGGTGGACTGCCGGTCCGTACCCGACATGCTGCCCGTGCTGTCCGTGCTCGGGTCGGTGGCCGACGGCACCACCGTGTTCGACAACATCGGCCACGTCCGGCTCAAGGAGTCCGACCGGGTCGCGGCGATGACGCAGCTCAACCGGATGGGTGCCCGGCTCGAACAGCGCGGTGAGCAGCTGCTGTGCCACGGCGTCGACCGGCTGACCGGGGCGGACCTCTCCTCGTACAACGACCACCGCGTGCTCATGTCGCTGGCCGCCGCGGGCACGGTGGCCGACGGCGAGACCCGGCTGACCTACCCGAACGCGTACCGCATCTCCTATCCGCGCTTCCTGGACGACATGAACGGCATCGGGCTGGGGCTGTCGGTGGAGAAGACCCGGAAGACGAGCAGTACGCCCAGCCCGGCACCTTCATCTCCCGCCGGTTTCACCGAGCCCGCCCGCGCCGCCACCGTCCCCATCGGGGACCATCTGCGCCGGTGTGCCGACACCCGTCCCGACGAGCCCGCCGTGTTCGACCCGGGCACCGACGGCGGACGGGGACTGAGCTGGACGTGGCGCGAACTGGACGAGCAGGTCGACAGGGTCGCGACGCTCCTGCTCGACCTCGGTGTGCGGCCCGGTGAGCCGGTCGCCTACCAGCTCCCGAATCAGGCCGAGTTCGTCGCGCTCGCCCTGGCCGTCGCCCGTATCGGAGCGGTGAGCTGCCCGCTGATGCCGATGCTGCGGCAGCGGGAGACGGCCTTCATGCTGCGCCGGGCCCGGGCCCGGGTGCTGGTGGTTCCGTCGAGCTTCCGCGGCCGCGATTATCCGGCCGAAGTGGCGGAGCTGCTCCGCGTGGACGACCCGCCCGCCCTCGAACACGTCCTGGTCATCGGCGGGAACACCACACCCCCGACCACAACAGGCCCGACCTGGCACGACTTCGCCGACGCCGTACGCCGCGCGCCGGACCGCGACCGGCTCGACGCCCGCCGCCCGGAGCCCGCCGCCCCGGCCCAGCTGCTGTTCACCTCCGGCACCTCCGGTGAGCCCAAGGGCGTGCTGCACCGGATGGACGCGCTGACCCGGGCCGCGGCCATGGAGATCCACCACCTCGGACTGACCGGCGAGGACCGGGTCTTCGTCCCGTCGCCGCTGGCGCACCAGACCGGCTTCCTCTACGGCATGTGGCTCGCCGTCCTGCGGGGCGTGCCGCTGATCCTGCAACCGGTGTGGGACGGCAAGACCGCCCTCGGCCTGCTGCGTCAGCACGGGGGCACGTTCGTCCAGGCCGCCACGCCGTTCCTCGGCGACCTCGTCGAGGCGGTCGAGGAGGCCGGGGAGCCCCCGACGTCGCTGCGGATCTTCGTCGCGACCGGGGCGGCGGTGCCGCGCGCGCTGGCCGAGCGGGCGACCGAGGTGCTGGGCACGTCGGTCTGCGGCGCGTGGGGGACGACGGAGACATGCCTCGGCTCGCTGTCCGCGCCCGGCGACGAACCGGCGAAGATGTGGGGCACGGACGGCCGCGCGCTGGACGGCATCCGGCTGCGCGTCACCGATGACACGGGCGCCGTGCTGCCCGCCGGGCAGGAAGGCAACTTCGAGGTCTCCGGCCCGTGCATGTTCCTGGGGTACTACGACCGTCCCGAGTGGACGGCCGAGGCGACGACCCCCGACGGCTGGTTCCGCAGCGGCGACCTGGCCGTCATCGACGAGTCCGGATACGTGCGCATCAGCGGGCGGGTGAAGGACGTCGTCAACCGCGGTGGCGAGAAGGTGCCCGTGGGGGAGATCGAGCAGCTGCTGCACACCCACCCCGCGGTACGTGACGTCGCGATCGTGGCGATGCCCGATCCGCGGCTCGGCGAACGCGCCTGCGCGTACGTCGTGGCGGGCGAGGAGTTCGACTTCCAGGAGATGCGGCGCTTCCTGGACGAGCGACAGGTCGCCAAGCCGTACTGGCCCGAGCGGCTGGTGCGGGTCGACCGGCTGCCCCGTAACCCGGCGGGCAAGGTGCAGAAGTTCCTTCTGCGCGAAGACATTCAGAAGCTGATGAGGAGCGGGGCGTGAGCATGGACGAGCAGGACTTCCGGAAATTGGCCGCGGACATCGAGGATTTCGTCCGCGGGCCAGGTGAGCGGTACGCGGAGGAGATCGAACGCACCCACAAGGTGCCCGCCGCGCTCAAGCAGGAGCTGCGGGACCGCGGCTATCTGCGGCTGGCCGCGCCCCAGGAGTACGGCGGCATGGGCATTGAGTTCCCCCGGTTCCTGGAACTGATGGAACTCTTCTCGATGTCGCACGCGTCGCTGCGCATGATCGTGCACGTCCACAACGGGGTGTGGCGGGCGATCGACCAGTTCGCCACCGACGAGCAGCGCAAGCAGTTCGTGCTGCCGCAGGTGTCGGCCGACGCCACCGTGGCGTTCACGCTCACCGAGCCCACCGCGGGCACCGGGGCCGACCTGCGGTGCAGCGTCGTACAGGAGGGTGACACGTACTTCCTGTCCGGGGAGAAGCACCTCATCACCTTCGGCGTCGAATGCGACTACTGGCTCCTGTTCGCCCGGCTGGAGGGGACCACGGGCAAGGACGGGACGGTCGCGCTGATGGTGCCGCGCGACGTACCCGGCGTCGACGTGCGGCCCATGTCGGAGACCATGGGGGTGCGCGGCACCGATCACGCGCATCTGGTCTTCGACCGGGCGCCGGTGCCGGTCGCCAACCGCCTCGGCGAGGTCGGCCGGGGCCTGGACGTGGCGCTGGGCGGCTTCCTCACGCCCAGCCGGATCTCGGTCGCCATGACGTGCGTCGGCCTCGCGCGCCGGGCCCAGGAGCTGGCCGTCGAGCACGCCCGGGGGCGTACGACGTTCGGCAAGCCGCTGGCCGCGCGGCAGGCGATCTCCTTCGCGCTCGCCGAGAACGCCACCGACATCGAGGCCGCCCGCCAGCTCACGCTGCACGCGGCGCGGCAGTGGCAGGCCGGGGACGAGGCGGCCGCCGGGCTGTCCTCGATGGCCAAGCTGAACGCCGTCGACATGCTCACCCGGGTCACCGACAAGGCGCTCCAGGTGCACGGCGGCATCGGCTACTGGGAGTCCAGCCCGATCGAGCGCGTGTACCGCGACGCCCGGGCGCAGCGGTTCGAAGAGGGCACCAACGAGATTCAGAAGACCGTCATCGCACGGGACGTTCTGGGGGCGATCTGATGAGCGACAGCAAAGTCACCCTGATCACCGGGGCCTCGCGCGGCATCGGCCGCGAGCTGGCGGTGCGCCTCGGGCGCGACGGCGGCAGAGTCGTGGTCAATTACAAGAAGAACGCCGAACTGGCCGAGGAGACCCGCAAGCTCGTCGAGCAGGCGGGCGGGCAGGCGATCACCGTGGCCGCCGACGTCGAGATCCCCGAGGACATCGACCGGCTCTTCGACGCCGCGCGCGACGAGTACGGCCGCCTGGACCACTTCGTGAACAACGCGGCGGCCAGCGCCTTCAAGCCGCTCATGGACCTGAAGCTGCACCACATCGACCGCTCCTACGCGATGAACGTCCGGGCCTTCCTGCTCGGGGCGCAGCGCGCGGTGCAGTTGATGCCCGAGGGCGGCCGGATCGTCACGCTGTCGGGCTACGGCGGCACCCGCGCCTATATGACGTACGCCGCGCTGGGCTCGGCCAAGGCTGCCACCGAGGCCCTGGTCCGCTCCATGGCCGTCGAATTCGCCGGGCGGGGCATCAACGTCAACGCGGTCAGCGGGGGGCTCATCCAGTCCGACTCGCTCGACTACTTCTACAACGTGCCCGGCATGGCCCCCATGTCCAAGGTGCTGTCGAAGATCCCCAAGGGGCGGCCGGGCACCGTGACGGAGATGGCGGAGACGGTGGCGTTCCTGCTGTCCCCGGGGGCGGAGTACATCACCGGTCAGACGATCGTCGTCGACGGCGGCCTGTCGGTGGCGGTGCCCCCGTACATCGAGGACATGACCCCGCCGCTCACACCATGACGACCGAGCGATTCCGCCATGTCTTCCAGCCGTCGCGGATCGGCACGCTGACCCTGCCGCACCGCGTCGTCATGGGCCCCATGCACCTGGGGTTGGAGGCCCGTGACGACGGCGGCGCCGCGCTGGCCGCGTTCTACACCGAGCGGGTACGGGGCGGCGCCGGGCTGATCGTCACCGGCGGCGCCGCGGTCAGCCGGGTCGGCGCGGGCGGGGCCGGTTACGGCGTGCTGTCCGACCCCGCCTTCCGGTCCCGGCTGGGCCGGGTCGCCGACGCGGTGCACGAGGCGGGCGGGCTGATCGCCCTGCAACTGTTCCACGCGGGCCGGTACGCGAACCCGAGCGCCGCCGGACCGCGTCCGGTGGCGCCGTCGGCGGTGTACAGCAGGGTCTCCCGGTGTACGCCGCAGGAGCTGACCGAGGAGCGGATCGAGGCCACGCTCGCCGACTTCGCGGCAGGCGCCTCGTACGCCCGACGGCTGGGCTTCGACGGCGTCGAGGTGATGGGGTCGGAGGGGTATCTCGTCGACCAGTTCCTCTCCCCGCTGACCAACCGGCGCGACGACGGCTGGGGCGGCGACGCCGAGCGGCGTACCCGGTTCGGCGCGGAGCTGACGGGCCGGGTCCGCGCCGCTGTGGGGCCGGACTTCCCGGTGATCGTGCGGCTCACCGGGGCCGACTTCCTCGACGGCGGCAACAGCCCCGAGGACGTCGTCCGGTTCGCGCGGAAGGTCGTCGCCGCGGGCGCCGACGCGCTCAACGTCGGCGTGGGCTGGCACGAGTCGCCGGTGCCCACCGTGCAGTCCGTGGTGCCGCCCGGGGTGTGGACGCCGATCGCCGAGACCCTGGCGGGTGCCGTGGCGCCCGTCCCCGTCATCACGGGCAACCGGGTCAACCGCCTCGAACAGGCCGAGTCGATCCTCGACGCCGGACAGGTGGCGCTGGTCTCGATGTCCCGGCCGTTCCTGGCCGATCCGGAGCTGGTCGCCAGGGCCCGGGACGACCGGCCGGGCGGCATCTGCGTCGGCTGCAACCAGGCGTGCATCGACCGTTCCCTGTCCGACGCCGAGGTGAGCTGCCTGGTCAACCCGCGGGCCGCGCGGGAGCTGGAGTTCCCGCGGCGCCGCCCGCCCCGGCCCGCCGATCCGGGCGCGCGGCGGATGGCGGTGATCGGCGGCGGACCGGCCGGTCTCCAAGCCGCCCGCACCCTCGCCGAGTCGGGCTGCCGGGTCGACCTGTACGAGGCGGAAGCCGAGCTGGGCGGCCAGTTCCGGCTCGCCTGCCGGGTCCCCGGCAAGGCCGACTACGCGGCCGCGATCGACCAGCTCGGCGCGGAGCTGGCCCGGCTCGGCGTCACCTTGACCCCGGGCCACCGGATCACCGAGACGGACCTGGACCTCCTGCGGTCCTACGACGGCGTGCTCGTCGCCACGGGGGTCCGCCCGCGCAACGTGCCGATCCCCGGCGCCGATCTGCCCCATGTCCTGTCCTACCCGGAGGCGTTCGCGCCCGGTGCGCTCGGCGAACGGGTGGCGATCATCGGCGGCGGCGGGGTCGCCGTCGACCTCGCCCACTTCGCCGCCCACACCGTGGCCCGTACGGCCGGTAGCGGTCCGGCGGAGCGGTTCCGGCGCGAATACGGGCTCGTGCCCGGCGCCGCGCCGGACGTGCCGACGCCGGAACGGAGCATCACGATCCTGCACCGCGGCGAACGGCTCGGGGCCGCGCTGGGACGTTCCAGCCGCTGGGTGGCGCTCGACGCGCTGCGCCGCCGGGGGGTGCGCACCGTGTTCGGGGCGCACTGCTCACGGATCACCGCCGAGGGCGTGCACACCGTCGACGCCGACGGCAACGAAGCCGTCGTCGCGGCGGACACGGTCGTCGTCGCCGTGGGGCAGGAGTCCGAATCGGCCCTCGGCGGGCTCCTCCGCCGCGCCGGGATCGACCACCGCGTGATCGGCGGCGCCCGCGTCACGAAGGGGCTGGACGCCGTGCTGGCCACCGCGGACGGCCTGTCCGTCGCGTCCGAGTACGCCATGGACCCGCCGTGAGGCCCCCTGCTCCTGCCGGGCGGGCGGCAGCCCGGCCAGTACGCTCCCCAGCGGCTCCAGCGCCGCCGCGGCCTCGGCGAGCCTGTCCCGCAGCCAGAGGTGCGCCGGGTCGGCGGTGTGGCGGTGATGCCAGTACATGGTGTGGACCAGCGGCGGCAGTTCCGCGTCCAGCCTCGCCGCCCGCAGCCCGCACGCAGGTCCGAGCAGCGAGAACAACCGGGCCTGCGCCAGGGTCACCAGCCGTGTCCCGGCGACCACGTGCATCGCGACGGAGCAGTAACCCCCGGAGATGATGCGCCCGGCGCCGGCGGCGGGGCTCTCCGGCCCGGAGTCCTGGAAGAGCTGCGGGATCGCTTCCAGGTACCCGAGCCGCTGGAGTTCCTCGACGCCGACGGTCTCACCGACGCGGTCGTTGTCCCGGTCGGCGATGACGAGCAACTCGTCGTCGAACAGATCCCGGTTCCGGTAGCTGAGGATCTCCTTCGGCACGAGCGGACTCGGCGCCACCAGCAGATCGCACTGGGCCCGCCGCACCAGCGGCACCATGCCGTCGCGCGGCGCGACGATGTTCAGCCGCAGCCGTGGCGCCTCGTCCGCGATCGACCGCAGAAAGGGCTTCAGCAGGACGATGGACACGTAGTCGCTGGCGACGACGGTGAACGTGCGGTCCAGAAGGCTCGGGTCGAAGGAGGACGTGCTGTCCATCACCGCGTGAATGGACTCGATGGCCCTGGTCACCGGCCCCCGCAGGGACGCCCCCAGCGGGGTCAGCGCCATCTTGCGGCCGTCGCGCACGAGCAGCGGATCGCCGAAGTGCTTGCGCAGCTTCGCCAGCGACGCGCTCATGGCGGGCTGCCCCACCATGGTCCGCTCGGCGGCGCGCGTCACGTTCGCCTCGGTCAGCAGGGCGTGCAGCGGAATCATGAGGTTGATGTCGATTTTGCGCCGCAGCAGCGAAGACGCCTCCTCCGCGCCCGACACCGATTCCCCGCCGCACGGCCTGGAACCGCCCTCGCCTGCCCCGAACGTCTGCTGCCGCATCATTCTCCGTAACTGAACCCGAGCCGCTGCCCCCTACAGCATTAAGCGGGCACAGTCCCTAGCAAGTTCCTTACTTTCCGTCCCCCGGGCCATCCCGGGGCGCCGCGGCGGCGAGCCTGCCCGCCACGCCCTGGTAGTGGGTCAGGCCGTGGTCGGCGGCAGCGGGAGACCGTCTCACCCTCGACATGCTGTGGCGGATCGCCCCCGATCTGCCCCGGCGCGAGGTGTTCACCTGCGGGCAGGGCCTGTGCGGTACGTGCGTCACCACCCTGGAGAAGGGAATGTCGCCATGCGGGACAACGGTGGCCTCCGCCCCGGGGACGTGGCGCGGAACAAGATCCTGCTGTGCTGCTCAACGCCCCTGGAGGATCTGGTGATCGACGCCTGACGCGGCCGGAGGACGCGCCTCCGCGCGGCGCCGCCGCGCGGGGGAGGAGAACCGGTGCGCGGCCGCCAGGGCGAGCCCGGTGAGGGCGGCTCCGGCCCAGCTGAGCCCGGTCACCGCCGTGGTGAGCGGCATCCAGGTGGTCAGCAGCCCGACGGCGACCGCGGGCACCCCGGAGCCCCAGTAGAACGGCAGGTACAGGGCGGCCCCGACCCCGCCGCGCTGCCCGACCGGTGTCCGCGCGTCGACCGCTCGGGCGGCACCGCCGTACGCGAGCCCGTGCCCGAACCCGGCGAGGACCGTGGAGCCGAGCGTGGCGGGCAGGGAGGAGGCCCCGGTGGACGCGACCGCCTCGTGGACGATCCCGCCAGCCAGAACCGTTCCTCTGGCCCAGGCCCGCGTCGGTGGCCTGATCGGCGTCGACACCAACGCCGACCACCTCGCCGCATGGCGCCTGGACGAGTACGGCAACCCGGTCGGTGACCCGCGCCGGTTCTCCTACGACCTGAACGGACCGGCCGCCTACCGCGACGCCCAGGTACGGCACGCGCTGGTCCGCCTCCTGCACTGGGCCCAGCGCCACGGGGTGAGCATCGCGATCGAGGATCTGGACTTCCAGGCGGAGAAGACACGGGAGAAGCACGGCAGGCGGAAGCGGTTCCGCAAGCTGATCTCCGGCATGCCCACCTCCAAGCTGCGGGCACGACTGGCATCGATGGCCGCCGAACTCGGCATCACCATCGTGGCCGTCGACCCGGCGTACACCTCCAAGTGGGGCGCCCAGCACTGGCAGAAGCCCCTCACCAGCACCACCAGGAAAACCACACGCCATGACGCGGCAGCGGTGGCGATCGGCAGGCGCGCCCTGGGGTATCCGATCCGGCGACGGACGGCACCGCCCCCACAGCACCGGAGCGATGCTGTGGGGCATCGGACCGTCCAGGCCGCACCGGTGGCTCCGGGGCGTGAGGAAACCCGCCCCCGCATTCCCGGACCACGGACACGATCCGTCGGCACCGGACGCGGAGCGAAAGCGGGCGACCAGAGGGGGCACCTCCCAGCGGTAGCTGGGGGAGCCCACAACCGTTCGGAGCACCCGGCTGAGCATGAGTTCTGGCACCAGGACTCACTCCCGCCCAGTCTTTAGGAACGGTTGACCGGTGCCGGAGGGGCCCTTGTCCTCGCGCTCTCGCCGGTGCGGCCCGCCCGGTGACCTTCGACACCCCGTATGTCGGGGCCGATGTGCTGGTGCACAGGGACGGTCGGCGCTTCGTGTGGCTGGTCGGCCAGTCGGCGGAGCCGCTGGCGGTACGCCCGGTGGCGGACGGAACGCTGCACGACCTCGCGACGGGCGAACCGGTCGCGGAGATCGGGATGGACGCGTACGGCGTACGGGTCCTGGAGCTGGCCTGAGCGCGCGCCCGGTCAGTCGAGGCAGAATTCGTTGCCCTCGGGGTCGGCCATCACGATGTGCCCGGTGAGGAGCGGGGGAGCGGGCTCGTGGCGCTCCAGCCGGGTGGCGCCGTGGGAGGTCAGCCGTTCGGCCTCCGCCTCCAGCGCCGCCATCCGCGCGTCGCCGTCGAGGCCGGGTGCGGCCCGTACGTCGAGGTGCACCCGGTTCTTGGCCCGCTTGTCCTCCGGCACCCGCTGGAAGAACAGCCGCGGCCCGGAGCCGTCCGGGTCGAGCAGCGCCGAGGCGTCGCCGCGTCTCCCGGGCGGCACGCCCATCGCCTCCAGCGCCTGGTCCCACGAGTCGAAACCCCCGGGCGGGTCCTGCACCCGGTAGCCCATGGCCTCGGCCCAGAACGCGGCCAGCGCGGCCGGATCGGCGCAGTCGAAGGTGATCTGGACGTCGCGGGCCATGTCAGCTCGCCTCCTGTCGGGTCCGGTGGGTGTGCAGATGGAGATCGCGCAGCAGACACACCTCGGACAGATGGTGGATCATCTCGCGGTTGATGTGCAGCACGAGCGCCGCCATCGGATGGTCGGCGTACGGGCCCTCTGCCTCCCCGCATCGGCGGGCGAGCCCGGATTCGCCCAGCGACTCGACCCCGGCCTGCCAGGTGGCGTACTCCGCGTCGAGCTGGTCCAGCGCCTCGGCCGCGGTCGGGGCGTACGGATACGACTGGTAGTCGGTGGCGGTGCGGCCGAAGTGGGAGGCGTTGCGCATCGCGAGGACGCCGACAATCACATGCGCGAGGCGCCAGGCGATCGTCGGGAACGGCGGCGGGTCGGGCTCCGGCATCGCGAAGTCGATCGTCATCGGGCCGGACCCGGCCTGCACCGGGGCGGTGCCGGTGCCGCGCGGGCGCACGTTCCAGCAGTCGGGCACCGGCTCCCAGAAGTACTCGTCGTCGGTGAGTCCGTCGAGGCGGTCGCGCAGCTGGTGGGTCCAGTGCCAGCCGATCTGGTCGCGCAGCAGGGGGTTCCATCTCTGGTCGGTCATGAGCGCAGCCTGCCGCAGATAGCGGACAGGATCGTTCCGTGATCGGTGGAAGGATGAGCGTATGACCGCCGAGGGGACGACCGAACGGGTGCTGCGGCTGCTGGCGCTGCTCCAGCGCCGCACCTCGTGGACCGCCACCGAACTCGCCGCCGAGCTGGGCGTCACCGACCGCTCGGTGCGCCGCGACGTGGAGCGGCTGCGCACGCTCGGCTACCCCGTCCACGCCACGGCGGGCGTCGGCGGCGGCTATCAGCTCGGCGCGGGGACGCGGCTGCCGCCGCTGCTGCTGGACGACGAGGAGGCCATCGCGACGGCGGTGTCGCTGCGGCTGGCGTCGGGCGGCACGGTCGCCGGGGCGGGCGAGGCGGCGCTGCGGGCGCTCGCCAAGCTGGACCAGGTGATGCCGCCCCGGCTGCGCGCCGAGGTGCGCGCGGTGCACGGCGCGACGGAGACCCTGGTCGGCCCCGGCGTCGAGATCGACGCGGAGCTGCTGGTGACCCTCGCGCGGGCCTGCCGCGACGCGGTGCGGGTGCGGTTCCGGTACGCCGCCCGCGGCGGCGACGAGCGCGAGCGCACGGTCGAGCCGGTACGGATGGTCACCACCGGCCGCCGCTGGTACCTGATGGCCTGGGACACCGGCCGCGACGACTGGCGCACCTTCCGGCTGGACCGGATGCGCGAGGTGGCCGCGACCACGTGGCGCTTCCGGCCGAGGGAGCACCCGGACCCGGTCGCCTACGTCCAGCAGTCGGTGACCGGGGCGCCGTACCGGTACGTCGCCCGGGTGCGGCTGCACGCCCCGGCCGACCGGGTGCGGGAGCTGGTACCGCCCCAGGTGGGGCGGGTCGAGGACGACCGGGAGGGCTGGTGCGTGCTCGTCGCGGGCGGCGACGACCTGGACTGGCTCGCCGTCCATGTGGCCCGCCTCGGCTTCGAGGCGGAGGTGCTGGAGCCGCGGGAGCTGCGCGAGGCCGCCGCCCGGCTCGCCCGCCGCATCGCGGCGATGGCGACCGCTCCTGACTGACGGATACTGAAATCTGTCAGCCGTCAGCTGAAACCCATCAGCTGGAACCCGTCAGCCGTCAGCCGTCAGCCGTCGGACGACGGGGTGAGGACGGTGCGGTCGAACGGCCCGCCGTGCGCGGCGGCGTACGCGACCGCCTCGTTGACGGCGTCGAGCGGGAAGGTCCGGACGCATTCGGCGCCGAGGTCGAGCGCACCCGACGCGACGATCCGGATGATGCCGACGTTCGCCGCGGGCGGGCACAGCCATTGCCCGCGCACGGTGACCGAGTTGCGCATCAGCCACGGGTAGGGGAGGGCGAGGTCCGGCCCACCGAGCATGCCGACACCGCCCATGAGGACGACGCGGCCGTACTCCCGCACGGTCATGGCCGCCGTCCGCGTCGCCGAACTGGGCGCGGAGGGCGGCAGGAGGTCGAGCACCAGGTCGACCGGGCCCCCGGCCGCGTCGGTCATGGCCGCACGGTCGGCGTCCTCGTCCCCGGTCAGCTCGACCGGGCGCACCCGCGGGCCGAACCGCTCGGCGAGCAGCCCGAGCACGGCGCGGTTGCGGCCCGGCGCGACGACCCGGCCCGCCCCCATGGCCAGCGCCAGGGCGACCGCGCTGCTGCCGAGGTTGCCGGTGGCCCCGCTGACGAGCAGCGTCTCGCCGGGGGCGAGCCCGCCCGCGAGCAGGCCGCCGTAGGGGATGCCGTAAACGCCGAGCGCGGACCAGCGCGCCGGGTCGTCCGCCGCCTCAGCGGGCAGCGGGTACGCGTTCTCCGTGGGCACCCGCATGAGCTCGGCGAACGCCCCGTCGTGCAGATGCCGGGCGAGCCGCGCACCGCCCTCGCCGCGCGAACTCCAGCCCTGGAGCGCGATGTCGGGCGTCGGCACGCCGTCGCGGGAACGCACCGTCGGGTCGCACCACACCAGATCGCCGACGCGCAGCCGGGCGGCGTCAGGGCCGGCGTGGACGACCCGCCCCACCCCGCCGGTGCCGGGGACCACCGGGGGTACGAGCGGATAGGCGCGCCCGCCGCCGAAGACCTCCCCGGCGTACGGGAGGACACCGGCGGCGAGGACCCGCACCAGTACCTCCCCGCCGCCCGCCGCGGGATCGGGGACCTCCCGCACCGTGAGCGGGACACCGAACTCCGTCAGAACCGCTGCGCGCACCTGCCGACCTCCTTGATCGCCTTCACTCGTTCCGTTGCGAGCCTAGGAAGGCGGGAGCCATGCGCCAAGCGACGATCTGGCATATCTGGTATGCGTAAGACGCATGGACTTCTCCAGCACCGCTCTGCGGGTTCTGCGCCAGGTCGCCGAGTCGGGCAGCTTCACCGCCGCGGCCGCCCGGCTCGGCTACACGCAGTCGGCGGTCTCGCGACAGGCGGCCGCCCTCGAACGGAGCGCGGGCGCCGCCCTGTTCGAGCGCCACTTCGACGGGGTGCGGCTCACCCCCGCCGGGCTGACCCTGCTGCGGCACGCCCGTACGATCCTGGACTCCGTCGCGGCGGCCGAACGCGACCTCACCGGCTCCGCCCCGGGCACGGAACGGGTGCGGGTGGGGGTGTTCCCCGTCGCCGGGGCGATGCTCCTGCCCCCGGTGCTCACCCGGCTCGCGGCGGACAGCCCGCAGATCACGGTGACGACGCGGGAGGGCACCACACCCGCCCTGATCCGGGCCCTGCGGGCGGGGTCGATCGACCTCGCCGTGCTGACGTCCCGCCCGCCGCACCGGCCGTCGGACGGCGAATCGCCCCGGCTGCACATCGAGACCGCCGAGGACACCGAACTGCGCGTGGCGGCCATGGCCACCGGCGCGTTCGCGGGCCGTACCGCGGTGCACCTCGACGAACTCGCCGACGCGCCCTGGATCGCGGCCCCGTCGTCGGCGTCCGAGCCGCTGCTCGGCGTCTGGCCCGGGCTGCCCGGGCGGCCGCGCGTCGTCCACACCGCGCGCGACTGGCTGACCAAGCTCCAGCTGGTCGCGGGGGGTTTCGGGGTGACCACCGTGCCGTCTCGCATGGCGCCGGTGCTGCCGCCGGGCGTGCGCCTGCTGCGCGTCGAGGGCGCGCCCCCGGAGGTGCGCCGGATCCTCGTGGCACGGCTCCCCGGCCGCCCGGCCCCGGGCGTCGCGGCCGTCAGCGGGGCACTGGCCGCCGGAGCGTGAGCCGGGGCCGAGCTAGCGTGAGCCGGGGCCGAGCAGAGGGGGTACGAAAAATGCGGTGCCGTGGCCCGGCGGCCGCGCTATCGTGGCCGCGTCCTGTTGTCTCCGATAGAGGTGGACGTTGCGCATCTGAGGTTCGCGATCATCGCGCGGTACGGCGTTGCCGTACGCGTGGATGCGACCTCGGTGCATGAGCCGTCCCTCACTCCGACAGGCCCCGCACCCCCTTCGCCCTCCCGGCCCGGCCGCCGCGTGGTGCTCGCATACGACGCCCCCATCCCCGCGCTGACGACTGCGAGAAACCATGACCCGTACCACCACCCCCGGCGCCGCCGTGACCTGCTCCGACCTCTCCTTCCAGTGGCCCGACGGCAGCACGCTCTTCGACGGTCTGTCGCTGAGCGTCGGCCGCGGCCGCACCGGGCTCGTCGGCACCAACGGCACCGGAAAATCCACCCTGTTGCGGCTGCTGGCCGGTCAGCTGCGCCCCTCCCGGGGGTCGGTGACCACCAGCGGCAGCCTCGCCTATCTGCCGCAGAACATCACCCTCGACACCGCGCTCCGCGTCGACCGGGCGCTGGGCATCGCCGAGCGCCGCGCCGCGCTGCGGGCCATCGAGTCCGGGGACGTCGCCACGGAACACTTCGAGACGGTCGGCGACGACTGGGACGTCGAGGAACGCGCCCTGGCCACGCTCGGCTCGCTCGGCCTCGGCGGCCTAGGACTCGACCGCACCGTGGGCGAGATGTCCGGCGGCGAGACCGTACTGCTGCGGCTGGCCGCGCTGCTGCTGGAACGCCCCGACGTCCTGCTGCTCGACGAGCCCACCAACAACCTCGACCTGTTCGCGCGGCGCAGGCTCTGCGAGACCGTCGGCTCCTGGCGCTCCGGCGTGCTGATCGTCGTCAGCCACGACCGCGACCTGCTGGAGCGGGTCGACCGCATCGCCGAACTGCGGTCCGGGGAGGTCGGCTGGTACGGGGGCGGCTGGTCCGCGTACCAGGAGGCGCTTGCCGTCCAGCAGGAGGCGGCCGGGCGCCAGCTGCGGGCCGCCGAGGCCGACGTCCGCCGTCAGAAGCGGGAACTGGAGGAAACCCAGATCAAGGTGGCCCGCCGGGAGCGGCACAGCAAGAAGATGGACGCCCAGCGGCGGGCCCCGCGCATCGTCGCGGGCGAACGCAAACGGTCCGCCCAGGAGTCGGCCGCGGGGCTCCGCGGGCTGCACGAGGACCGGCTGCGGGAGGCGCGCGAGCGGCGCGAGGAGGCCGCCGACGCGGTCCGCGAGGACGCCGAGATCCGGGTGGACCTGCCCCACACCGCTGTTCCCACCGGCCGCACCGTGCTGACCCTGAGCGCGCTGCGCCCCCGCTTCGGCCGCCTGCGCGGCGCCGACCTGCGGGTGCACGGCCCCGAACGCATCGCGCTGGTCGGCAGGAACGGGTCAGGGAAGACGACGCTGCTGCGCACCCTGGCCGGGGAGCTGGTCCCGCTGTCCGGCGAGGCCAGGACGTTCGTACCGCTGCGGTTCCTGCCGCAGCGCCTGGATGTGCTGGACGACGGGCTGAGCGTCGCGGCGAACGTGTCCCGCACGGCGCCCGGCGTCGGCGACAACCACATCCGCGCCCAGCTCGCCCGGTTCCTGTTCAAGGGGGCGCGCGCCGAACAGTCCGCGGGCAGCCTCTCCGGCGGCGAACGCTTCCGGGCCGCCCTCGCGGCCACCCTGCTCGCCGCCCCGGCCCCGCAGCTGCTGATGCTGGACGAGCCCACCAACAACCTCGACGTGGCGAGCGTGCGCCAGCTGACCAGCGCGCTCGCCTCGTACCGGGGCGCGCTGCTGATCGCCGGACACGATCTGCCGTTCCTCGCGTCGGTCGGCATCACCCGGTGGCTGCTCGTCGGCGAGGAGCTTCAGGAGACCTCGGCGGAGGAGGTGCGCGACCTGCTGGAGGCGTCGGAGACACAGCGATCGGAGACACCGTGAGGGGAGGGAGGGCGCCTCAGATCACCGGAGGGCGGCCCAGCCTCGTCATCCGCCACACCGTGCGCCACCGCATGGGGCGCCGCGTGCCGCACGGGGTGCGGACGCCCTCCAGGAAGCCGCCCGCCCAGGCGCGCAGACCGTCGAGGGCGCGGGTGCGGGCGAGGGTGAGGAGGGTCCAGGTGCCGAGGTAGACGGGGACCAGCGGCAGCGGGAGGTGGCGGCGGGCGAGCCAGACGCGGTTGCGCGCGGTCATCCGGTGGTAGACCGCGTGCCGGGCGGGGGAGGTGCGGGGGTGCTGGAGCAGCAGTTCGGGCGCGTACAGCACCTTCCACCCGGCGTCGAGCGCCCGCCAGGCGAGATCGGTCTCCTCATGGGTGAAGAAGAACTCATCCGGCCAGCCGCCGATCTGATTCAGCATCGGAACGGACAGGGCGTGTCCGCCGCCGAGGAAGGTGGTCACCTCGCCGCCGCGCATCGGGTCGCCCGCCCGCAGCCGGGGGACGTGGCGGCGCTGGGTCAGGCCGGTCTCGTCGGCGATGCGGAAGCTGACGATGCCCAGCCGCGGATCGTCCGCGTACCGGTCGCGCACGGTACGGAACACATCGGCGTCCACCAGCAGTCCGTCGTCGTCGAGGTCGATCACGACGTCGACGTCACCGAAGTCGCGCAGCCGCTGCCAGGCGACGTTGCGGCCGCCGGAGACGCCCAGGTTCTCGTCCAGCTCGACCGCGGTGACGTGCTCCGGCATCTCGGGGAGCGGGGAGCCGTTGCCGACGACGACGATGCGGGTGGGCGGTACGTCCTGTTTCGCGACCGACTCCAGCAGGGCGGCCACCTCTCTGGGCCGGTTGCCCATGGTCAGGATGGCGACGCCCAGGCGTGGTTCGGACACGGTGGAACTCCAGAGGTTGGTTACGGTGCGGTGATCGTAACCAGTCGCCGAAGCGTCCTGTCGAAGCACGGCGCATGTTCATCGACATACGCAAAAGCGGTCATCCGTCGAGTGCGGACAGCGCATTCTTCGCCGCGCTGATCGCTCCGTCCCGTACCACCTTGGACGAGGGCGCCTTGTGGCTCTCGAAATCGCCGCCGTTGTAGGTGGCCACGATGGTCGCGTTGTCCTTGCGGACCGTCACCACCGCCTCGCGCACCTTCTGGTCGTCGTCGCTGGTGAGCTTGTCGGTGACGGTCGCCTTGTCGCCGAGTCCGGACACCGGTTCGCCGGAGCCGGCGGGCGCCCGTCCGGTGACGTCGAAGCTTATGTCCAGCCAGCGGTAGTCGAAACCGTCCAGCGCATGCCAGGAGCAGCCCGAACGGCGGCTGAGGTCGCTGCTCTTCAGCTCGTTCCCGCTGGTCTTCGCGCCCGGCACCAGCTTCTTGACCGCGGCGGCCGGGATCGCGGAGCAGGCTTCCGCCGGAGGCTTGGCGTAGCGCGGCTTCGTACTCGCACCGCCCGCGCCCCCGTCCGGGGTGATCCCGGCCCCGCCCCCGGTCGGATCGGCCGCGGACGGGGTCGGGGAGGCGTCGGCCGCCTGGGGGCGCGAGTCGTCCGGATCGCCGGAGCCGGAGGTGGTCATGGCCACGCCTGCGACGGCGAGGACGGCGACGGGCAGTATGCGGGCGACCAGGGTGAGCGGGAGAGAACGCAATGCGGTCTTCTTCGATCGTGGGCGGTCGGATCTGCGGGCGGATCTGTGGTCGGATTTCCGGGCGGATCTCCGTGCGGGGCTGATCTCTTGGGGTGAATTTCCGCTCGGTTACATTATTCGATCACGCCGGGGGTTATCTACGATCGGGTGACGACCCATTGCCCGTCAGCCGCGACCGATGTACGGCATCGCCGTCGCCAGTACCGTCGCGAACTGCACGTTCGCCTCCAGGGGCAGCGACGCCATGTGCCGCACGGTACGTGCGACATCCGCCACGTCCATCACCGGCTCGGCCACCACCTCCCCGTTCGCCTGGAGGATGCCGGTCTGCATCTGCCCGGTCATGTCTGTTGCCGCGTTGCCGATGTCGATCTGACCGCAGGCGATGGAGTACGCCCGTCCGTCCAGCGACAGCGACTTGGTCAGCCCGGTCAGCGCATGCTTGGTCGCCGTGTACGCGATGCTGTTCGGGCGCGGGGCATGGGCGGAAATCGAGCCATTATTGATGATCCGTCCGCCCTGCGGCTCCTGATCACGCATCAGCCGGAAGGCGCCCTGTGCGCACAGGAACGCCCCCGTGAGATTGGTGTCCACGACGGCCTGCCACTCCTCGTGGCGGAGGTCTTCCACCGACACCCCGCGCGGGCCGAAGCTGCCCGCGTTGTTGAACAGCAGATCGAGCCTGCCGAAGCGGTCCCGTACGGCCGCGAAGAGCGCGTCCACCTGCTCGGGCCTGCTCACATCCGTCGGCACGGCCAGCACCGAGGGGCCGTCGCCCGCCCGCCGCGCCGTCTCCGCCAGGGTCTCCTCGCGGCGCCCGGCGAGGACCACGGACCAGCCCGACTCGCTCAGTTCGAGCGCCACCGCCCGGCCGATCCCGGAGCCCGCGCCCGTCACCACCGCGACCCTCGACACCACCGGCACACCTTCGGTTCCGTTCATGGTGCGGCAGCGTACGCGACGGTGCATGCCTGCGTAGCGAAGGTGTATCGCGGTAAACGTCCTATCCGGAAACGGACCTCACCGAGCGGACATGTCTGCGTCGTGTATAGGCAAGCGTGCGGCCTCCCCCTGACACTCCAATTCCTCTGACGCCACGAGCCAGGGGAGAGCACATGGCACACGCCGCACATCAGCAGGCGATGCGAGCCGCGGCTGCACATCTGGGCCGCCGCCGCTTCCTCACCGTCACCGGAGCAGCCGCCGCACTGGCCTTCTCCACCAACCTGCCCAGCGCCGAGGCCGCGCAGGTACGTACGGACGCGCTCAACGAAGACCCTTTCACGCTCGGCGTGGCATCCGGCGATCCACTGCCCGACGCCGTCGTGCTGTGGACCAGACTCGCGCCCCGCGCCTACGAGCCCGGCAACGGGCTGCCCGAGGAGGGGGCCGTCCGGGTCGACTGGGAGATCGCCCGCGACGAGAAGTTCGGGCGCGTCGTCCGGCGCGGAAACGCCACCGCCCACGCCGAGTTCAACTACACCGTGCACGTGGACGCCAAGGGCCTCGACCCCGACCGCGTCTACTGGTACCGCTTCCGGGCGGGCAAGTGGACCAGCCCCGTCGGCCGCACCCGCACCGCCCCGGGCCACGGCGCCAAGATCCGTGACCTGCGGTTCGGCCTGGTGTCCTGCCAGGCGTACCACGACGGCTACTTCACGGCCTTCAAGCACCTCGCCACCGAGGACCTGGACGCCGTCTTCCACGTCGGCGACTACCAGTACGAGTACGCCGTCAGCGCCGTCGGCGGCGCCCGCAACTACACCGACCGCACCCTCCCGGCGCTCTTCAACACCGAGACCATGACCCTCGGGGACTACCGGCTGCGCTACGCGCTCTACAAGTCCGACCCGGACCTCCAGGCCGCCCACGCCGCCTTCCCCTGGTTCGTCACCTGGGACGACCACGAGACCGAGAACAACTACGCGGGCGACGTCGACGACAAGAACGACCCGCCCGCGGAGTTCCTGATCCGCCGGGCCGCCGCCTACCGGGCGTACTGGGAGAACATGCCGCTGCGCATGCCCCAGCGCCCCGACGGCCCGGACATGCGGCTCTACCGGCGCTTCCACTACGGCCGGCTCGCCCAGTTCGACATCCTCGACACCCGCCAGTACCGCTCCGACCAGGCGTACGGCGACGGCTGGCAGTACCCCGGGCCCGAGTCCGAGGACCCGTCCCGCACGCTCACCGGCGCCACCCAGGAACGCTGGCTGCTCGACGGCTTCCGGCGCTCCACCGCCACCTGGAACGTCCTCCCGCAGCAGGTCACCTTCTCGCAGCGGAAGAACACCACGGCCGACCGCTCCAAGCTCTCCATGGACGCCTGGGACGGCTACCCCGCCTCGCGGGAACGCGTCCTGGCCGGTGTGGAGCAGGCGGGCATCGAGAACTTCGTCGTCCTGACCGGCGACGTCCACGTACACTACGCCTTCGACATCAAGAAGGACTTCAACAACCCGTCGTCCAAGACCCTGGGCGTCGAGCTCGTCGGCACGTCGATCACCAGCGGCAAGGACGGCGCCGACAAACCGGCCAACTGGTCCACGATGACGGCCGCCAACCCGCACATGAAGTTCTACAACGGGCGCCGCGGCTATGTGACGGTCACGCTGGACGGCTCTCAGGCGCGGGCCGACTACAAGACGGTCTCCGCGGTCACGACCCCGGGCGCGCCGCTCACCACGGCGGCGTCGTTCGTCACCGAAGCCGGGAACCCCGGGCTTCAGCAGGTCTGACCGGCGAACGCCCGCGGCGCCCCGCCCGGCGCCGCGGGCTCAGCCCGGTCCACGGTGCCGCGACCGTGGCGGCGCGCGCTTCCTCCCGGGCCGCGTGGTGCAGCTCGCTCCCGGCGGCGCACTGCCGACCGGTCCGGCAGTCGGCGCATGTGGTGGCGGCGTGGTCGAGGAACCGGCTCCAGGCCGTCGGCTCCTGCGCGGCGGCGCTCCCGCCGCAGGCGGGTGCGCAGGCCCACACCTCGTACGTCGTCCGGGTCGACCCCCGGTCGACGGTGACCGTTCCGGCCGACCGGTCGGCGGCGAGGCGCGCGCCGCAGAGCACACAGTCCCAGCCGTGGAGCTGCTCACGGGTGAGGGCGGCCGGATCGATCTTCGGGTTCCCCGTCATCAGGACTGGTCCCGTCGGTAACGGGGGGCGTGCCTGGGGCAGACGTAGATCGTCGGACTGGCGACGCTGCCGCTGTGCTCCACCGTGAGCGGGATCGGCTCATCGGTGGGCAGTTGGCAGCGGTAGCAGAGCTGGCGGCCTTCCGGAACGGTCCGGAGTTCGGTGCGAACGGCCTCGGCCAGTGCGTCCCAGAGCGCCCGGGTGGCAGTGAGGAAGCGGTCGCGGCCCAGGGGGACACGCCAGTGGGTGCCCGGTCCTGTGGTCCAGTGGACCGGGGGTACGCCGAGATAGTGGTCCTCATCGGCGAGCTTGGTGAGGACGTGGACCTGGCGCAGGTGCCAGCTCTTGGCGCTGCCCACCGCGATGAGCCAGTACAGGGTGGTGTAGCCGTCCTGGATGACGGCACCGGTCGTGTCGCCGAGCAGTTTGAGGGCGCGGTTCCCGACGGCCGGGGTCACGCGGACGGCGTCCCACCAGCGGCCAACCGGTAACGCCTCGACGTCCGCGGCGGACGGCGGCTTCCATGGCAGGGCTTCGGACGTCATGATCGGCTCCATTACGGACGGTGCTGTAACCGTCACATCGTGCCGACCTGTGAGGTTGTGAGTGTTCCCGGATAGGGAACATCGGCGGACCTTGACGTTGCTACATGCCCACCCACGTGGCCAGAGAGGACAGCGACTCGGGCGCCCGCCGCTGACGGCGCACCAAGGTACCGATGGTCTCTCGCACCAAAGGGTGATAGCGGGCCTGCTGCGGCGCGACGCGGCGCGCGCGCACCAGGAACCGTTCAGCGGGCTCCGCTTTCCCCATCTGGGCGTAGGCCCGCGCCATCTCGATGTAGTACCGGCCGATGCGCATGCGCGGATGGGTCTCCGGGAAGTGCAGCTTCTTGGACAACTTCACCGCTTCGCCAAGCTCTCCGAGCTCGACGTTCGTCGCAACTTCGAAGTGCTGCACATTCGTGAGGCCGAACGAGGACCAGTACACCTCGGGCACATCTCGGCCGATCTTGTCTGCCGTCTCCCGTGCGAGACCCATGTACCCGGTGACGGCATCACCGTCCTGTGCTTGAGCAGCCGCGATCGCAGACGCGAGGTGAAGGCTGCCTGTCACAGCCAGCGCTTCCACCGATTGGGCCCGCTCGGCCTGATCGATGAGTCGATGACCGCGCGCGATGACCTGTAGCGACATCTGATTGTTCCCTCGCCGGAGCAGCATGCTTGAGCGCTTGTTCAAGCGGATGGCGAGCAACAGGGGATCCTCTGCCTGCTCAGCCATCCACCCCATGCGCTCCAGCGCGATGGACGCGAGATCGTGATAGCCGACCCGGTACGCGAATTCGTAGGCGACCCAATAGCACCAGCTGAGCGAGGACGCCGCGCGCCGGTACTCCTCTCCTGGAGGCAACAGGCTGACCATGGTGGTGAGCTCCCCCAGCAGGCCGGGGAGCTTCGAGCCGATGACCTTGTACTCCGTGGCGGAGGCCCCGGCGCACAGCGCCTGTACGTCACTCTCCACCTGGTCGGTGGGCCTGGTCCTGATGTGGGGGTCCGGCCCGAGGTCGTACAGGTCAAGGGCTTCGGACAGTGGGGTGATGAGGCGGTCGAGATGGTCCTGCTGTAGCTCGGAGATGTATGGCTGTCCGTTGAGTACCGCCACATCGACTTGGAGGACTCGGGCGATGGCCGCTACGACGGAGGGCGTGGCGGGCGCCAGCCCCCGCTCGACCTTGGCGATGGTGCTGCGCGCGAGGAACGCTCGCTGTGCGAGTGCGGTCTGGGTGAGTTGACGCAGCTTCCGGTAGTCCGCGATCCGTGCGCCCGTGTGCTCCTCACGGCTCTGTGGCATGCTGAACTCCGTTTCTGGCCCTGGACACTCAGAACGGTACCCGCGGCGGCTCTGAGAGGTCGGTCGATCGGCTCCAATTTCGGTGGGCCGTCGCGTTGTGTTGACAACGCGTTCAGTCGCCGGGACGGCCAGCCGCCTCTTCAAGCGTGAGCGGGCAGCCTCGGCTCGGGGTCGGTCAAGGGTGTGGGGAGATGCCGGGCATGAAGAAAGGGGCAGTGGCTGTAAACAGCGAGTGCCCCTTTAAGTCTGCCCATAGATTAGCAGGGGGACCGCTCCCTCCAATACCGTATCTTTCAGCCCAGTTTTGCCAACCTGGCTTTCAGGTCTGACCGGTGAGGGTCTGCGGCGCCACGTCCGGCGCCGTCGTCCCTGGGCGTCGTCTGCTGGCGTGCCGATCGGTGCTTCCCTTCCCGTTCAGGCGGCCGGGGGCGGAGGGAGTGGCGCGATGGCCCGCTCGAAGTAGGTCCTGATGTCCTCTGCGGCCGCGTAGGCTTCCCGCATATAGGCCGTCCACGGCTCGACGATGGCCGGGTCGGTGAAACGGATCGCACCGTCCGGCACCCCGGTATCTGTGTACAGGACGTGAAAGAGCACCTTGTCGTCCTGGATGGTCAATTCCGGAAGCGGTCCGTCGGTCTCGGCCGCGGCGACCGTATCGGCGGGCAGGATTCGTACGCGCTCCCCGTACTCGGCGCTGATCCGCAACGAATGCAGCTCCCACTGCACGTACGGCGTCAACGGCTTCTCCACCACGCGCACGCGGTGAAACACCGAGCCCCGAGCTTCCTCGTCCGCCTGGATTCCGCGCAGACCGTCACGACCCTCCTCGAATAGGCGCAACGTCGCGTCCCACTCCCCGCGCCGTAGCGCGTCACGGGACGGGCTGCCCACCTCTTCGAAGTGCTGACGCCGTTCGAGTTTCCATGAGTTCCCGTTGCGGATCGCCGCGTCCCGCTTGCGGAAGTCCTGGAGGTATTCCTCGTTCTCCAGCCGCTGGCCGCGTGCCGGGAGGAGCGCGGGAGGTTTGGCCGACTTGCCCAATCGTGTGACGAATAACGCTGACGGATCGGCTTCCCACGCTCGGGCCATGACCTGCCAACCTCCAGTTTTCATGCCGTGACGGAATGTCATCGGCACAATACGGAAACGATACTGGGCGAGCCGGAGTGCATCCAGAGCGGTTTGCGCGTCGATGCCTGGCTCAACCCTCGCCGGGGTAGCGGACGCCGATCTGCGCGCGGGCCGCGTCCAGGGTGCGCATCACCGCCAGCGTGCCCGACAGGGGGACGAGGGGGGATTCGCGCTCGCCCGCCCGCAGGCAGCGCATCACCTCCGCCGCCTCGTGCTGGTAGGAGCGCAAGGCCCCGGGGGCCGTGAACTCCTCCGGGTCGTGGCCCGGGCGGTGGAGGACGAAGCGGTCGGGGTGGAAGAAGCCGCGGGGGAACTCGATGCGGCCCGCGGAGCCCGTCACCGCCGCCGTCATGGGGGTGTCGGCGGTGAGGGAACAGCTCAGCAGCGCCACCGCGCCGGTGTCCCAGCCCAGCAGCAGGCCGGTGTTCACGTCGACGCCCTCCGGGGACAGCTCGGCGCGGGCCCGGACGTCGGCGGGTTCGCCCAGGAGGAGCTGGGCGAAGGACACCGGGTAGACCCCGAGGTCGAGCAGGGCGCCGCCGCCCTGGGTCGGGTCGCGCAGGCGATGGGCGGGGTCGAACGGGCCGGGGAGGCCGAAGTCCGCGTGCACGGCGCGCACCTCGCCGATCGCGCCGTCCCGGACGAGGGCGGTCATGCGGCGGACGACCGGATCGCAGTACGTCCACATCGCCTCCATCAGGAAGCGGTCATGGGCGCGGGCGAGGCCGATCAGCTCGTCCGCCTCGCGCGCGTTCAGGGTGAACGCCTTCTCGCACAGCACCGCCCGGCCCGCCTCCAGGCACAGCCCGGCCGCGGTGCGGTGGGCGGCGTGCGGCGTAGCGACGTATATCACGTCGAGATCGTCGTCGGCCGCGAGGTCGGCCCAGCTGCCGTACGAGCGGGGTATCCCGAAGCGTTCGGCGAACCGCTTCGCCGACTCCTGGCCGCGCGAGCCCACCGCCATGACCTGCGCGTCTGCCATGTCCAGGAGATCGGCCGTGAACGACGCGGCGATCCCGCCGGTCGCCAGGATCCCCCATCGCACGGGCTCGGCCTTCGGTCCGGACATCCCCACCCCCTGGCTTATTCGGTCGTGAGCACTCCAATTCAGCTGAGAGCATAGACAACGATTCAACGACTCATGGAAGGCCAGCATGCAGCAGCCCGGCCAAACGGCCGCCGCTCCCGACCGGGTATCCAGACCCGAACTCTCTTCTCCCTCCTCTGCCGCCACCGCGCCCAAGGTCACCGCTCCGTCGACCGCCCAGCGCCGCGCGAGCCTCCTCGTCACCTTCGTCCTCGGCGGGCTCACCGCTCTCCCCGCCCTCTCGATGGACATGTACCTCCCGGCCCTGCCGGAGGTCACCGACGCGCTCCACAGCTCCGCCGCCACCGCGCAGCTCACCCTCACCGCCTGTCTGATGGGCATGGCGCTCGGCCAGCTCGTCGTCGGCCCGATGAGCGACAAGTGGGGCCGCCGCCGTCCCCTCCTCATCGGCATGGTGATCTACGTCATCGCCACCGCCATCTGCGCCTTCGCGCCCACCTCCGGGACGCTCATCGGCTTCCGGCTGCTCCAGGGGCTCGCCGGGTCGGCCGGGATCGTGATCGCCCGCGCCGTCGTCCGCGATCTGTACGACGGCATCGCGATGGCCCGCTTCTTCTCCACCCTGATGCTGATCTCCGGCGTCGCGCCCATCGCCGCGCCCGTGATCGGCGGCCAGATCCTGCGCTTCACCGACTGGCGCGGCGTCTTCGTCTTCCTCACCGTGGTCGGCGCCCTGCTCACCCTCGTCGTCTGGCGCTTCCTGCGCGAGACACTGCCGCCGGAGCGGCGCCACGACGGCGGGCTCGGCGAGACGCTGCGCACCGTGCGCGGGCTGCTCGCCGACCGCGTCTTCACCGGCTACATGCTCGCCGGCAGCTTCGCCTTCGCCGCCCTCTTCGCGTATGTCTCCGGTTCGTCCTTCGTCGTCCAGGAGATCTACGGCGCCTCGCCGCAGACCTTCAGCCTGCTCTTCGGGCTCAACTCGATCGGCCTCATCGGCATGGGCCAGGTCAACGGCCGGATCCTCGTCGGCCGCGTCAGCATGGACAAGGTGCTGGCCGTGGGGCTGACCATGATCACCCTCGCGGCGACCGCGCTGCTGGTCCTGTCCGCCGGGGTCTTCGGCGAGGTCGGTCTGGCGCCGGTCGCGGCCTGCCTGTTCGTCCTGATGTCGTCGATGGGCCTGGCCATGCCCAACACCAACGCCCAGGCGCTCATGCGCACCCCGCACGCCGCCGGTTCCGCGTCCGCGCTGCTCGGCACCTCCACCTTCCTGCTCGGGGCCGCCGCCTCGCCGCTGGTGGGGATCGCGGGCGAGACCACGGCGGTGCCGATGGCCGTCGTCCAGCTGGTGTGCGCGCTGGCCGCCACGGGCTGCTTCGTGGGACTCTGCCGCCCGTGGCAGCGACGCACCAAGCAGAGCGTGACGGTGGCCTGAGCCACCTCCTGCGCACCGTGGAGGCGCTCCCCGAGGGGGAGCGCCCCTGGTGCGCGGGCGCGGTCGTGTCCGCCGGGACCGGCGCCGGGCCGCTTGCCGAGGGCGCCTTCGGCTGGGCGGTGCGGTACGCCGCGTACGACCGCGAGCTGCCGCGCGGCGAACGGGTCCCGGCGCACGCCGACACGGTCTTCGACCTCGCCTCGCTGACGAAGCTGTTCACCGCGATCGTGGCGGTGGGCTCGCTGGAGCGCGGGGAGATCGCGCTGGACGCCCCGGTCGCCCGTTACGCCCCCGAGTGCACGGCGGCCGCCGACCACGGCATCACGGTGCGCCAGCTGCTCACCCACCGCTCCGGCCTGATCCCGGAGTTGCCGCTGTACGACTACGACGGCGACCAGGAGCGCTGGGCGCGGCTGTACGCCGAACCGCCCGCCACCCCGCCCGGCACCGCCCGCCGCTACTCCGACCTGAACCTGCTGCTGACGCAGCGCGTGCTGGAACGGGTCACCGGCGGCAGGCTCGACGACCTCGTCCACGACCGCATCACCGGCCCGCTGGCCATGGCGTCCACCCGCTTCCGCCCGCCCCGCTCCTGGCGCCCGCGCATCGCCGCGACCGAGGACCAGCGGCGCCCCTGGGGCAAGCTCGACCGGGGCATGCTGCGGGGCGTGGTGCACGACGAGAATGCGTGCGCGCTCGGCGGCGTCGCGGGCCACGCCGGGCTCTTCTCCACCGCGGCCGACCTGGCCACGCTGTGCCGCGCCCTGCTGGCGGGCGGCGGCCCGGTGCTCTCCCCCGCCTCGGTGGACCTGATGCTGACCGCCCCGGGGCTGGGCTTCGAGGTCGACCAGCCGTGGTTCATGGGCGAGTTGGCGGGCCGCGGCGCGGCCGGGCACACCGGCTTCACGGGCACCAGCCTGGTCCTGGACCGCTCCCGGGACTGCTACCTGATCCTCCTGGCCAACACCGTCCACCCCCGCCGCCGCCCCGGCGACAGCGCACCTCGCGCGGCGGCGGCCACCGCCCTGGCCCGCGCCCTCTAGATCACTGCTCGGGCGACTGCTCCGGCGGCGGCCAGGCGTCGCCCCAGGTGGTGTCGCGGGCGGCGCGGTAGAGGGGGCCGTGGCGCTTGGTGACGGTGCGGCGGGTGAGGCCCTCGTCGGGGGTGCACAGGTCCAACAGCACCTGCCCCTTGCGGGTCTGGGGGTGGCGGGTGACGCGGGACGGGGCCGTGAGGGAGGCGGGGAAGCGGGTCGCGGCGACGTACGCGTACTTCTCGTCCTCGTGCCCCAGCGAGCCACCCTTCACCTGGCGGTGCAGCGACGAACGGCTCACCCGGGCCGCGAAGTGGCACCAGTCGGCGCCCGGTTCGATGGGGCAGGCGGCGCTGTGCGGGCAGGGGGCCAGGACGGTCAGGCCCGCTGAGACGAGCTGGTCGCGGGCCTCACGGATGCGCAGATAGCCCTCGGGGGTGCCGGGTTCGACGAGGACCACCGCCTGGGCCGTCCGCGCCGCCTCGCCGACGACCGCGCGGCGGTCGGCCGCGGTGAGTTCGCCCAGCACGTAGGAGACGGTCACCAGGTCCGTCGCGCCGGGGAGGGCGAGGTCCGCGGTGAGGGCCCGGCGCTGCCAGCTCGCGTCGCGCAGCGGGGCGGCGGGGGACTCGCGGGTGAGTTCGCGGCCGAGGGCGAGGGCGGGCTCGGCCCAGTCCAGGACGGTGGTGGTGTGACCCCCGTCCGGCCACGCGGCGGCCACGGCCCAGCTGGCCGCGCCCGTGCCGCCGCCGATGTCGAGGTGGGTTGCGGGCGCCCAGTCGGGGGCGCGCTCGCGGAGGGCGTCGAGGGCGGCCCGTACGGCCTCGAACGTCGCGGGCATCCGGTACGCGGCGTACGCGGCGACGTCGGAGCGGTCGCGCAGAACGGGCGCGTCGGTCGGGGTGCGGCCCCGGTAGTTGGCGATCAGCCGGTCGACCGCCTGGGCCGCCTGGCGGGGCGGCAGTCCGTCGAGGAGCCCGGCGAGCGCGGCGCGCAGCGTCTCGGCGGTGGGGGCGGCGTGCGGGGCATGCATTCCGTGGATTCTACGGGGTCGAAAGGGGGCGCTACATTGGCCCGCATGGCCGGAAAAGCAGTTCCCGACGCGACCCGCCGCAGCGAACGTTCGCACCGCGCGATCCTCGACGCCGCACTCGAACTCGTCGCCGAGGTGGGCTATCCCAAGCTCACGATCGAGGCCATCGCCGCGCGTGCCGGGGTCGGCAAGCAGACGATCTACCGCTGGTGGCCCTCCAAGGCGGCCGTCCTGCTGGACGCCTTCGTCGCCCTCGGCGAGCGCGCCGCGCGGGAGGCGGAGGGGCCGGAGGGCGGTGCGCCGTACGCGTTCCCCGACACCGGAGACCTGGAGGCCGACCTCAAGTTCGTGCTGCGCGCGACGGTGGACGAGCTGCTGTCGCCCACGTACGACCTGCCCTATCGGGCGCTGGCCGCCGAGGGCATGGTCAACCCGGAGATCGCCACGGAGTTCGTGAGCCGGGTGATGGAGCCCTCGCTGCAGCTCTACGTGGAGCGGCTGCGCGCCGCCCAGCGGGCCGGACAGGTCGCGGCGGACCTCGATCCGCGGCTCGCGCTGGAGCTGGTGACCGGCCCGGTCACCGCCCGCTGGCTGCTGCGGACGCAGCCGCTGACCCATGCGTACGCGGACGCCGTGGTCGAGATGGCGCTGCGCGGGCTCAGCCCCCGCTGAGCCGCGCTCCGATCGGGGCTCTCATCGGGGTGGTGATCATCAGGCTGGGGGCGTCCGTGATGATCCCGTCGCAGCCCAGCCTGACCATGCGGTCGCGCTGACCGGGAGTGTTCACGGTGTGCGCCCACACATGGGGCACACCGGAGGCGACGGCCCGCCGGATGTCCGCCTCCCGCGCCCGGTAGTCGACGTCCAGCAGGTCCACGATCCCGCGCCACCGGCTCGGGCGGTCGTGGCGCATCTGCCGGGCGGACCGCCACAGCTGGGCCATCAGCCCCATCCGGTGGGCCTCGCGGGCGACGTCCGGGTGGTTGGAGTTCACGTAGACCGAGTGGATCAGCCCCCGGTCGCGGATCATGCGCGCCAGTGCGGGCAGTCCGGCCGGGTCCTTGGTCTCGACCATGAGCGTGGTGCGGCCGCCGAGCCGGTCCAGCGCCTCGGCCACGGTCGGCGGCCGCTCGGGCTTCCAGGCGCCGCGCAGGGTGGGCGCGGGGCGAAGCCGTACGGTGCGCCACTGGGCGGCGGTGAGGGCGTTCACGGGCCCGGTCCGGGACGTCGTACGGTCCAGCGTCGCGTCGTGCATGACGACGAGCGTGCCGTCGCGCAGGGTGCGGATGTCGAAGTCCAGGACCTGGGCGTCCCTGCGGGCCAGGGCGGTGGTCAGCCCGGCCATGCTGTTCTCGGGGACTTCGAGGGCGCCGCCGCGGTGGGCCGTGTAGATGATCGGCGGGGACGCGGGGGCGGCGGCGGTGGGTATCTGGTCGAGCTGATCGTCCGGGTGCCGTTCCTGCGGGCGGGCCGCTGGACGGGCGGTGGGGTACGCCAGGACGGCCGCCGGTATGGAGAGGGTGAGGACCGCCACACCGGTCAGAAAATACCTGGTGATCATAAAGGGAACGCTAGGGGTGCTCGTGACGTTATGTCCTGATATCGGCACCCGGACGTGGGTCCTGGCGTCACCCCGGATGCGGACACCGGCCACCTCGGGCGCAGGATGGTGGCAGCATTGATCGGGTACCGGCGGTACCGCCGGTCGCGGCGGTGAAGCGAGGCGATAGATGGAACGCAAGAGCAGGTTCACCCAGTGGCTGCGCCGGCCGAGAAGCGCGACGGGCGGCGATACCGGCTCGGGGGCGGGCGCCGCTGGCGCCCGCGAGGACCTGCTCATGGCCGCGGCCGCCGCCGGATTCCCGCTCGCGCCCGCCGCGTACCCCTCCGGCTACGGCTGTTCCTGCGACCGCATCGGCTGTCCGACCCCCGCCCGGCACCCCGTGTCCTTCGCCTGGGCGACCCAGGCGTCGGCCGACCCGGAGAAGGTCGGCCGCTGGCTGCACGCCGACCCGCAGGCCAACTTCATCACCGCCACCGGCCTGGTCCACGATGTGCTCGACGTGCCCGTCGACGCGGGGCGGCAGGCCCTGGAGCGGCTGGGCGCCACGGACGTGGAGGTCGGGCCGGTCGCGACGAGCGGTGCGGATCTGGATGTGCGGCAGGGGCGGATGCTCTTCTTCACGGCTACGCGGGGTACGCCGGACGACGAGGACGAGTGGTGGCCGTGCGAGCTGGACTGCCACCCCGAGACGATGGATGAACATCCGGGGCTGCGGTGGCATTGCCGGGGGAGTTATGTGCTGGTGCCGCCTGCGCGGTTGCCGGGAGAAGGGCGGGTGGCCTGGCTCCTGGGGCCGGAGCGGCCGCTTCCGGATCCCTTGACGCTTCTGGAGGCGCTGACCGATGCGTGCCGCTTGGCCGTGGAGGAGGAGCCTGAGGCGCACGAGGGTGCGGCTTGGCCCATAGGACGGTAGCGGTCGCTTAAGCCTGGGGTTTCGTTGCCGGGTGCGGGTCGGTGGCCGGTTTGCGCCCACCCGTCCCTCCCCCAGCTGCCGCTGGGAGGTGCCCCCCGGCGGGACACCTGCACAACGTGTCACTCGCCCTTGGCGCCTGTAACGCCTTCCAGGCGGTTCAGGAAGACGACCTTGGGGTCGGCCGCGTCCTTCGCGGGGACGCGGACGGCCGACTCGGCTACCCGGGTCAGCGTCACCGCCCGCTTCGCCTCGCCCGTCATCAGCGCCTTGACCTGCGGGTCCGGGTTGGGTCGGAACCCCTTGGCCATGGTCTGCTTCTGGCGGTGGTGCGAGGTGAAGAAGACCACCGCGCCGCCGTCCTTCGTCCGCAGCCCCACCGGGGCCTCGGCGCCGCCGCCGGACGCCGGGATGTCGATGTACTGCGTCCAGAACTTCGGCGTCTTCTTGAACTTGTCCCGCGAGTCCCGCATCCCTGACGTCGCCGAACCGTCGGCGAAGGTGCCGCCCTTGCCCGTCATCAGGTAGTCGGTGTAGGTGCTGCTCAGCTTGTCCGGCCGGACGGCGAGCCGCGGCACCGGGCCCGCCGCCTTGACCGGCTTGGCCCAGCCGTCCTTGTCGGTCGCGAAGGCCGGTACCTCGTCCTGGCTGAGGATCGACAGATACGCGGCCTTCCACGGGTCGTCGGCGCCCTGCCGGACGAAGACCACCAGCCACCGGTTGGCGTCCCGATTGCTGTCGGTGTCCGCCACGAAGAACTTCGGCCACCCGATCTGCCGGGGGATGTGGAAGCTCGCGTCGGACAGCTTCAGCGCCGGGTACTTCGGGTTGCCCTGCGGGGAGTTGGCGTGCTGGGCCTTGAGGTCGGCCCGGCTGATCTCCGCGAGCGGGCCGGTCTCCACCTTGCTCGCCAGCGACGGATCCAGCTCGCGGTACGCCTTGTTGTACGTGGCGGTGAAGTCCTTGAGCGCCTCGGCGGCCTCAGCCTTGTCCACGGACGGGATGTTCTCCCGCTCGCCGTGCACCGTCATGCACCCCGTCAGTGTCATCCCCAGCACCAGCGCCGTCGCTGCGGTCGGAAGGACGGACGGCCGACGAGGTGACCTGCGTGTCATGGGGCTGCGGCTCCTTCGGGGCTGCGTTGGACGGCGCCACCCTACCCGGGGCGAAGAAGAAGGTCAGCGTGGGGACCAGATACAGCAGCCACACTGTGACCTGGAGCCACGTGGGGTCCGGCTGGAAGTTGAACACACCCTTGAGCAGGGTCCCGTACCAGGTGTCCGGCGCGATCGTGGAGCTGATGTCGAACGCCTGGGAGTGCAGCCCCGGAAGCCAGTTCGCCTCCTGGAGGTCGTGGAAGCCGTACGCGAGGACGCCTGCCGCCACTACGACCAGCATGCCACCCGTCCAGGTGAAGAACTTCGCCAGGTTGATCCGCAGCGCGCCGCGGTAGAACAGCCAGCCCAGCACCACCGCGGTGAGCAGGCCCAGGGCCGCCCCGATCAGCGGGTCCGCCGAGCCGTCGTTGCCCACCCGCACCGCGGCCCAGATGAACAGCGCGGTCTCCAGGCCCTCCCGGCCCACCGCCAGGAACGCCGTGGCCACCAGCGCGCCGGTGCCCATGGCGAGCGCCGCGTCCAGCCTGCCGTGCAGCTCGTGCTTGAGGTGGCGGGCGGTGCGCCGCATCCAGAACACCATCCAGGTCACCAGGCCGACCGCGATGATGGACAGCGAGCCGCCCAGCGCCTCCTGCGCCTCGAACGTCAGCTCCTGTGAGCCGAACTCCAGTGCCGCGCCGAACGACAGGGCCAGCGCGACCGCCGCGCCGATGCCCAGCCACACCGGGCGCAGCGCGTCCCGGCGGCCGGTCTTGACCAGATAGGCGACCAGGATGCACACGATCAGGCTGGCTTCGAGCCCTTCGCGCAGCCCGATCAGGTAGTTGCCGAACACGGGGTCCGCCTTCCTTTCGTTCTCTGTCCCTGTGTGCTGTGGGAGGTCAGGTGAACAGCGCCCTGCCCCACCAGTCGCCGGTGTCCCGGACGCCCGGCGGGACGGCGAACAGCGCCGAACCCACGTGCTGGATGTACTCGTTGAGCGCGTCGGTGCGCGCCAGCCGCTGCTGGAGCGGTACGAAGCCCTCGCGCACGTCGTGCTGGTACGCGAGGAAGAACAGCCCGGCGTCCAGCCGCCCCAGGCCGTCCGTACCGTCGGTGAAGGAGTAGCCGCGGCGCAGGATGCGGATGCCGCCGTTGGAGTCGGGGTGGGCGAGCCGGACGTGGGCGTCGGGCAGCATCGCCTTCAGGTTGGGCGTATCGCGCTCGCGCTGCTTGCCGTACGGCGCGCCCTCGCCCTTGTCCCGCCCGAACACGTCCTCCTGCTCCTTGAGGGAGGTGCGGTCCCAGGTCTCGATGTGCATGCGGATGCGGCGCGCCACCAGGTACGAGCCGCCCGCCATCCAGGCCGGGCCCGCCTTCTCGCTGACCCACACGTGTTTGGTCAGGGCGGCGGTGTCGGTGCCGGAGATGTTCCGGGTGCCGTCCTTGAAGCCCATCATGTTGCGCGGCGTCTGCGCGTCCGGGGTGGTCGAGGACGTCTTGCCGAAGCCCAGCTGCGACCAGCGGACGGCGACCTTGCCCATACCGATGCGGGCCAGGTTGCGGATGGCGTGCACGGCCACCTGCGGGTCGTCGGCGCACGCCTGGACGCACAGATCGCCGTCGCTGCGGGCGGCGTCGAGGTCGTCGCCTGGGAAGGCGGGCAGGTCGATCAGCGCCTCGGGGCGGCGTTCCGCGATCCCGAACCGGTCCTTCCCCTTCTTGTTCTTGAACAGGGTGGGCCCGACGCCGAAGGTGAGGGTCAGCCGGGACGGCTTGAGGCCCAGGGCCTCGCCGGTGTCGTCCGGCGGCGCCTCGACGAGGTCGCTGACGGCGCCGTCGCCGACCGCGTGCCCCTGCGTCATCCGGGCTGCCGCCTTCGTCCACTCCTTGAGCAGATCGATCAGCTCGGCGCGGTCGTCGGTGGTGACGTCGAAGGCCGCGAAGTGCAGCCGGTCCTGGACGCCGGTCGCGATGCCCGCCTGGTGGGCCCCGTGGAAGGGGACGGCGCCGCCGTTGTCGGCCACCGGCCGGGCGTCGTCACCGGTGGCCGAGAGTGCGGCGGCCGTGCCCCCGGCGGCCGCGGCGCCGAGCGCGAGCCCGGCACCGCCCCAGCCGAGGAGGGCGCGGCGGGAGTGGGAGGTCGTGGCCTCGTCGGTCATGACCCGGTCCTCACTTGGAAACGACGGCGGCGGCGAGCTTGGACAGCGGTTCGGCCAGTGCGTTGACCGCGTCCGACAGCTCCTTGCGCTTGCTCTCCGAGACGGTGTCGTACGAGACGAAGCCGTCGCCCTCGCGGTACGCGTCCAGCTGCTTCTTCACCGCGGCGAACTGCTTGTCCAAGTCCTTGGCGAGCGCCGGGTCGTTCTTCGCGGCCACGGGCTTCAGCAGCTGGTACGAGGTCTGGGCGCCCTCGACGTTGCCCTCGAAGTCCACCAGGTCGGTGTGGCTGTAGCGCTCCTCCTCGCCGGTGACCTTGCCGGTCTGCACCTCGTCCAGCAGCTCCTTGGCGCCGTTCGCCATGCCGGTGGGGGTGATCTCGGCGGTGCCGACGCGCTTCTGCCAGTCCTTGAGGTCCGTGATCAGCCGGTCGGCGAGGTCATGGTCGGCCTTGGTGATCTTCTTCGTGTGCCACAGCGACTTCTCCAGCCGGTGCCAGCCGGTCCACTTCTGGCCCTTCTCCAGCCCGTCCTCGCGCACATCGACCTTCGGGTCGATGTCGCCGAACGACTCGGCGACCGGCTCGGTGCGCTCCCAGCCGACGCGGGAGGGCGCGTACGCCTTCTTGGCGGCCCCCAGGTCGTCCTTCTTGATCGCGTCGGCGAACGCCTGAGCCTTCGGCAGCGTGTCATCGGCCTGCTTCCGCACGTACGCGCGGTACGCGGCCACCGCCTTGTCCAGCCGCGGATCGCTCTTGGCCGCCGCGCCCTTACCCGAAGCGGACACCTTCTGGCGGATGCCGTGGCCCTTCATCCCGGGCTTGCAGGCGATCTCGTACGAACCGGTCTTCACCTCGGCGTTGATCACGGCCTTGGTGCCGGGCCCGATGTTCTCCCGCTCGGTGACGATGCGGTCGCCGGGGGCGTAGACGTAGACCTCGGTGACCTTGGAGCCCTTGTTCTCCACGGCGAGCTTCACATGCCCGGCCGGGAAGGTTTTCTTGGAGACCTCGCACGCGCTGTCCGACGCCGTGACCTGGACGGCGTCGGAGCCCTTGGCATCGGACTTCTCGGCGCAGCCGGCGACGGCGGTGAGTGTCGTCAGCGCCGATATGGCGGCGACGACGGAGGTGCGGGCGGCTCGCATGCGGGCTCCATACGGGGCTCGGGGACAGAACAGATGAGGCCGACGAATAAGGCCGACCTAACTTAACTGAGCCTTACCTGTGTGGAGTCTATGTATTTCCAAGGATCTCTTTGTGAATGGCAAAGTTTCAGCCAAGTTGGCCGAGATTGATTGCCTCAGTCACTCAAGCGCTGAGCGGGAAACGGCGGCCCAGCTCACGGAGAAGCGCGGTGTTGAGCCCGTACGCGTGCTTGCACTCGTCGACCACGCGCTGCTTCTCCAGGTCGTCCACCGGCAGCGCGTCCAGCAGGGTGCGGTACTCCCGCTTGAAGGCGGCCGGATTGTCGATCGACTCGAAGACGTAGAACCGCACCCCGTCGCCCTTGCGGTCGAAGCCCCAGGTCTTCTCGGCCATCCCGCGGACGATCTGGCCACCGGAGAGATCGCCCAGGTAGCGGGTGTAGTGGTGGGCGACAAGACCGCCGGGCCAGTCGCGCACGCACGTCTCGATCCGGGCCGCGTACTCCGCCGTCGCGGGCAGCGGCTCCAGCCCGGCGCGCCAGCGCGGGCCGCCGAGATGGGCCAGATCGCGCTCCAGCTCCTCGGTGCGGGCCAGGTCGAGCCGGAGGAACGGGCCCGCGACCGGGTCCTCGGCGAGGTGGCCGGGGGTCGACTCCAGGGCGCGGTACACGAACCACAGCTGCTCCGTGTACTGCCGGTACGCGTCCACGCCCAGCCGCCCGCCGAGCAGGTCGCCCATGAAGGCCGACCCGGCGACCTGGGTGTGCTGCTCGTGCGAGGCGGCGCGGAGGAGTGCGGAGAAGGGCGTGGGCATGGCGTCCAAGACGGCCTCCGGGGTGGGTCAGGGTGACCTGACCCACCCTTTCCCGACGCCCTGTCGGCAAAACCTCCGGCTGCTCGGTTCGGCTCAGGGAAGCGTCAGGATCTCCGCCCCGGTGTCCGTCACCACCAGCGTGTGCTCGAACTGAGCCGTCCGCTTGCGGTCCTTGGTGACGACCGTCCAGCCGTCCTCCCACATGTCGTACTCGTACGTGCCGAGCGTCAGCATCGGCTCGATCGTGAACGTCATGCCCGGCTTGATCTCGGTCGTGTGGTGCGGGCTGTCGTAGTGCGGCACGATCAGGCCGGAGTGGAACGACGTGTTGACGCCGTGACCGGTGAAGTCCCGGACCACGCCGTAGCCGAAGCGCTTGGCGTACGACTCGATGACCCGGCCGACGATGTTGATCTTCCGGCCCGGCTTGACGGCCTTGATCGCGCGGTTGAGCGACTCCCGCGTCCGCTCCACCAGCAGCCGCGACTCCTCGTCCACGTCGCCGCACAGGTAGGTGGCGTTGTTGTCGCCGTGCACGCCGTGGATGAAGGCGGTGACGTCGAGGTTCACGATGTCGCCGTCGCGCAGGACGGTGGTGTCCGGGATGCCGTGGCAGATGACCTCGTTGACCGAGGAGCACAGCGACTTGGGGAAGCCGCGGTAGCCGAGGGTCGACGGGTAGGCGCCGTGGTCGCACATGTACTCGTGCGCGACCCGGTCCAGCTCGTCCGTCGTCACCCCCGGCGCGATCAGCTTCGCGGCCTCCTCCATCGCCCGCGCGGCGATCCGCCCCGCGATCCGCATCCGCTCGATCGTTTCGGCGTCCTGCACCTCGGGCCCCTCGTACGGCGCGGGACCCTCCTTCCCCACGTACTCGGGCCGCGAGATCGAGGCGGGGACGGTGCGGGTGGGGGAGAGCTTCCCCGGAACAAGGAGTGACTGGCCAGACATATCAGCGAGTGTATCGGCGCCGGATCGGGCACCATGGCCGCGAGGAAGAGGAGGCCGCGATGGCGCTGTTCAGGAAGGGTCCCGTCGGAAAGCCGGGCGAGTGGTACTACTGCGTCAAGCATCACAAGGTCGAAGAGGGCCCGGAATGCCGAGCCGCCGACCGCCTGGGCCCGTACGGCACCCCGGAGGAGGCCGCCCGCGCCCTCGAAACGGCGCAGGAGCGGAACGCCCAGTGGCAGAACGATCCCCGATGGCAGGACGAAGCCCCCGGCGACTCCAGCTGAGCGCGTGACCCTGCCGGACCGGTGCGCACTCTGCGGTGGCGCGCCCGTAGGCCCGGACCGGCCCCGGCCGCGCCCGCCCCGCAGGGGGGCTCAGCGTCGTCCCGCGCGGGCCGCTGTCGTCCGCCGAGCGACCCGGTACCGGTCCGATCCGCGCCAACCGGCCATCCTGCCCCGGCCCGGGCCCTTGCCGTGGGTCGGTGGGTACGCCGTGACGTCAGGCACGTCACCGAGGCCCGGACCGGGCCCGGCCGCGCCTACCGCGCGCAGCCCGCTGCTGCCCGGGGCGGGGTCCAGGGGCGGCGCCCATGGTTTCGGGAAGGGGCGGGGTGGGGGAAAACCGCCCCCGCCACCGGCCGACGCAGTCGACGGAAGGCCCTCGGGGCCCGGGTGGCGGGGTCAGGCTGTTGTGGGGGCCGCCTCGCGGACGGCCCTCGCGTGGGCGTCCGTCCGCGCGTCGTACGCCATCAGCCGCGGGAGGGCCAGCGCCAGCAGGGCCACCGAGGCCACGCAGGCCACACCGCCCGACCACACCGCGCTCCGCACGCCCATGAGACCGGCCGCGGTTCCGGCGCGGACCTGGCCCAACTGGGGGCCGGTGGCGTACGAGAGCAGCTCGATGCCCGCCAAGCGGCCGCGGAGCTTGTCGGGGATCGTCTGGTTCCAGATCGTGGCGCGGAACAGCCCGCTCACCATGTCGCCGCCACCCGCCACCGCCAGGCACAACAGCACCAGCCAGATGTTCGACAGCCACCCGGCGGCGGCCATCGCGAGCCCCCACACCGCCGCGCCCAGGACCACCATCCGGCCGTGGTGGTGGACCCGGGAAGACCAGCCGCTGGTCGCGCTGACCGCCACCGAGCCGACCGAGCCAGCCGCGTACATCAGGCCGAGCGCCCAGGGGGCGTCCAGGTCGTCGGCGAGGAAGGGGAAGATCGCGTTCGGGAAGGCGAAGAACATCGCGGCCATGTCCACCGCGTACGTCCCCAGCAGCTCCTTGCGCTGCCAGGCGTACCGCGCGCCCTCCGCGATCGCCCGCACCGACGGCGGCTCGGCGTCATGGGCGGGCGGGGCGGGGGTGAGGCCGAGTGCCAGGAGCAGGGAGACGAGGAAGGTCAGCAGGTCGAGGCCGTAGGCGAGCGGCAGACCCGCGTACGCGACGACCACACCGGCCAGCGAGGGGCCCGCGATGGCCGACAGCTGCCAGCGCAGGGAGTTCAGCGCGGCCGCCGCGGTGAGCTGGTCGTGCGGGACGATACGGGCCACGACCGCGTCGAGGGCCGGGCGCTGAAGCCCCATCAGCGCGCTGCTCAGCGCGGCGACCACGTAGAGCGGCCACAGCAGGGGGTCCGGTAACAGGCTGTTGACCAGCAGCAGGACGGAGAGCAGCCCGAGCGCGGCCTCGGTGGCGAGGATCAGCTTCCGGCGGTCGACGGCGTCGGCGAGCGCCCCGCCGTACAGGCCGAAGACGATCAGCGGCACCAGCTCCACCGCCCCGATCGCGCCCACCGCCACCGTCGAACCGGTCAGCTCCTTGATCTGGAGCGGCAGCGCCACCATGGTCAGGAAGCTGCCGAACGCGGTCACCAGGCCCGCCGTCCACAGGAGGCGGAAGTCGCGGGAGGAGCGCCAGGGCGCGAGGTCGGGCAGCAGGGCGCGGGAACGCCTCGCCCGTCGCGGCGTCGGGGAGGGCCCGTCTTCGTCGGTCACGGTCACGAACGCACATGCTCTGGCCGCCCCGCCCCCGGCGGCAACCGAATTACCCGCCGTACGCGGGGTCTTGCCCTGGAGCGCACTCCAACTGCCAGTGTCGGGCGCCACGACGGAAGGAGTGCCGTATGGAGACTCGACGGCTGGGCGGGTCGGGGCCCGCAGTGTCCCGTTTCGCGTTCGGGGCGATGACGTTCGGCGGCGACGCGGACGAGGCGGCGGCCCACCAGATGCTCGACGCGTACGCCGAAGCGGGCGGCACGCTGATCGACACGGCGGACATGTACGGGGCCGGTGCGTCGGAACGCATCGTCGGCCGGTGGCTGAGCGCCCGGCCGGGCCTGCGCGAGCGCGTCCTGCTCGCGACCAAGGGCCGCTTCGGCTTCCCCGGCGCGAGCCTGACGGCGCCGTACCTGCGCACCGCGCTCGACGCCAGCCTCTCCCGGCTCGGCGTCGACCACGTCGACCTGTACCAGCTGCACGGCCCGGACGCCGAGCATCCGGTGGACGAGATCGTCGACTTCCTCGCCGAGATCGTCGCCGCGGGCAAGGCCCGCCACGTGGGCATCAGCAACTTCGCCGGGTGGCAGGTCGCCAAGCTCGCCCGGCTGCTGGCCGAGCGGGGCGGCCCGCCGCTGGTCTCCCAGCAGATCCAGTACAGCCTGCTGGCCCGCGCGGTCGAGTGGGAGGTCATCCCGGCCGGTGTGGACGCCGGTCTGGGCACGCTGCTGTACGGCCCGCTGGGGCAGGGGTGGCTCACCGGGAAGTACCGGCGCGACCAGCAGCCACCGGACGGTACGCGGGTCGCCCGGGCCGGGGAGGCGACGAGCGAGGCGTGGCACCGGCGGAACACCGAGGAGGTGTGGTCCCTCATCGAGGTGCTCCGCGACGTCGCGGACGGGCACGGTGTGACGCCTGGTCAGGCGGCCCTGGCATGGGCCGCCGACCGCCCGGGCGTCACCGCCCCGATCGTCGGCGCCCGGACCGTAGCGCAACTGCGCGAATCCCTGGCCGCGGTCGCACTCCACCTGGACGAGCCGGCAACGTCCCGCCTCACCGAGGCCAGCACGCCGCCGACGCCGAACTACCCGTACCAGCTGATCGACCGCATCGCGTCCTGGCACGACTGACATCCCGCCTCGCCCCCTGACACCCGCCGCCCGGACGTGCCGCGGGGGCGTCGGGAGCCTGTATGACGCGGAGGTCGTCGGGTATGGCGCGCCGTCGCTGGGGTGCGGGGACGCGGCGCGGCCCTTGGCCGGGCCCGGCGCGCGCGTCGTCCTGGCCTGGCGTGGAGGTGGCGGGTGCGGGGCGGAGATGCGCCAGCATCCAGCCCCTCCGGCGTTTGAGGAGCGGGGTCCAGGGGCGGAGCCCCGGCGGGGGTCCGGGGCGGAGCCCCGGTTTCAGGAAGGGGCGGGGTGGGGGAAGAACCCCGGGCTCACCAGGACGGTGGGGGCGGGGCCGTCAGCTGGTCGGCCAGGCGGGCCAAGCGGTCGCGGATGCGGCGGCGCCCGGGCCGGGACGGGAGGGTGTTCTCCCCGGCAGCCGCGCTGACCAGGTGCTGGACCGTGTCCAGATCGAGATCGGCGCCCTCGGGGGCGGACAGCGCATCATGGGCCAGGGTGTGGAGTTCGGTGTCGCCGCCGTCGAGGGCGAGGACGGTGGCGCCGCCCCGGCGGGCGTCGTGGACGCGCTCCAGCAGCCCGCTGCCCGGGTCGCCCGGGGCGACGACGAGCAGGGTCTCACCGCGCCCGGCGGCCTCCAACCGGCCCAGGCCGACCGCCAGATGGGCCGGGATCGCGCGGCCGACGGGCACGCGGTGGCGGACCAGGGTGGGGGACAGCTCGGGCAGCCCGGACCACGCGGCCTCGTCGTCGAGGTGCGCGGCCAGATGCCAGGGTTCGTACTCCGCGCTGCCCACGAGCAGTAATCCACCCTCGCGCGAGCCGATCGAGGCCCGCAGGGAGCCCGCGAAGCGGCGGGTGGACTGCAACCACTCGGTCCCGGCGAGCACTTCGCGCAGCAGCGCGACCCGTACGGCGTCCATGGCACCCGCATCCTGCCGTTCCCACGGCGCGGGCGCCCGGGGAACGGGGCACGGTCACCCCATTGGGGGCATGTGCGGCGCAGCGCGGCGACAACTGCGGCGACAACTGTTCATTGCGCCGTCTCTTGACGCTCTGTGAGGCAAACCCTATGGTCGCCGGACACAAGGGACGTCCTACGTCCCATATTTCCAGCTGAGCACTCGATCGATTGCAACGGCGCATCGGGAGGGTCTGCATGGCACGCCCGTACGAGGTGTCGGTTCCGTTCCGGGCCGGGACCGGGGGATACGCGAGCTACCGGATTCCGGCGGTGGTGCGGACGCGCGCCGGGACGCTGCTGGCCTTCGCCGAGGGACGGGTGGGGTCGTCCGCCGATCACGGGGACATCGACCTGGTGCTGAAGCGGTCCGCCGACGGGGGCCGGACCTGGGACGCGCCCCAGGTCGTCGCCCGCAACGGGAACGGAACGGCCGGGAACCCCGCACCCGTCGTGCTGGAGGACGGACCGCACGCGGGCCGCGTCGTCCTGGTGCACGTCCGCAGCGCCGCCTCCGCGACCGAGGACAAGATCCGCCGCGGCGAGGTGTCCGCGGCGGACGGGCGGCGGGTGTGGCTGACGTACAGCGACGACGACGGGGTGAGCTGGAGCGAGGTCCGCGAGATCACGGACGGGACCAAGCGCCCCGAGTGGCGCTGGTACGCCACGACCCCCGGACACGCGCTGCGGTTACGCCACGGCGAGCACGCGGGCCGGATCGTCGTCCCGGCCAACCACTCCCTCCCCCCGACGGTCCCCGGCGACATCGGCACCGAGGGCCGGTACAACGCCGGACACGACCTGCTGAGCGACGACGACGGCGCGACCTGGCGGATCGGGTACGTGGACGACGACCCGGACGGTTACGTCAACGTCAACGAGACGACCGCAGCCGAACTCCCCGACGGCCGGGTCTACTTCAACACCCGCAACGACGCGACCGCGCCCGGCACCCGCGCCGACGCCTACTCGCACGACGGCGGGGCCACCCTGGCCACCCCCTTCCGGCCGCAGGCCGGGCTGGTGACGCCGGTGGTCGAGGGGAGCCTGCTGCACCTCGGTGAGCCGGATCTGCTGCTGTACTCCGGCCCCGCCGCGCCCGGCTTCCGGGCCCTGATGACGGTGCGGGCGAGCCGCGACCACGGCGTCACCTGGCAGTCGGTGCACACCGTGGACGGGCTGCCCGCCGCCTACTCCGACCTGGTCAGGATCGATCAGGACACGGTCGGACTGCTCTACGAGACCGGCGACTTCAGCGCCTACTCGACCATCACATTCCGGCGCATTCCGGTGGAGGAGCTGGTATGAGCATGTCAGATATAGCGGGCCCCCGACGGCGTGCCGTCCTCGGCGGTGCCGCCGCCGCGGCGGCCGGATTCGCCCTCACCGGCTGCGGCGGGGACGACGACGGTGGCGACGAGCCCAAGGGCCGTAAGAAGGGCCAGAAGATCACCTTGTCCTTCTGGTCCTGGGTGCCGGGCATCGACAAGCCCGTCAACCTGTGGAACAGCAAGAACCCCGAGGTCAGGGTCAAGGTCGAGAAGGTGTCGGCGGTCGACGGCGCCCAGTACGCCAAGATGCACGCCGCGATCAAGGCGGGCAACCCGCCGGACCTCGGCCAGATCGAGTACCCGGTGGTGCCCAGCTTCCTGATCGACAACGGGCTGCTGGACCTCACCAAGTACGGGATCGACCGGTACAAGGACAAGTTCGTCGGCTGGCAGTGGCAGCAGTCGGTGTTCGGCAAGGCCGTGTACGCCGTACCGCAGGCGTCCGGGCCGATGGGGCTGTTCATCCGTCAGGACCTGTTCGACAAGTGGGGCGTCGAGCCGCCCGCCACCTGGGACGAGTACGAGGCGGCGGCCAAGGCGATACGGAAGAAGGGCGCCTGGATCGAGACGTTCTCGGCGACCAACGGCAACCGCTTCGCGGGCCTCGCCTGGCAGGCCGGGGCGCGCTGGTTCGGCACCCAGGGCGACACCTGGACCGTCTCGATCGACGACGAGCCGACCCGTAAGGTCGCCGACTACTGGGACGCGCTGGTCAAGGGCAAGCTGATCAAGACCATCCCGGACCGGCAGAACGCCTGGTACAAGGACGTCCAGACCGGTGCCATGGCCTCCTGGCTCGGCGCCAGCTGGGGCGACGCGCTGCTGGTCGGCAATGCCCCCAAGACCTCCGGGAAGTGGCGGGTCGTCCCCATGCCGCAGTGGAAGCGGGGCGAGGGGGCGTACGCCAACTGGGGCGGCTCGACGACCGCCGTCTTCGCCAAGTCCAAGTACCCCAAGGACGCACTGGACTTCGCGATCTGGCTCAACACCGACCCCGAGTCGATCAAGCTGCTGATCGAGAACGGCTACGGCACCCCCGGCGCCAAGCAGGGGTACGCCACCTCCGACCTCGACGTCCACAAGGACTTCTTCGGCGGGCAGGCGTACAGCAAGGTGTTCGACGACGCGAGCAAGGGCGTGGACACCAGCTGGAAGTGGGGCCCGGCCACGGACACCCTCTACCAGCGGCTCGGCGACGCGTTCACGGCGGCGATCGGCGACGGGTCGTCGTTCCGTTCCGTGCTGAAGAAGGTCCAGCGGGACACGATCAGCGACCTCAAGGAAAAGGGCCTCAAGGCGGAGGCCGGATGACAGGCCGGACGGCGGGCCGGGTGCGGCGCCACGGGTGGCGCATGACCCGGGCCGAGGCGCGCGGCGCGCGGGCGGCGGCCGGTTTCCTGCTGCCGTTCCTCGCGCTGTTCCTCCTCTGCTTCATCGCCCCCATCGGTTTCGCGCTCTACGAGAGCCTGCTGAAGGTCGAGCGCACCGGGCCGCTCGGCCTCGGCGGGGAGACCAAGGACGTCTGGGCGGGCCTGTCCAACTACACCCACGCCCTCCAGGACGGCCACTTCACCGCCGGATTCGGCCGGGTGCTGCTCTTCGGCGCGGTCCAGATCCCGGTGATGATCGCCTTCGCCACCGCGCTCGCGCTGCTGCTGGAGGCGGCGTCGGCGCGCTGGGTCGGCTTCTTCCGCACCGCCTTCTTCCTGCCGTACGGGGTGCCCGGAGTGATCGCCTCGATCCTGTGGGGCTTCCTCTACGTACCGGGCATCAGCCCGCTGGTGGAGATGGCCCACTCGGCGGGCTGGGACGTGGACTTCCTCGGCCGCTCCACCGTGCTGTGGTCCATCGCCAACATCGTCACCTGGCAGTTCACCGGCTACAACATGCTGGTGCTGATCGCCCAGCTCAAGGCGGTGCCGGGGGAGCTGTACGAGGCGGCGAAGATCGACGGCGCGCGGGCCTGGCAGATCGCGCTGCACATCAAGCTCCCCCTGATCAGGCCCGCCCTCGTCCTCACCACGGTCTTCAGCCTCATCGGCACGCTTCAGCTGTTCGCCGAGCCCAAGGTGCTCAAGCCGCTCAGCAACGCGATCGACTCCGGCTACACCCCCAACCTGGCCGCCTACAACGAGGCGTTCACCAGCAACAACCAGCACATCGCCGCCGCCGAGGCGGTGCTGCTGGCGCTCGTCGCGTGCGTGCTGTCGTTCGGCTTCCTGCGCCTGGTGGGCCAGCGCGGCAAGGGCGGGGAGGACCGGTGAGCGCGGAGAGCCGCCCGGGCGCCGCCCGGCCCCCGCTGCGGTACCGCGTCATCACCGCCTCGCTGCTCGCCGTCGCCGCCGTCTACTTCCTCACGCCCGTCTACTGGCTCGTCGTCTCCTCGACCAAGTCCAGCAGCGACCTCTTCGGCACGTTCGGCTTCTGGTTCCACGACCCGGACCTCTTCGGCCGTCTGCGGCAGGTACTGACGTACGACGACGGGATCTACGCGCGCTGGTTCGCCAACAGCCTGATGTACGCGGGTGTCGGCGCGCTCGCCGCCACGCTGCTGTCGGCCGCCGCCGGGTACGCGCTCGCCAAGTTCCGCTTTCCCGGGCGGGAGGGGATCTTCAACGTCATCCTGGCCGGGGTGCTCATCCCCGGCACCGCGCTCGCGCTGCCCCTCTACCTCCTCTTCAGTCGCGTCGGGCTGGCCAACACCTACTGGGCCGTCCTCGTCCCCAGCGTCGTCAGCCCGTTCGGCGTCTACCTGTGCCGGATCTACGCGGCGGCCGCCGTCCCCGACTCGCTGATGGAGGCGGCGCGGATCGACGGGGCGGGGGAGGCGCGGATCTTCTCCACGGTGGGGCTGCGGCTGATGACCCCGGCGCTGGTGACCGTCTTCCTGTTCCAGTTCGTGCACATCTGGAACAACTTCTTCCTGCCGCTGGTCATGCTCTCCGACTCCGACCTCTATCCGATCCAGCTCGGGCTGACCTCCTGGACCGGCTACGCGGACCGGCAGCCGGAGCTGTACCAGTACACGGTCGGGGGCGCCTTCCTGTCCGTGCTGCCGCTGATGGTGCTGATGGGTGTCCTCCAGCGGTACTGGCGCACGGGGCTGACCGAGGGGAGCGTGAAGGCATGACGTGGGCGTGACAGTATCGCTGTCATGACTACTCCTGACGGTACGACCGCCACCGACGAAGCCCCCGCCAAGAAGGCCCCCGCCAAGGACCCCTGGGACCTCCCGGACGTCTCAGGACTGGTCGTCGGCGTGCTCGGCGGCACCGGCGACCAGGGCCGCGGCCTCGCCTACCGGCTGGCCAGGGCCGGGCAGAAGGTGATCATCGGCTCGCGCGCGGCCGAGCGCGCGCGGACCGCGGCCGAGGAGCTGGGCGGCGCCGAGCTGGGCATCGAGGGCGCGGACAACGCCGAGTGCTCGCGGCGCAGCGACATCGTGATCGTCGCGGTCCCGTGGGAGGGCCACGGCAAGACGCTGGAGTCGCTGCGCGAGGAGCTGAGCGGCAAGCTCGTCATCGACTGCGTCAACCCGCTGGGCTTCGACAAGAAGGGCGCGTACGCGCTGAAGCCGGAGGAGGGCAGCGCCGCCGAACAGGCCGCGGCCCTCCTCCCGGACTCCCGGGTCACCGCCGCCTTCCACCATCTGTCGGCCGTGCTGCTCCAGGACCCGGAGATCGCGGAGATCGACACGGATGTGATGGTGCTGGGCGAGTCCCGCGCGGACACCGATCTGGTGCAGGCCCTGGCCGCCCGCATCCCCGGCATGAGGGGCGTCTTCGCGGGACGGCTGCGCAACGCCCACCAGGTCGAGTCCCTGGTGGCCAACCTGATCTCGGTCAACCGCCGCTACAAGGCCCACGCGGGCCTGCGCGTCACGGACGTCTGAGCCGGACACCTCCCTGCTGGACGAGGGCGACCCGTACGCCCCGGCGGGGCATGGGCGACAATGTCGGAAGCGTCACCCCCGACAGGACCCCACAGGAGCCTTCCCCATGCCCCGCCTCGCCCTCTATGCCCTCCTCGTCTGCGTCCTCACCGTCGCCGCGGCCGTCGTCTCGTTCGCGCGGGGCAGCTGGCTCGGCGTGGTCTGGGTCCTGCTGGCCGGGGTCTCGTCCAACATGGCCTGGTTCTACGCCCGCCGGGCCAAGGCCGAGCGGGACGCCGAGCGCGAGGCGGCGGCGGGGGCCCCGGGCGCTACGAGCTGAGCCCGGGGAACTGCGGCTCGCCCTGCCAGAAGCGGAAGAACTCCTGGCCGAAGTAGGTCTCGAACTGCGACACCCCGAGGCCCCGCATGATCGCGTCGACCGCGTCGAAGAAGACCTGGTTGACCTCGGGGATCCACAGGATGCCGAACACCGCGAGCAGCCCGAACGGCGCGTACGGCTCGACCTGCCGCCGGATGCGGTGCGACAGCCACGGCTCGATCACCCCGTAGCCGTCCAGCCCCGGGACCGGCAGGAAGTTCAGGATCGCGGCGGTGACCTGGAGCAGCGCCAGGAACGCCAGCGCGAAGCGGAAGACCAGCGGCACCTGGTCCGCGCTGCCGAGCCAGAACGGGGCGGTGAGCGCGGCGGCGAACAGCACGTTCGTCAGTGGCCCCGCCGCCGATATCAGGCTGTGCCGCCAGCGGCCCTGGATCCGGTGCCGCTCGATGAAGACCGCCCCGCCCGGCAGCCCGATCCCGCCCATGATCACGAAGATCACGGGCAGCACGATGCTCAGGGCCACATGCGTGTACTTCAGCGGGTTGAGGGTGAGGTAGCCCTTCGCGCCGATCGACAGATCACCGCTGTGCAGCGCGCTGCGGGCGTGCGCGTACTCGTGCAGACACAGCGAGACGACCCAGCCGGACACCACGAAGAGGAAGACGGCGAAGCCGGGGCTGGCCGAGTAGTCCGTCCACACCGCCCACGCGGACACGGCCATGATCGCGACCAGGCCGAGGAACACAGGGCTGATCCGCCGCTCGCGGCGGCTGATGGCGGTGGTCATCGAGTGAGATCTCCGTACGGGGTGGTGGGCACTGACGGAAGAACGACGATCAGTGTGCGCAGAGTTCCGGCCGGGAGGGAACAGACGTGATCAGCGCCACGCGCACGGGGGCTCCAGCGGCTAGTCTGGGAGCGACCTGGCCAGGGAGGAAGCATGACGACCATGGAGGACCGGGCGGTGGAACTGCAGCAGCGGATCCAGTTGCCCCGGAGCGTCCGGCTGCGGCTGACCAGGAACGGAATGACGTTGGTACCCATTACCCAAGCGCACTGGAAGACCCAGCAGCGCATCGCACTCCAGATCGACGAGCGTCTGCCCGGCTGGACAGCGGTGGGCGAGTTCAGCGTGGTCCCGCCTCGGGAGGGGTATAGCCCGGAGCCGGACGTGTCAGCTGTGCCGAGTGACAAGGCTCCCCCCGGTGCCAGCAAGTTCGCGGAAGACCTGCTCCGCTTCGTCGTGGAGGTCGTCTCTCCGGAGAGCGAGGAGCGCGACTACAGCACGAAGGCCGATCACTACGCCCTGCGCGACATCGAGGCGTACCTCGTCGTCAACGTGCTCACCGCCCGCTGGACGCTGCTGACCCGCCCGCAGGACGGGACCTACCGGCACACCGTGACCGGCGACTTCGGCGAGAAGATCGAGATCCCGGTGGACGACCAGACGCTCGTCCTCGACTCCTCGCAGTTCGTCCGGGTGGTCCGGGCCTGAGGCCGATGCCCCGCCGGGCGCGGCCGTCGACAACAATGGGGCCGTGCGCTACGCCATCCTCGGCACCACCCAGGCCCACCACGACGACGGCACCCCCGTCGACCTCGGCGGCGCACGGCTGCGCGCCCTGCTGACCGCCCTCGCCCTGACCCCGGGGCGGCTGCGGACGAACGGCGCGCTCATCGCCGAGGTCTGGGACACCGACCCGCCCGCCGACGAGAACGGCGCCCTCCAGGCCCTCGTCGGGCGGCTGCGGCGGGCCGTCGGCAAGGAGGCGATCGCGTCCGCGCCCGGCGGCTACCGGCTGTGCGCCGAGCCCGACGACGTCGATCTGCTCCGCTTCGAACGGCTCGCGGACGAGGGCGACCGGGCCCTCGCCGACGGCGACCCGGCCCGGGCCGCCGCCCACTACGACGACGCCCTCGCCCTGTGGCGCGGCCCGGCGCTCACCGACCTCCCCGACGGGATGGCCGCGGCCGCCCGCGCCGAGGCCCGGCGGCTGGACGCGCGGCGCGGCCGGATCACCGCCGCCCTCGCCCTCGGCGAGGCCGCCCGGGCCCTGCCCGCGCTCGCCGAGCTGTGCGACGCCTACCCCCTGGACGAGCCGCTGCACGGCCTGCGCATCCGCGCCCTGCGGGACACCGGACGCCCCGCGGAGGCGCTGGCCGCGTACGAGGCGATCCGGGCCGAGATCGCCGACCGGCTCGGCGCGGACCCGGGCCCCGAGCTGCGCGCCCTGCACGCCGAACTGCTGGAAGCCGAGCCGCCGAAGGCCCCGCGGCGGGAGCGCCCCGCGCGCGGCGGCAATCTGCGCGCCCGGCTCACCAGCTTCGTCGGCCGGGAGACCGACCTGGCGGCGCTGCGCACCGATCTGGCCGCGCACCGGCTGATCACCCTCCTCGGGCCCGGCGGCGCCGGGAAGACCCGGCTGTCCCAGGAGGCCGCCGAATCGGTCGCGACCGCCTGGCCGGACGGGGTGTGGCTGGCCGAACTCGCCCCCGTGGACGACCCGGAGACCGTGCCCGAGACGGTGCTCACCGCGCTCGGCGCGCGCGAGACCGTCATCCGCGGCAGCGCCGCCGAGGGGCTGCGCGCCGCGGCCGACCCGACCGCCCACGATCCGCTCGCGCGCCTCGTGGAGCACTGCGAACCGCGCCGGATGCTGATCGTGCTCGACAACTGCGAGCATCTGGTCGAGGCCGCGGCCCGGCTCGCCGACTCGCTGCTGGCCCGCTGCCCCGGCGTCACCGTGCTGGCCACCAGCCGCGAACCGCTCGCCGTCCCCGGCGAGCTGGTGCGGCCGGTGGAGCCGCTGCCGGACCCGGTGGCGCTGCGGTTGTTCCAGGAGCGCGGCGCGGCGGCCCGCCCCGGCTTCCGCACCGACGACGACCCGGCGGCGTGCGCCGAGATCTGCCGCCGCCTCGACGGACTGCCGCTGGCCGTCGAGCTGGCCGCCGCCCGGCTGCGGCTGCTCACCCCCCGTCAGATCGCCGACCGCCTCGACGACCGCTTCCGCCTGCTGACCAGCGGCAGCCGCACCGTGCTGCCCCGCCAGCAGACGCTGCGCGCCGTCGTGGACTGGTCCTGGGACCTGCTCGACGCCCGGGAGCGCACCGTCCTCGCCCGCCTCTCCGTCTTCGCGGGCGGCTGCGACCTCCCGGCGGCCGAGGCGGTCTGCGGCGATCCGCGCGACCGCGGCCCGGTCGACCCCCGGGACGTCGCCGCGCTGCTCGGCTCGCTGGTCGACAAGTCGCTGGTGGTCGCCGCGCCCGGGACGGACGGCGAGATGCGGTACCGGCTGCTGGAGACCGTCGCCGAGTACGCGGCGGAGCGGCTGGACGAGGCGGGGGAGCGGGCGGCGGTCGAACGGCGGCACCTGGTCGCGTACCGGGAGCTGGCCCGTACCGCCGACCCGTTGCTGCGCGGCCGCGAACAGCGCGTCTGGCTGACCCGGCTGGAGACCGAGCACGAGAACCTGCGCACCGCGCTGCGCCGGGCCGTCGCGGCGGGCGACGAGCAGGAGGCGCTGTGCCTGGTGCTGTCGCTCGGCTGGTTCTGGAACCTGCGCGGCCACCGCAGCGACGGCCGCCACTGGGCGACGGCCGTGGCGCGGCTGGGCCCCAACCCGTTCGAGTCGCCCGTCACGCCGGCGCCCCCGCTGTACCAGAGCTGCACGGCCGAACCGCCGCCGATGGGGCCCGAGCTGCTTCAGGAGGCGCGGCGCGGGGTGCGGCTGTTCGCGCTGGCCAACCTCGAAGGCAACATGAAGGCGATGGACGACGAGGAGGTCCGGCACGAGATGCGGGGCATCGTCGAGGCATACCGCCCGGGGCTGCCGCAGACCTGCCGGGTCCCGGGCGTCATGTGGTTCTTCGCGGTGCTGCTGGGGGGCGACCTCGCCCTGCTGCGGGAGGTCGTGGACGAGTCGGTGCGCACCAGCCGGAAGCTGGGCTACACCTGGGAGCTGGCCTTCACCCTCCAGATGCGGGCCAAGGTGATGACCCAGCGCGGCGGCGGCGATCTCGGGGAGCAGGCGCGCCGGGACGCCGACGAGAGCCTGGAGCTGTTCATCGAGCTCGGTGACGCCTGGGGTGTGGCCGAGGCGCTGTCCGGGCGCGGCGAGACCCTGGAGCTGATCGGCGACGGCCGGGCCGCGGCCGACGACTACCGGGCGGCGATCACCTACGTCGAGGAGCTGGACGCCCATGCCCAGGTCTCGCTGCTCAGGGCCCGGCTGGCGGGGCTGCACGTCGAGCACGGTGACGAGACGGAGGCGGCGGAGGGCGAGCGGGTCCTGCGCGAGCTGCTGGCGGAGCGGGGCCACGCGGATGCCGAGGCCGCGTCGTACGTCCGGATGCACCTGGCCCACCGGTGCGGTGTCACGGGCCGGGTGGCCGAGGCCCGGGAGCATCTGGCGGTGCTGCACGAGGAGTTCCAGAGCCGGGCGCTGGATCTGTTCCAGGGCCTGGTCGAGGGGACGTTGGCCTGGCTGGACCTGATGGAGGGGCAGCCGGAGGATGCGCTGACCCGGGTTCGCGGGGCGCTGGCGAAGACCGGTGACTTCATGTCCCAGGTGATCGCCCCGCAGGTGCCCGTGATCCAGCTGATGACGGCCGCGCGGGCGCTGGCCGCCCTCGGCGGCGCCGAGCGGGCCGAGGTCGCGGCACGGCTGCTCGGCACGTACGACGCGCTGCGGCCCGGCATCCAGCGGATTCCGGACAACGAGCGTCAGGACCGGGAGGCGGGCGGGGCGGCGGTACGGGCCTGGCTGGACGACGCGAGCTACGAGCGGGCGTACGCGGAGGGCGGCGGCCTCACCGTGGAGGAGGCCGCCGCCCTCGTCTGAACCGCCGCACGCATGCGGGGCTCAGGTCTTGGTACGGAACTTGCGCACCGCCAGCGGCGCCATGACCGCCGTGATGACCAGCGCCCACACCATGGCGACGGTCACCGGATGGGCGAGCGGGCCATGACCGCTGGTCAGCGAGCGCGCCGCGTCGGCGAGCTGGGAGAGCGGGTTGTACTTGGTGAAGGACTGGAGCCAGCCCGGCATGGTGTTGGTCGGCGCGAAGATCGACGAGCCGAACTGAAGCGGCATGATCACCAGGAAGCCGAGGCCCTGCACCGCCTGCGGTGTCTTCAGCGACAGCCCCAGCAGCATGAAGACCCAGGTCAGCGACGACCCGAAGATCAGGGCCAGGACCACGGCGGCCGCCAGCTCGGCCGGTCCGGTCTTCAGCTCGAAGCCCATGAGGAAGCCCATGGCCAGCAGGATGAGGGTGGACACCAGCATCCGCCCGGTCTCCACGATCAGCTTGGCGATCAGCACCGAGGAGCGGGCGATCGGCATCGTGCGGAAGCGGTCCATCACCCCCTTGCGGAAGTCGTCGTTGACGCCCGTGCCGACCGACATGGCGATGTTGAGCCCGCCCATCGCCATCATCCCGGGGATGAAGTAGTTGACGTACTCGCTGCGGTCGCCGCCCGACACCGCGCCACCGAACACATAGGTGAACAGCAGCGAGAAGACGATCGGCATCAGCAGGGCGTCGAACATCGACTCCGGGTCCTGCTTGATCTGGAGCGCGTTACGGCGCACCAGCGCGCCGATGTGCCGGAGATTGGCGCGCAGCCCGATCCGCCCCTCGCCCGGCAGGTCCTTCGCGGACGCGGGCACCGTTGCCGTGGTCACGCGGCCACCTCCTCAAGTGCCTTGTCGTGTCCGCTGTTCTCGGGCGTCGAGGTCTTCTGGCCGGTGATGGCCAGGAACACCTCGTCCAGGCTGGGCAGATGGGTGTCGATCCCGGCGATCGCGAAGTTGCGCTCGCCGAGCAGGCCGATCACCGCGGTCAGCTGCTCGTCGCTGACGATCGGCACGTTGACCAGGCCCTCCTCGACGTCCGCGGTCGCGCCGCCGACGCCGTCGAGCCCGGCCTGCGCGATGGCGCCGACCATGCGGTTCAGCTCACCGGGGTCGGCGGGGCGTATCTGCAGGGTGCGCCCGCCGACCTTGGCCTTCAGCTCGTTCACCCGGCCCTCGGCGATGATCTTGCCGCGGTCGATGACCGTGAGGTCGTGCGCCAGCTGCTCGGCCTCCTCCATGTACTGGGTGGTCAGCAGCACCGTCGAGCCTTCGGCGACCATGCGCTTGACCTCGTCCCACACCTCGTTGCGGGTACGCGGGTCGAGACCGGTCGTCGGCTCGTCCAGATACAGCACCGCGGGGCGGCCGATCATGGAGGCGGCCAGGTCCAGCCTGCGGCGCATGCCACCGGAGTAGGTGGCCGCGGCCCGCTTCGCGGCGTCCGTCAGCGAGAACCGCTCCAGCATGGCGTCCGCGCGCGACCGGGCGTCCTTGCGGGACAGATCGAGCAGCCGCCCGATCATGTACAGGTTCTCCCAGCCGGACAGCTTCTCGTCGACCGAGGCGTACTGCCCGGTCAGGCCGATCGTGCGGCGCAGCTGCCGGGGCTGCCGCACCACGTCGTACCCCGCCACGACGGCGGTACCGGCGTCCGGCACCAGCAGGGTGGACAGACAGCGGACGAGGGTGGTCTTCCCGGCTCCGTTGGGGCCGAGCACACCGAGGACGGTGCCTTCCGGCACGTCCAGATCCACCCCGTCGACCGCCTTGGTGTCGCCGAAGTGCTTGACCAGCCCCCGAACTTCGACGGCGTTGCCGTCCCTGATCTTGTGTTCCTGTCGCGTCATGTCGCAAGAGTGACAGCCGTCGCCGACAGATCACCGACAAGCGGCAGACAGCCCGCCGACGGGGGAAGATCGGCGGGCTGTCGATGTACCGCGATGGCTCTGTACCACCAGGTGGCCGCTAGTGGAAGGAGTGCTCCTCGGCCGGGTACGCCCCGCCGACGACGTCCTCGGCGAAGGCGCGCGCCGCGTCGCCGAGCACCTCCCGCATGTTGGCGTAACTCTTGACGAAGCGCGGCATCCGGCCGCCCGTCAGTCCCGCCATGTCCGTCCACACCAGCACCTGGGCGTCGCACTCCACGCCCGCGCCGATGCCGACGGTCGGGATGTGCAGCGAGCGGGTCACCTCGGCGGCCAGCTCGGCCGGGACCAGCTCCAGGACGACGCCGAAGGCGCCCGCGTCCTGCACGGCCTTGGCGTCGCGCAGCAGCTGCTGGGCGGCCTCCTCGCCGCGCCCCTGCACCCGGTAGCCGCCGTACGCGTTGACGGACTGCGGGGTGAGGCCGACGTGCGCCATGACCGGGATGCCGGACTGGACGAGCAGCTCGATCTGGTGGGCGGAGCGCTCGCCGCCCTCCAGCTTGACCGCGCCCACCCCGGCCTCCTTGACCAGCCGGGTGGCGTTGCGCAGCGCCTGGACCGGGCCCTCCTGGTACGAGCCGAAGGGCAGGTCCCCGATGACCAGGGCGCGCTTGGTGCCGCGTACGACGGCGGCGGACAGCAGGGCGATCTCGTCCATCGTGACGGGCACGGTGGACTCGTAGCCCAGATGGCAGTTGCCCATCGAGTCGCCCACCAGGACGACCGGGATGCCCGCCTCGTCGAAGACGGAGGCGGTCATCGCGTCGTACGCGGTGAGCATGGGCCACTTCTCGCCGCGCTCCTTGGCGGCGGCGAGGTCACGGACGGTGACGCGGCGGGAGGACGTCCCCCCGTACAGCGCCTTGGAGGATTGCCCCTCCGGATTGTGTGGTGTGTGCGCAGGGCTGACGTGCGTCATTACGACGGCTCCTGTTCGTCATCTCGAGGCGCCCTGACGGCGTCCCCGGACCACCCCCATGCTGGCACGCCTCCCGGCGCTTCGAAAGTAGGGACATTCGCGCACGGATAGACATTCGATGGACAAAGGCTCGCAAAGTCTTTCCCATACGAGACGGGACCGTATCGAAACGGTTCTAGCCTGGGCCGCATGGCAGCAGCACCCTCCGCGGAGGCGATCCACCGCAGACGGTGGGCGATCCTGGTCGTCCTCATGGTCAGCGTCCTGGTCGTCGTCCTGGACAACTCGATACTCAACGTGGCGATGAAGACCATCGCCACCCCGAAGCCCACCGGTCTCGGCGCCACCCAGAGCCAGCTGGAGTGGGCCATCAACGCCTACACGCTGGTCTTCGCGGGGCTGCTCTTCACCGCCGGGCTCCTCGGTGACCGGCTCGGCCGCAAGAAGATCCTGCTCGGCGGCATGACCGTGTTCGGCATCGGCTCGGTGCTGGCCGCCTTCTCCGGTTCGCCAGGGGAGCTGATCGGCTTCCGGGCGCTGATGGGCCTGGGCGCGGCCTTCGTGATGCCCGCCACCCTGGCGATCCTGGTGAACGTCTTCGAGCGCGAGGAGCAGGCGAAGGCCATCGGCATCTGGGTCGCCGCGGTCGGCCTCGCCATCGCCATCGGGCCGATCACCGGCGGGCTGCTGCTGGAGCACTTCTGGTGGGGTTCGGTCTTCTTCGTCAACGTCCCCGTGGTGGCCATCGGGATCATCGCGATGGTGCTGCTCGTCCCCGACTCCAGGGACCCGGCGCCCGGCCGGCTGGACCCGCTGGGCGTGCTGCTGTCCGTCGTCGGTCTGGTACTGCTGGTGTACGGGATCATCAAGGGCGGCCAGCTCGCCGACTTCACCGAGGCCCAGGTGCTGTCCACGATCGGCGCCGGACTGTTCGTCCTGGCCCTGTTCGTGTGGCACGAGAAGCGCAGCGACCATCCGGCCATCGACATCGACTACTTCCGGAATCCCGCCTTCTCGGCCGCCATCGCCGCCGTCGCGCTGGTCTTCTTCGCGCTCATGGGCGTGACCTTCTTCATGGTCTTCTACATCCAGAGCGTGCGCGGCTTCAGCGCGCTGGACTCCGGGCTGCTGCTTCTGCCGCTGGCCGCGGCGCAGTTGCTGTTCGCGCCGCGCGCCCGGCTGGTCGTGGAGCGGTTCGGCGCCCGCGCCGTGTGCACGGGCGGGATGCTGCTGGTGGCCGCCACCATGGCCGGGTTCCTGCTGCTGGACACCGACTCGCCGCTGTGGGTGCTGGAGGTGCTGTTCTTCTTCCAGGGCGCGGGGATGGCGCACATCATGCCGCCGGTCACCACCGGCATCATGCAGGCCCTGCCGCGCGAGAAGGCCGGTTCCGGTTCGGCCCTGAACAACACCTTCCGGCAGGTCGGCGGCGCGCTCGGGGTCGCCGTCCTGGGCTCGGTGCTCTCCGCCACGTACCGCGAGGGCATCCAGGGCACCCTCGCCGCCGTCCCCGGTCTGTCCGACTCCGCACGGCACTCCGCGGGCGAGTCCGTCGAGGCCACCCTCGGCCTCGCCGAGCGCATGGGGCCCGCGGGGCACGCGCTGCTGGGCCCCGCGCACGACTCCTTCGTCCACGCGATGCACATCACCGCGCTCGGCTCGTCCGGTGTCGCCCTGTTCGGCGCGCTGGTCGTGGCGGCCTTCCTGCCCGGCAAGAACCCGGACGGCGGCGGCCCCGGCAGCGGGCAGCCGCGCGAGCGGGCGGGGGCGGGAGCCGACCGATGACCGCGCCCCCGGCCGGTGTCCCGGCGCACGGGGTTCCTGCGGGCGGGGTGACGTCCCGCAGGGTTCCGTCGCGGGGGCGGCCGCGCAAGGCCGCCACCGACACCGCGATCATCGAGGCCGCGCTGCGGCTGCTGGAGGAGGGCTCGTCCGTCGGCGCGCTGTCCATCGAGGGGATCGCGCGCGCGGCGGGGGTGGGCAAGGCCACCGTCTACCGCCGCTGGTCAGGCAAGGACGCGCTGCTGCTGGACGTCCTGCGGTCGCTGGAGGAGCCGGGCCCCGAACCAGCCGGGGTCTCGGTCCGCGACGACCTCGTCACCATCCTGGAGTTCATGCGGCGGCGCGGACTGGCCAAGCGCGACTCCGCCCTGATGCGCAGCGTCCTGGCCCAGGCGCACGCCCACCGGGAGCTGTGGCGGGCGTACGACGAGACCGTCATCGAGGTGCGCCGGGAGATGCTGCGGTCGGTGCTGCGGCGGGGCGTGGCCAACGGGGAGATCCGCGCGGACACCGATCCGGAGCTGCTGGCCGACCTGTTCACCGGGCCGATGCTGTCGCGCGCGATCCTGCACGAGTGGCGGGAGCTGCCGGAGGGGCTGGCCGAGCGGATCGTGGACACCGTTCTGGAGGGGGCCTCGGCACGCGGCTGAGGGGCATATGCGAGCGTAGGACGGACGGCGCTCCCGATGGCCGCCCGCGCATGTGCCTGACTGTGTCTTTGTGCCTGTTGCGTCACAACCGCCCCCGTTGTCGCGGGATGCGGAACCCCGGCCTACCGCCCGGGCGTCCACCGGGCAGGGACGCCCGGTGGGGGCGTCGGGAATGCCCTGGTCATCGCCTAGGGTCTTGAACGATACGGCGGGCAGCGGCAAGTGAGGGACGGGCAACGCATGGTGCAGGCGTACACGCAGGAGACGGGACAGTCCGGGGACGCACCCCAGCGGACCGACTCCCGGTTCGGCCACCTGCGCGACCGGCTCCGGCACAGCCGCGGCATCTGGCGGCGCGGGCTGGTGCTCGCGGCGTTCGCCGTCCTGCTCGCCCTGATCATGGTCTTTCACGCCGACATCCCCAACCGCGTCGGCAACCTCGGCAGCCTGCTGGAGACGTTCCTGCCCTGGCTGGGGGTGTTCCTGCCGCTGCTGCTGGTGCTCGGCCTGGTACGGCGGTCGGCGAGCGCGCTGGTGGCGCTGGTGCTGCCGGTGGCCGTCTGGCTGAACCTCTTCGGCGGGCTGATGTTCGCCGACAAGTCCGGCGGCGACGGCGACCTCACCGTCGTCACCCACAACGTCAACGCCGACAACACCGACCCGGTCGCCACCGCGAAGGACGTGGCCGCCTCGGGCGCGCAGGTGGTGGCGCTGGAGGAGCTGACCACCAAGGCCGTGCCGACGTACGCGAAGGCGCTCGCGTCCGCCTACCGCTACCACGCGGTGCAGGGCACGGTCGGGGTGTGGAGCAAGTACCCGCTGTCCGGCACCAAGCCGGTCGACATCAAGATGGGGTGGGTCCGGGCGCTGCGCACCACCGTCGCCACGCCGAGCGGTGACGTCGCCGTCTATGCCGCCCACCTCCCCTCCGTGCGCGTGAAGTTCAACGCGGGCTTCACCGCCGGGCAGCGCGACGCGAGCGCCGAGGCGCTGGGCCAGGCCATCCGGGACGAGCCGCTGGACAAGGTCGTCCTGCTCGGCGACCTGAACGGCACGATGAACGACCGTTCGCTGGCCCCCGTCACCTCCCAGATGCGCTCCGCACAGGGTGCGGCGGGCGACGGCTTCGGCTTCAGCTGGCCCGCCTCGTTCCCGATGGCCCGCATCGACCAGATCATGGTGCGCGGGGTGAACCCGGTCTCGGCCTGGACGCTGGCACAGACCGGTAGCGACCACCTTCCGGTCGCGGCGTCGGTTACCCTCTGAACCTGCTAATCGAAGATCTAACACGCTGTTCACCTTGGGGATGGTGCTCAGGAAATAAGTGCGTGAGAGACTTTGTTCCACTAGAGAACATACGCACGATCTTCTTGCTTCCCGCTTGTGAAAGGTCTCTCATGCCCCTGGCACTGCTCGCTCTCGCGGTCTCTGCCTTCGGTATCGGCACCACAGAATTCGTGATGATGGGCCTGCTGCCCAACGTCGCCGACGATCTGGGCACCTCGGTGCCGACCGCTGGCTACCTCGTGTCCGCCTACGCCATCGGCGTCGTCATCGGCGCCCCGCTGCTCACCGCCCTCGGCTCGCGCATCCCGCGCAAACGCATGCTCGTCCTGCTGATGGGGCTCTTCACGGTCGGCAACCTCGCCTCCGCGCTCGCCCCCTCGTTCGGGCTGCTGCTCGCCGGGCGGGTGCTCGCCGGGCTGCCGCACGGCGCGTTCTTCGGTGTCGGCGCGGTCGTCGCCTCCCGGCTGGTGAGTGAGGAGAAGCAGGCCCGCGCGGTCGCCACCATGTTCCTGGGCCTGACGATCGCCAACATCGTCGGCGTACCGGTGGGCACGGCCCTCGGCCAGGGCCTCGGCTGGCGCGCCACCTTCCTCGTCGTCACCGGCATCGGCGTCCTGGCCATGGCCTCGCTCGCCCGGCTCGTCCCGCAGGTGCCGCAGGACCAGCACGGCGGCCTCGTCCACGAGCTGCGCGCCCTCGGCGACCGGCAGGTGCTGCTCGGGCTGCTCACCGCGGTCTTCGGCTTCGCTGGCGTCTTCGCCGTCTACAGCTACCTGGCCTCGATGGTGACCGAGGTCACCGGCTTCGCCGAGTCCTCCGTCACGATCGTGCTCGCCCTCTTCGGCATCGGCATGACCCTGGGCGCGCTGGTCGCGGGGCCGCTCACCGACCGCGCGCTGCGGCCCACGCTGTACGGGTCGCTGGCGGCGCTGGCCGTGATGCTGGTGGTGTTCGACTTCGCCGTGCACATCAAGTGGGCGGCGCTGGTCTCCGTCGTCCTGCTCGGCGCGGTGGGCTTCATGACCACCACCCCGCTCCAGATGCTCGTCATGAACAAGGCCAAGCACGCCCCGACCATCGCCGCGGCCTCCAACCACTCCGCGTTCAACCTCGCCAACGCCGGCGGGGCCTGGATCGGCGGCGTCGCCATCGCCGCCGGATGGGGCTGGACGTCCCCGACCCTGGTCGGCGCGGCGCTCGCGGTGGTCGGCCTGGCGATAGCGGTGACCGCGGGACTGCTGGACCGCGGCTCCTCGCAGAAGTCCCGGATCGTGGCGGGCAGCGATTCGGTGCCGACGCTGTCCGAGGTGCGCTGACCCTCTTCCGTCGCGCGACGCGCCCCCACCGCACGGCGGGGGCGCGTTCGTACGTCTACGGCACCGTCAGCACGACCTTCCCCCGGACGTGGCCGGTGGCGCTCAGCTCATGCGCCTTCGCCGCGTCCTTCAGCGGGAAAACCCCGTGCAGCGGCACCCGGAACCGGCCCTCGGCGGCCAGCCGCGCCGCCACCGCGAGCCCGTCGTAGCCGGGTGTGTCGCCGCTGCGGGCCCAGGTCAGATGGACGCCGTGTTGATGCGCGGCCATGTCGGCCACCGACACCACCCGCCGCGCGTCCCCCGCGATGGCGACGAGGTCCGGCAGCGAGCCCGAGCCCGCCGCGTCCAGCACCGCGTCGACCCCCTGCGGCGCCAGCGCCGCGACCCGTTCCGGGAGGCCGGGGCCGTAGGTGGTGGGCGTCGCGCCCAGGCCGGTGAGGAACGCGTGGTTCGCCTCCCGGGCCGTACCGATCACGGTGGCCCCGCGGGCCGCCGCGAGCTGGACCGTCACCGTGCCGACGCCCCCGGCCGCGCCCTCGACCAGCAGCGTCGTCCCCTCGCCGACGCCCAGCAGATCTAGGGCGCGGGTGGCGGTCTCCACATTGCCCGCTGCGCCGCCCGCCTCCTCCCAGCTCAGCGCGTCCGGCTTGGCCGCCCAGGCGGCCAGCACCGCGAACTCGGCCGCCGCGCCCCCGAGCTTCTCGAAGTCGACCACCCCGAACACGGCGTCCCCCACCGCCACATCGCTCACCCCCTCCCCGATCTCGTCCACGACCCCCGCGGCGTCCAGCCCCGGGATGTGCGGCCAGTCGAGCCGCACCTCGACCTCGGCCGGGATCGCACCCGCGCGCAGCTTCCAGTCCGCCGGGGTGAGCCCGGTGGCCCGTACGGCGATACGGACCTCACCGGGCCCGGCGTGCGGCTCCTCGGCCTCACCGACGGTGAGCACCTCCGGCGGGCCCAGTTCGGAGTACTGCAAAGCGAACATTTCGGTACCTCTCGCTCGACTGCGGCCGACGCTAACAGCGAATCGGAACAGGGCGTCCGTTTCCGCGTAAAGTGAGAGAGCATGACCGACGAACCGTCTCGGAAGCGCACCGACGCCCGGCGCAACCGCCACCGCATCATCGAGGTCGCGGGCGACACCTTCGCCGCCGACGGGCTCGATGTGCCGATGCGGGAGATCGCCCGTCGCGCGGGTGTCGGGCCCGCGACGCTCTACCGCCACTTCCCCACCAAGGAGGCGCTGGTCGCCGAGACCTTCGCCGATCAGCTGGCCCGCTGCGTCGCGACCCTCGACGCCGCCCTCGCCGACCCCGACCCCTGGCACGGCTTCGCCACGTTCATCGAGAAGGTGTGCGCCATGCAGGCCGAGGACCGCGGCTTCACCGACGCCTTCCTCGCTGCCCTCCCCGACTCGCTGACCCCCGACTTCGCGCGCGTCCGCGACCACCATCTGCGCCGCTTCGCCGAACTGACGCGGCGCGCCCAGCGCAGCGGACAGCTGCGGCCCGACTTCGTGCCCGGCGACATCAAGCTGCTGATCATGGCCAACGGGGGCATCGGTGCGGGGTCCCGCGCCGCCGCGCGCGCCGCGTCCCGCCGCCTGGTGGCCCTGCTGCTCCAGTCCCTCCGCGCCCACCCGGCCACCCCGCCGGCCCCCTTGCCCCCGCCCGCGCCGCTCGCCTTCCCTTAGATGTTCCGGCGGGCGTTGAGGCGGGCGTTGAGGCGGGCGGCCTGGCGGGTCAGGTGGTCGCGCTCGGCGAGGTTGGGTGCCTTGTGGGCCGCCTCGGCGTACAGCCGCGCCGCCGTCGTCAGGTCGCCGTCGCGCTCATGGAGGTACGCGGCCACCGCGGCGTGCCGGGGCAGCGTGTCGTCCAGCGCCGCGAGCGCCGCGAGACCGGCGCGCGGACCGTCCGCCTCGCCGACCGCCACCGCGCGGTTCAGCCGGACGACCGGGCTGTCCGTCAGGCGCGCCAGCTCGTCGTACCACTCGACGATCTGCACCCAGTCGGTCTCCTCGGCCGTGGGCGCGTCGGCGTGCAGCGCCGCGATGGCGGCCTGCGCCTGGAACTCGCCCAGCCGGTCGCGGGCCAGCGCCGCCTGAAGGATCTCCACGCCCTCGGCGATCGCCCCGGTGTCCCACCGGCCCCGGTCCTGCTCGGCGAGCGGCACCAGACCGCCGTCCGGCGCGGTCCGGGTCGCCCGCCGGGCGTGGTGGAGCAGCATCAGGGCGAGCAGCCCCGCCACCTCGGGATGGCCGTACGCGGCCGCGAGTTGCCGGGTGAGCCGGATGGCCTCGGCGGCGAGGTCGACATCGCCCGAGTAGCCCTCGTTGAAGACCAGGTAGAGGACGCGCAGCACGGTGGCGACGTCGCCGGGCTGGTCGAACCGGACCCGGGAGACGGTGCGCTTGGCCCGGCTGATGCGCTGCGCCATCGTCGCCTCGGGCACCAGGTACGCCTGAGCGATCTGGCGGGTGGTCAGCCCGCCGACCGCCCGCAGTGTGAGCGCCACCGCGGACGACGGGGTCAGCGACGGGTGGGCGCACAGGAAGTACAGCTGGAGCGTGTCGTCCGCGGCGGGCGCGGGCCCGGGCGCCGGTTCCTCGTCCACGAGGTCCTCGCGCCGACGGCGGGCGGCGTCCGCCCGGGTCGCGTCGAGGAACCGGCGCCACGCCACGGTGACCAGCCAGCCCTTCGCGTCCCGCGGCGCCTCGTCCGGCCAGACGCGGACCGCCTCGACCAGCGCGTCCTGGACGGCGTCCTCGGCCGCCGCGAAGTCTGCTCCGCGGCGGACGAGGATCCCGATCACGCTCGGCGTGAGGCTCCTGAGCAGGGCCTCGTCCATGGACGAGGTCACTCCGTGACGGTGGGCGGAGCGGCCATGAACGGGCGCACCTCCAGCCACTCGTGGATCGGCTTCCCGCCAGCACCGGGCGCGGCGGACAGCTCCCCGGCCAGCTCGACGGCGCGCTCGTAGCTGTCGACGTCGATCACCATCCAGCCCGCGATGAGGTCCTTGGTCTCGGCGAACGGCCCATCGGTGACCGGCGGACGCCCCTCACCGTCGTACCGCACCCACGCCCCCTCGGGCGCGAGCGCCTGCCCGTCGACGAACTCCCCGGTCCCCTCCAGCCGGGCCGCGAAGTCCTGCATGTACTTCATGTGCGCCGAGATCTCCTCCGGCTTCCACTGGTCCATGGGGACGTTGTTGGCCGGAGCCGGAGCGCCGCGGTAGTGCTTGAGCAGCAGGTACTTGGCCATGATGTCTCTCCTCGGTGCCGATGCGACTCATTGTCGTCGCGTCCACCCCAGGGACGGAGCCGCCCGCCGCATCTCGACATCCCGCGGAAAGGTTTTTTTCCTGACCTCCACCGGAGACTCAGGTGTGTTCGCGCCAGCGGTTGGTGATGGGGAGGCGGCGGTCCTTGCCGAAGCCCTTGGCGGAGATCTTCGTGCCCGGCGGGTACTGGCGCCGCTTGTACTCCGCCGTGTCGACCAGCCGCAGGATCCGCGTCACCAGCTCGTCGTCGTAGCCCGCCGCGGCGATCTCCCGGCGGCCCTGGTCGCGGTCGACGTACAGCTCCAGGATGCGGTCGAGCACGTCGTAGTCCGGCAGGGAGTCGGTGTCGACCTGGCCCGGCCGCAGCTCGGCGCTCGGGGGCTTGGCGATGGAGTTCTCGGGGATGGGCGGGGTCTGGCCCCGCTCGTCCGCAGCGCGGTTGCGCCACTTCGCCAGCCGGAAGATGGACGTCTTGTAGACGTCCTTGATGGGGCCGTACGCGCCCACGGAGTCCCCGTACAGCGTCGAGTACCCGCACGCCAGCTCGGACTTGTTGCCCGGGGCGAGCACGATGTGGCCCTCCTGGTTGGAGATCGCCATCAGCATCGTGCCGCGCAGCCGCGACTGGAGGTTCTCCTCGGCGAGCCCGGTGAGGTGCAGCGAGCCCATGTAGGCGTCGAACATCGGGGCGATCGGGACGGTGCGGAAGTTGAGCCCGGTGCGCCGCGCCAGCTCCTCCGCGTCGGCGATCGAGTGCTCGGAGGAGTAGCGGGACGGCATGGCGACGCCGTAGACGTTCTGCGCGCCGACCGCGTCGCACGCGATGGCGGCGACGAGGGCGGAGTCGATGCCGCCGGAGAGCCCGATGAGCACGCTGCGGAAGCCGTTCTTCGCGACGTAGGCCCGCAGCCCGACCACCAGCGCGGTGTAGATCTCCTCGTCGTCGCCGAGCCGCTCCGCCTCGCCGCCCGCGAGGCCCGGCTCCGGGTCGTAGGCGGGGAGCGTGTCGGCGGAGAGGGTGCGGTGGTCGATGCGCAGGCCGTCGTCCACGACGCCCTCCGGGACCGCGTCGGGGTCGGCGGCGGGGAGGTCGAGGTCGACCACGACGCACCCCTCGGCGAACTGCGGGGCGCGGGCGATCACTTCGCCGTCGCGGTCGACGATGATCGAGTCGCCGTCGAAGACCAGCTCGTCCTGACCGCCGATCATCGCCAGGTACGCGGTGGTGCAGCCCGCCTCCTGGGCGCGCTTGCGGACCAGGTCCAGCCGGGTGTCGTCCTTCTCGCGCTCGTACGGCGAGGCGTTGATCGACAGCAGCAGCCCGGCCCCGGCGGAGTGGGCGGCGGGCACCCGGCCGCCGTCCTGCCACAGGTCCTCGCAGATGGCGAGCGCGACGTCGATGCCGTGGACGCGCACGACGGGCATGGTGTCGCCGGGCACGAAGTAGCGGAACTCGTCGAAGACGCCGTAGTTCGGCAGGTGGTGCTTGGCGAAGGTGAGGACGACCGCGCCGCGGTGCAGCACGGCGGCGGCGTTCTGCGGGGAGCCGGCGGGCTGGCCGTAGCGCCGGGCCCGCTCGCTGCGGTCGAGATAGCCGACGACCACCGGCAGCTCGCCCAGGCCCTCGGCGTCCAGCCGCTCGGCGAGCGCGCGCAGCGCGGCGCGCGACGCCTCGACGAAGGAGGAGCGCAGGGCCAGGTCCTCGACGGGGTACCCGGTCAGCGCCATCTCGGGGAACGCCACCATATGGGCGCCCTGCTCGGCGGAGTGCCGGGTCCAGTGGACTATCGACTCGGCGTTCCCGGCGAGGTCGCCGACGGTCGAGTCGATCTGGTTCAGAGCGAGGCGAAGTTGAGGCACGGCGCCCAGTGTAATCGTCTGTCTGACGCGATAGCCGGTGCGTGTCCGTACCGAAAGCCGCGTACCGGGCCCGCGCCGGGTCCCACCCCGCTGGGAACCGGCGGGACGTCGTTACTTCTGGTAGCCGAGGATGGTCATCATCCCCGACTCCGAGTGGTACACGTTGTGGCAGTGGATCATCCACAGCCCCGGATTGTCCGCGTCGAAGTCGACGCTCACCTTCCGGTGCGGCAGCAGGACCGTGGTGTCCTTGCGCGGCCCGCCGTCCGGCAGCGCGTAGGTGTGGCCGTGCACATGGACGGGGTGCCACATCGGGGTGGCGTTGATGAAGGTCAGCCGCACCCGCTCGCCCGCCCGGACCGGATAGCGCTGCGTCGGCTCGTACGGCCTGTCGTTGATCGCCCAGTCGAACTTCTTCATCGAGCCGGTGAGCCGCAGCCTGATCGTGCGGTCCGGAGTCCGGGACTCCAGCCGCACCGATTCGGCGGCCTTCAGCTGGCCGGCCCAGACCAGCTTGCCGTCCAGCTCCTTGGGGCGCTTGAACTTCCTGGAGCCCTTGCCGCTGGTGTGCAGCACGGCCAGCGTGGACCGCTTCTTGCCCTCGGCGAGGGCGGCGAGCGGGAACACCCCGCTCTTCGCGGTCACCAGCACGTCGTACCGCTCGCCCATGCCCAGCAGCAGCGCGTCCGTGGCGGTGGGCTGCACGGGATAGCCGTCGGTGTGGGTGACGGTCATCCGGTGGCCGCCGAGCGCCACCCGGAAGGCGGTGTCGCCGCCCGCGTTGATGATCCGGATCCGGATGCGGTCGCCGCGCTTGGCCCGGAAGACCTGCGGGGAGTCGGGGGTGCGCCCGTTGATGAGGTAGTACGGGTACGCCACATGGCCCGCGTCGCCGCCGAGCAGCGCGCTCGTGGCGCCGGTCAGCAGGCCGGACGCGGCGGAGCGGGCGGGGGACGGCTTGCCGACGTGCCGGGGCATCGGCGGCATGTGGCTCGCGGCGGTCTCCATGCCGTGCGCCATGGTCCGGCCGCCGTTCAGCTGCCGCAGCACCTTGTCGGGGGTGCGGCCGCCCACCCCGTCGAGCCAGTCGTCCAGGACGACGATCCACTCCTTGTCGTACTTCAGCGGCTCCTTGGGATCCTCGACGATCAGCGGCGCGTACAGCCCCCGGTCGAGCTGCACGCCGTTGTGGGGGTGGACCCAGTAGGTGCCGGGGTTGATCGCCGTGAAGCGGTAGTCGTAGGCCGTGCCGGTCCTGAGCGGCGGCTGGGTGATGCCTGGGACGCCGTCCATGTCGTTGCGCAGCCGGATGCCGTGCCAGTGCAGGCTGGTCGGCTCCGGCAGCTGGTTGACGAGGGTGAGCGCCAGGGTCTCGCCCGCGGTGGCGCGGAGCGCCCGGCCGGGGACCTGGTCGTCGTACGCCCAGGACTTCACCTGGCGGGCGCCGAGGTCGAGGGTGGTGGCGGCGGCGATGAGCTGGAGCCGCCGGACCGGGCCGAGGCCCCGCTGACGTTCGCGGTCCCGGACCTCGGGGCCGTGCGGGGAGAGGTACTCCGACGGGGTGGCCGCGGCCGGTCCCGCGCGCCCGCCCGCCCCGGGGTTGTCCGTTCCGTGGCGGCCGCCTGAGGAACTACAGGCGCCGAGCAGACCGCCGCCCGCGACGGCGATTCCCGCGCCGACCACGGCGCGGCGAGAGGGTGCGTCCATGAATGAGACCCCAATGCTGGTGGGAGATGTGCGCATGAGCGGCCGGCGCGGCCGCCGCGTCCCGCGCGCCCTTATCGGCGCGGGGTGCGGCGGACGCGCCGCTCTATGCGCTGCACCAGCAGCCGGTGGCCTTCGCGCACCGCCGTTCTCCCCGGTCTCATGGTCTGATGATCAAGACAATACGACAGACTACCCCCAAGGGGTATCAAAAGGGGCGTCGCGGGGCCGGAGGCGGCCTTGAGTCGCCGTACGCACGGGTCCGTGAGCGGGCCGCATGAAAGTACGATGCACACATCGTGCCGGAGCGCGAGGAGCGGGTCCGGCCGGGTCCGAAACCTCGCCGAAACCCCGCCGCGTGATACTGGGGCCGTAGAGGTGCCCCGCGCCCGCTGAAAGAGCCGTTTGACCTGCAAGGATAGGGGACCATGGATAAGCAGCAGGAGTTCGTGCTCCGTACCCTCGAAGAGCGCGACATCCGGTTCGTGCGGCTGTGGTTCACCGACGTCCTCGGTTTCCTCAAGTCCGTGGCCGTCGCACCCGCCGAGCTGGAGGGCGCCTTCGACGAGGGCATCGGCTTCGATGGCTCCGCCATCGAGGGCTTCGCCCGGGTCTACGAGTCCGACATGATCGCCAAGCCGGACCCCGGTACCTTCCAGATCCTGCCCTGGCGCGCCGAGGCCCCCGGGACCGCCCGGATGTTCTGCGACATCCTGATGCCGGACGGCTCCCCCTCCTTCGCCGATCCGCGCTACGTCCTCAAGCGCATCCTCGCCAAGACCTCCGACCTCGGGTTCACCTTCTACACCCACCCCGAGATCGAGTTCTTCCTGCTCAAGCAGAAGCCCATGGACGGCAGCCGCCCGGTGCCCGCCGACTCCTCCGGCTACTTCGACCACACCCCGCAGAACATCGGCATGGACTTCCGCCGCCAGGCGATCACCATGCTCGAGTCGATGGGCATCTCGGTCGAGTTCTCCCACCACGAGGGCGCCCCCGGCCAGCAGGAGATCGACCTGCGCTACGCCGACGCGCTCTCCACCGCCGACAACATCATGACCTTCCGCCTGGTCATGAAGCAGGTCGCGCTGGAGCAGGGCGTCCAGGCCACCTTCATGCCGAAGCCGTTCTCCGAGCACCCCGGCTCGGGCATGCACACCCACCTCTCCCTCTTCGAGGGCGACCGCAACGCGTTCTACGAGTCGGGCGCCGAGTTCCAGCTCTCCAAGGTCGGCCGCTCCTTCATCGCCGGGCTGCTCCGCCACGCCGGGGAGATCTCCGCCGTGACCAACCAGTGGGTCAACTCGTACAAGCGCATCTGGGGCGGCTCCCAGCGCACCGCGGGCGCGGGCGGCGAGGCCCCCTCGTACATCTGCTGGGGCCACAACAACCGCTCCGCCCTGGTCCGGGTCCCGCTCTACAAGCCCGGCAAGACCGGCTCCACCCGGGTCGAGGTCCGCTCCCTGGACTCCGGCGCCAACCCCTACCTCGCCTACGCCGTCCTGCTGGCGGCCGGACTCAAGGGCATCGAGGGCGGCTACGAACTCCCGGCCGGCGCCGACGACGACGTCTGGGCGCTGTCCGACGCCGAGCGCCGCTCGCTCGGCATCGAGCCGCTGCCGCAGAACCTCGGCGAGGCCATCACCCTCATGGAGCGCAGCGAGCTGCTCGCCGAGACGCTCGGCGAGCACGTCTTCGACTTCTTCCTGCGGAACAAGAAGCAGGAGTGGGAGGAGTACCGGTCGGAGGTCACTCCGTTCGAGCTGCGCAAGAGCCTGCCGGTGCTGTAGCCCCTTCGTCGTGGCGTAGCCCGCCCCGGGGTCAGAGGTCCCGGGGCGGGCCGGTGCTGCCGCGGACTGCGAGGGTGGGGTCGATGATGATGTCGCGGTCGACGGTGCGCCCCTCGTCGAGGCGTTCGACGGCCGCCTGGACGGCGAGCCCTGCCACCTGGGCGGCGTCCTGGCGCACGGACGTGAGGTCGATGAAGGACAGCTGGGCGAGCTGGCTGTCGTCGTAGCCGACGATCGACACGTCCGTGGGCACGGTGAGACCGGCGCGCAGGAACGTGTTGAGCACGCCGTGGGCGCAGCGGTCGTTGCCCGCGATGACGGCGGTGGGCAGCTCGCCCTGGCGTAGGAGTTCCCGGGCCGCCCGGGCGCCGGACTCCTCGGTGTAGTCGCCGGGGAGGATCCGGATGTGCTCGGCGAGCCCGTGGCGCCGCATCGCGGTGCGGTAGCCGCGGCGCCGCTCGTCGGCGGCGGGCATCGTGCCGCCGTCGATGTGGGTGATGGCGCGGTGGCCGAGTGCGGTGAGGTGGTCGACGGCCTGGCGGATGCCCTTGCTGTTGGCGGTGCGTACGACGTCCACCCCGGCGGCCCTGGTGCAGGGGTTGATCTCTATGAGGGGCGTGTGGCCCGCGACCGTGACCAGGTGCTGCGGGCTGGACTCGGCGCCGATGATGATGATGGCTTCGCTGCGCAGCCCGAGCAGCTGCTCCACGGACTGACGCTCGTCGCGGGTGGCGACCATGGCGCTGAGCGCGAGGTGGTAGCCGTGTTGCTGGGCGGCGGGGTACAGGGCCTCCACGATGCCCACGTCGTACGGGTGGCGCATGGTGAACAGCACGCCCAACTGGCGGCTGCGGGTGCGGCGCAGGAGCTGGGCGGCGGTGTCGGGGCGGTAGCCCAGCTCCTCGGCCGCCTGGAACACCCGCTGGCGGGTCAGGGAACTCGCGCCGGGCTGATTGCGGAACACCAGGGACACGAGGGCCTGTGACACCCCGACGCGCGCCGCGACGTCGGACATCGTGGGGCGTTTGGGGCGAATCGCGGGTGGTGCCGCGGGCTCGTCCGCCCGGCCGGTGACCCCTGGGTCTCGCATGTGCGCCTCCCGCGTTCAGGTATTGACATGCATAACACCGAGGCACATAGTACCGGGGAACTAGTACGTATTAGTAGTACGAACAAGCGCCCGGTGGTTCGTCACACACGACACGCGGACGCTGTCTGCCAGCGGCTGAACCATGCCCGCACCCACTCGGCACGGGGACGACCGCACCCGTCGAGGCGACCCCGCCATCACCGCCGTCACCGCCATCACCGCCGTTCCGCCCCCGGGCGCGGACGGCCGCACCGTCCCCCCCCCCCCCCCACGTCCTCAACGAGGAGGCACGAGCATGGACATCGGACTGATGACCGACAGCGTCGCGGCGCTGACCACAGTAGAAACGCTGGACCTCGCCGCCGACCTGGGGCTCGACACCGTCGAGTTCGCCACCGGCAACTGGTCCACCGCGCCGCATGTCGACCTCGACCGCCTCCTCGCCGACGACGCCGCCCGCGCCGAACTGGGCGCGGCGGTGAGCCGCCGGGGGCTGCGCATCTCGGCGCTGAACGCCAACGGAAACCAGCTCCACCCGGTCACCGGCGCCGAACAGGACCGCGTCGTCCACGGCACGATCCGGCTCGCCGGGCTGCTCGGCGTCGACACGGTCGTCCTCATGTCGGGGCTCCCGGCCGCGCCCGGCGACACCACCCCCAACTGGATCACCACCTGCTGGCCGCCGGAGAACACCGAGGTGCTGGAACGCCAGTGGGAGGCCGCCCTTCCGTACTGGCGGCAGCTCGTCCCCTTCGCGGCGGACCACGGGGTGCGGCTGGCCCTGGAGATGCACGCCCACCAGCTCGTCTACAACGCGCCGACCCTGCTGCGCCTGCGCGAGGCGGTCGGCCCCGTCGTCGGCGCCAACCTGGACCCCAGCCACCTGATGTGGATGGGCGCCGACCCGATCCGCAGCATCGAGGCGCTCGGCGACGCCGTCTACCACGTGCACGCCAAGGACACCCGGCTCGAGACCGAACGGCAGGGGCTGACGTCCCGGCTGGAGACCCTGCCGTTCGACCGCGTCCACGAGCGGTCCTGGAACTACGTCACCCTCGGCGACGGCCACCCCGGCGGCACCGGCTTCTGGTCCGCGTTCCTCTCCGCACTCCGCGCGGCCGGTTACGCAGGGACGCTGAGCATCGAGCACGAAGACCTCGCCCGCACCCCCACCGACGGCGTCCGCCGGTCGGTCGATCTGCTGCGCGCCGCGCTCCCGGCCGGGCCGGTCGCGGCGGCGCGGTAACCACCCGGCGGACCCCAGGACCCTTCCCCCTCCTTTCACGAACGTCCCCAGAGGAGCCACAGGCATGACCAGGACCAGCCCGAGCCCCACCTCCCACGGACTGCCTCCGGACGCACCGGGACCCCATACGCGACGGCTGGGCCTGGTCTCCGTCATCGTGACCTTCGGCGGCCTGCTGTTCGGTTACGACACCGGCGTGATCAACGGCGCCCTCGAACCGCTCACCGCCGATCTCGGTCTGACCGCGTTCACCGAGGGAGTGGTCGTCAGCATCCTGGTCTTCGGCGCCGCCTTCGGTGCCATGATCGGCGGCTCGCTGTCCGACAAGTACGGCCGCCGCCACAACATCATCATGCTGTCCCTGGTGTTCATGCTCGGCACCGTGGGCTGCGTCCTGTCGCCGAACTGGCAGGTCCTCGCCCTCTTCCGGTTCATCCTCGGGCTCGCCGTCGGCGGCGCCTCGGCGACGGTGCCGGTCTACCTGGCCGAGATCGCCCCGGTCGAACGCCGCGGCAGCATCGTCACCCGCAACGAGGTGATGATCGTGAGCGGTCAGTTCGCCGCGTTCGTCATCAACGCGCTCATCTTCAACGTCTGGGGCGAGACCGACGGCATCTGGCGGCTCATGCTGCTGGTCGCCGTGCTGCCCGCGATCGGGCTGTTCATCGGCATGCTGCGGCTGCCGGAGAGCCCGCGCTGGCTGGTCGCCCAGGGCCGGGACGACGAGGCGCTCGCGGTCCTCTCCCAAGTCCGCACCGCCGAGCGCGCCCAGGCCGAGATGGCCGAGGTCCACCGGCTCGCCGAGGAGGAGCGCGCGTCCAAGACCGCCGGTGCGGTGGACCTCGGGGTGCGCTGGGTCCGCGTACTCATCCTGATCGGGGCCGCGCTGGGCATCTGTCAGCAGTTCACCGGCATCAACTCGGTCATGTACTACGGCACCCAGCTCCTCGGCGACGCCGGGTTCTCGGGCAACTCGGCCATCATCGCGAACACCCTGAACGGCGCCTTCAGCGTCATCGGCATCACCGTGGGCCTGTCGGTCATCAACAAGATCAACCGGCGCACCATGCTGCTCGGCGGCTTCGCCCTGACCACGACGTTCCACCTGCTCGTCGGCCTCTCCGCGATGCTGATGCCCGACGGCGGCGCGAAGGCCTGGTTCATCCTGGTGTTCGTCGTGCTCTTCGTCTTCTCCATGCAGGCCACCATCGGCCCGCTGGTCTGGCTCATCCTCTCCGAGATGTTCCCGCTGAAGATCCGTAGCATGGCCATCGGCATCAGCATCTTCGTGCTGTGGATGGCGAACGCCCTGGTCGCCCTCGGCTTCCCGCCCGTGGTGAAGGCCCTGGGCATCTCGAACACCTTCCTCGCCTTCGCCGCCTTCGGCGTGGTGGCCCTCATCTTCATCGGGACCTGCGTCCCCGAGACCAAGGACCGCTCGCTGGAGGAGCTGGAGGACGACTTCCGCGCGCGTTACTCCTGATCCGGCCCGTCCCGCCCGCTGTACGAGAGAAGGGTTCACCCATCATGACCGTCATGACTGCCGTCGCCGAGGGCCGCGAAGGAGACCACGCGCTGGCCGCGGGCATCGCCGAAGCCCGGCTGCTGGCCACCGATCTGGTGGTCGTCAACCTGCGGCTGTCGGCGCTGGACCACTCCGGTCTGCCCGACGACGTCACCATCACGCTCGTCGAGCGCAGCGGCCCCGGCGACCGGGACCCCGTCGACGCCGTCCTGGACGAAATCGACGCCCGCCCCGGCATCGACCGGCTGGTCATCGGCATCCGCCGCCGCTCAGCGGTGGGCAAGGCGCTGCTCGGCAGCGTGAGTCAGCGGCTGCTGTTGCAGAGCCCCATCCCCGTCGTCGCGGTCAAGCCCCCGGCCCCGGGCGAGGGCTCTTCGGGCTGATGCCTCGTCCCCCTGACCCGGTGTCGGCTACCGTGAAGTGTGACGCGCCGCAGCCAGGGGGCTGCGCGGGGCTGACACGACGGGGGCCGGGGGACATGCGGTGACGGCTGTTCGTGAACAGGATGTCCTGACGGCCGCGCTGGTGCGGATCCGCACCAGCTCCGGGACCGTGGTCGGAGCCGGATTCCTCGTGGCCGCGGACGTGGTGTGCACCTGCGCCCATGTCGTCGCCCGGGCGCTGGACTTGGACGATGTCCCCGAGGAACCCCCGGCCGACGCGGTGGCGTTGGACTTCCCGCTGCTACGGGACGCGGAAGGGGCCGTACCGGACGGCCGTGCCACCGTCGTCACCTGGCGGTGGGCCGACGACGGCAGCGCCGACGTCGCGCTGCTGCGGCTCGACGGCCCGGTGCGCGGCGCCCGCCCGGTGCCGCTGGTCGACGGCACCCAGGTATGGGGCCACGGCTTCCGCGTACTGGGCTACCCCCGGGGCGGCGAACAGGGCGTATGGGCGGCCGGGACGCTGCGCGGGCCGCAGGGCGCGGGCTGGCTCCAGATGGAGTCGGAGCCGACGGGCCGTCGCGTCTCGCCCGGATTCAGCGGGTCCCCGGTGTGGGACGAGGAGCAGGGCGGCGTCGTCGGCATGACCGTGGCCGTCCAGCGGGGCGACGCCTCGACCACCGCCTATCTCATCCCGTCCGCGTCGCTGGTCGACGAGCGGGTGCTGCGCCCGCGCTGCCCCTTCCGGGGGCTGTCGCCGTTCCGGGAGGAGGACGAGGAGTTCTTCCACGGGCGGGAGGACGACGCCCGGCGGCTGCGCGACGCCCTCGACCGCGGGATGCTCACCGTGGTCGTCGGCCCGTCGGGATGCGGTAAGTCGTCCCTGGTCCGGGCCGGTCTGCTGCCCCCGTTACGGGCGCGGGGGGTGACCGTCTCCGAACTCCGCCCGGTCCCCGGGGCGCCCCCGGCCGCCGCCCTCGCCCGCACGGTGATGCCGCTGCTGGAGCCGGACGCGGGGGAGGTGGAACGGCTGCGGAGGGCGGCGGAGCTGGCCGCACTGCTCCAGGGGTCCGCGGCGCCTGAGCCCGATGCCGTCCGTGCGCCCGACTCCCGGCAGGCGTCGAACGGCGTGGCGGCCGACCTGGGCGCGCGCCTGGCCGCCCTGGGCGGCCAGGGCGGGCATCTGCTCTTCGTCGACCAGTTCGAGGAGTACGCCGCCTCGGAACCCGCCGCCGCACGCGAGCTGTTCGGCCTCCTGATCGCCCTCGGCGGCGAGGCCGGGCCGCCCCGGGAGCGCGCCCTGCGCATCGTCGTCACCGCCCGGCCCGAAACCCTCGACACCCTGGTGACCCCGCACACGGCGAACGTGCTCAGCGACGCCACCCGCTTCCTCGCCCCGCTCTCCTCGCACCATCTGCTCCGCGCGATCACCGCCCCGGTCGACGCCGTCCCCGGGCTGTGGTTCGAGCCGGGGCTGCCCGAGCGGATCGCCGCCGACGCAGCGGAAGAGCCAGGGCGGATGCCCCTGGTCGAGTTCGCCCTGACCCGGCTGTGGGAGCGGCGCAGCGAGTCGATGCTCACCCACGCCACGTACGACGCCCTGGGAGGCGTCCCCGGAGCGCTGGTCGGCTACGCCGAGGACGTCTTCCGCGACCGTGTCACCGAGGCCGAGGAGCCCACCGTCCGGCGGCTGTTCGCGCAGCTCACCCGCCCCGACGACAGCGGCGGCTTCTCCCGCCTGCCCGTCCGTACGGCCGACCTCGAACCCGAACTGCGGGACCTCGCAAGCCGGTTGAGCCCCACCAAACTGGTCGTCCACGGCCGGGCGCCCGACGGCGAGGAGATCGTCGACCTGGCCCATGAGGCGCTGACCCGGCTCTGGCCGCGGCTCCACCGTTGGCTCGTGGACTCCCAGGAGTTCCGGGCCTGGCAGGAAAGGCTCCGCGGCGATCTGCGGCGCTGGCGGGAGCAGGGCGAGGAACCGGCGGACCTGCTGCGCGGCGGCACCCTGGCGACGGCCGTCGACCGCCTGGCCCGGAAGCCGGAGGACATCACCCCCGCGGAACGCCACTACATCGAGCTGAGCCGCCGCCATGAGCGCCGCGGCAGACGGCGGTGGCGAATCGTGACCGCCGGGCTCACCGCCCTGGTCCTGGTGGCTGCGGCGCTGTCGTTCGTCGCCTGGAGCGGTCAGCAGCGGATCGAGCAGCAGCGGCGCACCGAGGCCTCCGGCCTGCTCGCCGAGGCCGCCAACCGCCGCCTCGGCAGCCAGCCCGCCACCTCGCTGCAACTGGCCCTCGCCGCTTGGCGCACCCGCGGCACCCCGCAGGCGTCGGCGGCACTGCTGCGCCAGTACGTCCGGGGGCTGCGGCTCACCGGCAGCCACCCCGCCCTGTGGCCGGGCCGCTTCTCGCGCATGACGGCCACGCCGGACGGCCGTACGGTGGTGATCCGCTCGGTGCCGGAGCGGAGCAAGCGCGGCGTCGTGACGGTGGTCACCGGCCTGCCGGAGGGACGCCCCCGCCCATGGCGACTGTCGGGTGTCCCCATTTCGGAGGCCAGCGGTGCCGTCAGCCCGGACGGCCACAGCTACGCCATCGGCACGGCGGACGGGGACGTCCGCGTCTGGGACCTGCGCGAGCGCACGGGGCCGCGCGTCCTGCGCACGGACGACGAGGCGGGCCTCAAGGTCAGCGAGATCACCCTGGACTTCAGCAGCGACGGCCGACGGCTGCTCAGAACGCTGACGTCGCAGAACGAACGCCGTCCCGGATTCTCCGCATGGGACGTGCGAACCGGCCGCCGGCTGCCCCTGGGGCGGGACCTGAAATTCGACCAGTATCTCTCGGGCGCCGCCTTCACCGCCGATCCGGGCATGGTGGTGCTCACCAGCGTCTCCCACGAAGGTGTCCGCGCTCGGGCGGAACTCCGCGACCTGCGCACGGGCCGTCTGGTGCGGAAGGTGCCCGGAGGTGACTCCGCAGATATCAGGGGAGGTGGTGAACTCCTCCTGATGGGCAAGGGGCTCGTCTCACGGGTGCTGAAGGCCGACCGCACGGCCAGGCACGTGGCGAACGCGCCCGACGACACCAGCACAGAACCGGACGTCACCGCGGAGTACACCCTCTCGCCGGAGTCCTCCGACGACGGGCACTACGCCCAGCTGACGCTGACCGCGCTGCGCACCGGCAAGACGTACGGGACCAGGGTGCCGCTGTCCTCCTCCGTCGACGCGATCGAGGACCACGGCGTGGGTGCCATGGCGCGTGCCGATGGGACGCTGACCGTCTTCGTCGCCGCAGGGGACGCGCTCATAACCGCTCGGGCCGTGCCGGTGACGCTGCCCCGGCACGACCCCGGTGCCGAGGCGACCACCCTGCGCATGGCCCCCTCCCCGGACGGCAAGCGTGTGGCCGCGGTCTCCGGAAAGCGTCTGGAGCTCCTGCCCACAGATGAGGGAGCGAGCAGGACGGCGACCCCGCCCTCGGCGTCCGGACTGCCGGACGGCTGGAATCCGTCGTGGACGGCGGATTCACGACGGCTCATCCTCTGGAGCCGGGGACCGCGGCGTCTCCACGTGGTCTCCACGGACGATCCAAGGCGGGGCATCGTGCTGGATCTGGCGGCGATCCTGCCCGGCGGATCGGGTGAGGAGGTGGAGGCAGTAGAGCCCCTGCGCGGCAGCGAAGTCGCCGTTCTCACCGCGGACGGCACGCTGGTACGGATCGACACGGCCACCGGCAAACCCCTGACCCGGCCGGTGAACGTCGGGCGCATGACGCCCAAGACCGCCTCCGACCCCTTCGCGTCCTACGGGCAGTTCCGCGCCCGGCCCGGGCACCCCGGCCAGGTAGCGGTGGTCACGCGGGACGGACTCAGGGACGGAAAAGTCCAGCTGTGGGACCTGCGCGCACGCAAGCGCCTCAAGACCCTCTCGGTGGGTCCCGTCGAGGGGCGGAACGTTGATGAGCGCACCAACCGGAGCATCGGCTTCACCCGCGACGGGGAGCGCATGGCGACGGAGAATTCCGACAACTTCGTGCGGGTGTGGGACGTCGACCAGGGCACCGTGCTGGACAAGACCCTGCCGATCGGTGCCAACGATGACCTGGTCGGCTTCGCCGCACGCGACCGGTTGGTCACTCAAGGTATGTCTGCGTTCGAGCCCCGTTTCACCGTCTGGGACGTCGACACCGGCGGTTCGGTCGCGGAATTTCCCTACCTCAGCAAGATGCGCGCCGCGACCGTCGGCGACGGCCGCCTCCTCACCATGGGCGACGGCTGGTTCCAGGCCACCGACCTCGACCCGGACCGCGCCTTCCGCCGCCTCTGCGCCGCCGTGGGCCGCGACTTCACCGCCGCCGAGCGCAGACTGCTGCCGCCCGGCGCCCCGCGCGACGCGCCCTGCTCGTAACGGCGGGTCAGTCCTCGTAGTCGTAGAACAGCCGCTCCACTACCGCCCGCGCCCGGCGCGTCGTGCGGCGGTAGTCGTCCAGCATCTCGCCCACGTGGCCAGGGCCGTAGCCCAAGTAGCGGCCCACCGCGGCCAGTTCGCGCGAGTCGCTGGGGAAGGTGTCGCCCGGGCGGCCGCGGACCAGCATCACGCCGTTGCGGACCCGGGTGGCCAGCACCCACGCCTCGTCCAGGGTCTGGGCGTCCTCGGTGCCGATCAGCCCGGCCGCGTGCGCCGCGGCCAGGGCCCGGCGGGTGCGGGTGGTGCGCAGCCCCGGCTCCGCCCAGCCGTGGCACATCTGGAGCAGCTGCACCGTCCACTCCACATCGCTGAGGCCGCCGCGGCCCAGCTTGGCGTGGGTGGTGGGGTCGGCGCCGCGCGGCAGGCGCTCGGACTCCATCCGGGCCTTGAGGCGGCGGATCTCGCGGATGGCGTCGTCGCCCAGCCCCTCGGCCGGATACCGCAGCGGGTCGATCAGCTCGATGAACCGCGCCCCCAGCTCCGGGTCGCCCGCGACCGGCTCGGCGCGCAGCAGCGCCTGGCTCTCCCAGACCAGCGACCAGCGCCGGTAGTACGCGGCGTACGAGGCGAGGGTGCGCACCAGCGGTCCTGACTTGCCCTCCGGGCGCAGGTCGGCGTCGATGAGCAGCGGCGGGTCGGCGGTGGGCAGCTGGAGCAGCCGCCGCATCTCGTTGGCCACGGCGAACGCGGCCCGCGACGCCTCCTGTTCGTCGGCGCCCTCGCGCGGTTCGTGGACGAACAGCACGTCCGCGTCGGAGCCGTAGCTCAGCTCGTGGCCGCCGAACCGGCCCATGCCGATCACGGCGAACCGGGTGGGCAGTTCGTCGCCCCAGGTGTCGCGGACGGCGGCGCGCAGCGCGCCCGCGATGGTCGCCGCGTTGAGGTCGGATACGGCGTCGCCGACCATGTCGGCCAGCGTCGCCGCGTCCGTCGTCGGCTCCTCGGCGGGCGCCGCATGAGCCGCGGGGCGGGCCGGGACGTGGGGTTCGGAGTCGCGCAGCGCGCGCGGCACCTCAGGCGCCTTCGAAGGTCCGGAAGGCGGTCCGGCAGACCGTCCGGCGGCAGACGGCCCGGCGGCCGCGCCGGGGGCCTGCGTCTCGTCGCCGCCCGGCGGCGGCCAGCTCACGGTGGGCCGCACCGCCCCGTTGGCCAGCCGCGCGCTCTCGATCACATCCGCCGCCGCCGTACGGAACAGCTCGCGCCGCCGCACCCCGCGCGCCGCGGCCACCGCCTGCTCGGCCCCGTCCGCGCGGCCCACCGCGGCCAGCACCTCCTGCTCCAGATGGCCGCGGCCGCGCGGCCGCAGCCCCTCCGGATCGCCGAGCAGGGCGACCGCCTCGGGGGCGCGCAGCAGCAGATCGGGGGCGAGCCGCCCGGCGGAGAGCACCCGCGCCAGATTCTCCGCGGCCGCGCCCTCGTCCCGCAGCAGCCGCAGATACCAGGGCGTCTTGCCCAGCGCGTCGGAGACCTTGCGGAAGCCCAGCAGCCCGGCGTCCGGGTCTGCGGAATCGGCGAACCAGCCCAGCAGCACGGGCAGCAGCGTACGCTGAATCGCCGCTTTCCGGGTCACGCCGGACGCCAAAGCCTCCAAATGACGTAGGGCGCCGCTCGGATCCGCGTAGCCCAGCGCCTCCAGACGCTGCCCCGCCGCCCGGGAGCTGAGCCGCGCCTCGCCCGGCTCCAGCTGGGCGACCGCGTCCAGCAGCGGCCGGTAGAACAGCTTCTCGTGCAGCCGCCGCACCTCGCGCGCGTACCGCCGCCACGCCGTCCCCAGCTCGGCGACCGGCTCCGTACGGAAGCCCAGCGACCGGCCCAGCCGCCGCAGATCCGCCTCGTCCTCCGGCACCAGATGGGTGCGGCGCAGCCGGTACAGCTGGATGCGGTGCTCCATGGAGCGCAGGAAACGGTACGCCTCGTCCAGCGCGGCCGCGTCCGTACGCCCCACGTAGCCGCCCGCGGCGAGCGCGGCGAGCGCGTCCAGGGTGGTGCCGCTGCGCAGCGTGTCGTCCGTCCGCCCGTGCACCAACTGGAGCATCTGTACGGCGAATTCGACGTCCCGCAGGCCCCCGGGGCCCAGCTTCAGCTCCCGGTCGATCTCCGCGACCGGGATGTTCTCCACGACCCGGCGGCGCATCTGCTGCACATCGGAGACGAAGTTGTCGCGCTCGGACGCCTGCCACACCAGCGGCGCCACCGCGTCCACGTACGCCTGCCCGAGCGCGCCGTCGCCCGCCACCGGCCGGGCCTTCAGCAGCGCCTGGAACTCCCATGTCTTGGCCCACCGCTGGTAGTAGGCCAGATGGCTGGAGAGCGTCCGCACCAGCGGCCCGTTGCGCCCCTCAGGCCGGAGATTGGCATCCACCGGCCAGATCGTGCCCTCGATGGTCACATCCGAGCAGATCCGCATCAGCCGCGCGGCCAGCCGGGTGGCCGCCTGTACGGCCTTGCCCTCCTCCACCCCGTCCACGGTCTCCGCCACGAAGATCACGTCGACGTCCGAGACGTAGTTCAGCTCGCGCCCGCCGCACTTCCCCATCCCGATCACCGCCAGGCGGCACGCCGCGGCGTCCTCGGGCTGCTCCTCGGCGGCGATCTCCAGCGCCGCCCGCAGCGTCGCCGTCGCCAGATCCGCCAGCTCGGCCGCCGCCTGCGTGACATCGGTGGTCCCGCACACATCGCGCGCCGCGATCGCCAGCAGCGCCCGGCGGTACGCGACGCGCAGCGCGTCCGGCCGCGGCACCCCAGCCCCGGGGCCGCCCCAGATCCCCTCGGCCAGCGCCTGCTCGAACTCGGGCGTCGTCGGATGCAGATCCGCGGGCTCGTACGTCACCAGCGCGTGCCAGGCCTGCGGATGCCGGGCCAGATGATCGCCCAGCGCCTCGGACGCCCCGAGCGCCCCCAGCAGCCGGTCCCGCAGCGGCTTGGCGGTGACCAGCGTGTCCAGCAGCGCCTGCCGCGTCCCCGCCTCCTCACCGTCGCCGGACTCCTCGGGCAGCGCCTCCACCATCCGCACCAGCCCGCGCAGCGCCAGATCCGGATCGGCGGTCCCGCCGAGCGCGTCCAGCAGCACCGAGTCCGTCCGTACGCCCGCCACCTCGGGCGAGTCCAGCAGCCGCTGCGCAGCGGAGGGGTCGGTGAAGCCGTGCCGGAGCAGCCGGGTGAAGGTGCTGCTCCTGCGTCCCTGCGGTACGGCCATGCGTGCCGCCTCCGTCCCGTGTCTCCGTCCCACGCCCTGCCGTGATCAAGGCCCGCTGCCGAGCCTAAGCGACAGGCCCCGCGGTGCGGCAGGTCCCGCCCCCGAAGCCGTGGGCCGTCAGGCGTCCCCGGGGACGGTGATCCGGAGCGGCCCGCAGCCGATGCGGTCGGCCTCCGCGGCCACGTAGCGGGGGAGGAGCGCACGGATGTCCCCTGGGCGGCTGCCGTCGTCCGCCCGCACCAGGAAGGTGACCGGGCCGGTCTGGCACTCCGCCTGGAACAGGCCGAGGTCGTCCCTGACGAAGCCGACCCCGTCACGGTCCCGGGCCTTGATCCGGTGGGCGGCGCCGTCCAGCGACAGCGACCCGTAGAGCGCGGCCAGCCGGGGGTCCTCGACCGTCATCAGCCGCAGCTTCGGGTGGCCGAACAGCACATCGCGGTCGCAGGTGCGCACCGGGCCCGCGCCCCGGGTCACCAGGGGACGCTCCAGCGCATAGTGCCTGTCCGCGCCGGGGAGGCGCAGCCCCTCGATGCCGCACAGGGCGTCCGGCTTCTCCTCCAGGAACCGCGCGGGCTTCGGCAACCGGTCCACCGGGTCGGCGAGGGTGCCGGAACACCCCCGGTCGGCCATGTAGCCGTTGACGAGCTTCACCACGGCGCGGGCGAGCTGATCGCGCGCCGCGGTATTGACCCCGTCGTCGTAGATGGTCCAGCCGCCGTCCACGTCGATCACGACGGGGCCGTCGATATCGCTCTGCCGGCCGACACAGCCCTCGGGCACCGCCAGCCACGCCCGGGAGTCCGAGGCCATGCCCAGCAGCCCGCCGCCCAGCGGAGTGAGCCGGGAGGACAGGTACTCATCGGCCCACCGGTCGCCCGCGCCGCCGAACCGGGGGTCCAGCCGGTGCGCCTGGGCGGTGACCTGCGAGCCGCGCGGCGAGGTGAGACGACAGATGCCCGACGGGCCCTCGCTGCCGCCGCGACCCGCGGTGATGGGCACTTCGGACGTCTTGATGTCCGTCTTGCCGCCGAACAGCGCCGCCACATCGTCCCGGTCGAGCGCACCCCAGCAGGCCCGGTCGTCCGCGAACGGACCCGCCTCCGCCTGCCAGGCCACTCCCGCGCCGCCCAGCAACGCCCCGGCGACGGCCCCGGCCACCCCCATGGTCACGCCGAGCCGCAGCCGCCCACGGGTCAGACGCCGCCACCACGACCGGCTGTCCTTATTGCTCTCCACGTCACTGCTCTCCACGCCGCTGCTCTCCACGTCGGTCATCGACCGGACCCCCCGGGTGCGACAGGCGCGCAACCGATGTGTTGCGTCACGGCGTTGGTGAAGGTGACGAAGTGCGGTGCGGTCTGCCGTCGCAGGGACGGGGCCAGCATCAGGAAGGTGGCGGGGCGCCCCGCGCAGTCGGCCCGTACGACCTTGTAGTCGTCGGCGAACACCCCCGTGCCGCGCCATCCGCGCGCGGGCGCCTTGCTGCCCGTGGCGCCGTCGAACAGCGCGGCGAGCCGCGGCTGGGCGACCATCACGGCGTCGAAGTACCGGTCCCCGCCGGGCCTGGTCCGCACCGAACACAACTGGAGGTCCCGGGTGACCGCGCCGACCTGGTACTCCAGGTACTCCGCCGCCTTGCCCAGCTCCAGCCCCCTGATCCGGCACATGGGGGAGCGGTAGGACTCCACTTCCTCGGGCAGGGTGAGCACCGGCGAGACGACCCGCAGCGGCTTCGCCCCGGCACACCCCGCCGCCTCCATGCCCCGGTTGGCGGCCGCTACGAGCAGCTCGGCCACGGAACGGGCATCGCCGAGCCCCGCGTCCGCCGGCAACGTGCCGCCGCTCCAGGTCGATTCCGCCTTCGCGTCCAGCGTGACGGCGGTCGGCCGCCCGTCCCGCGTATCGCACCGCTCGGGCAGCACCAGCAGCGCGTGTTTCCCGTCGGTGACCCCCGGCAGCCCGTCCGGCAGCGGCATCGCACGGCCGCTGAGATACCCGCCGATCCACGTCATACGCCGCGCGGCACCCTCGGGCGCGGGGCCGTAACCGACCCTGATCTCGGTCGTGTCGACGTTCTTCTCGCCGTCGCTGCCGACTTCCTCGGCATGCAACGCGACCGTGCACCGGCCACGCGGCCGCTCCGCGGTCGGCGCGGTCTCCTCGGACGTACGCTCGGCCTCACCGCTCAGGAACTCCGGCCCGCTGTCCTCTTCCCACGCCCCCCAGCAGTACGTGCCCCTGCCGTTGAACGGCCACGTGCCCGTGGCCCACGTACCCAACCCCGCCGCCACGGCCACCGCGATGGCGACCCCGGCCCAAACGACCCTGCGGCGCGCGCGTATGAACTGCCTCATCGTCCCTAACCCCGTCCCCCGTGTGACGGCCGATGGTACCCATCGGCTCCCCTTGGGTGTGAAGCGGGCATGGCAAGTGCATCCGGTCGCGGTCCGGTCGTGCGCGTTCGACTCCGTCCTCGCCCACCCCAAGTGGCGTGATACGAGAGGCCCATGCATCCTGCGGTCGAAAGCGTCACCCAGCTCATCACACCGCCCTCCACCCCGCTGTTGCGCGACTGGCGGCCCGTCGAGCGGCAACTCACGACGGAGCTGCCCGGCGACTACAAGCAGCTCGTCCATATCTACGGGGGAGGTGTCTTCAACGAGACCATATGGTTGCTCGACCCGTATTGCCCTGTTGAGGACTACAACCTCCTTTCTCTCACCGCGAGACGTGCGGAAGTCCTCGCCGGACTCTGGGAGGTTGGTGAGCCGGTGCCTGTCGAACTGGCGCAAAAGGGTGCCCGTCTCATCCCCTGGGCCTATGTCGAAGGCAGCGGGGCCTACCTTTACTGGCTCGCGAAGCCCGGCCAAATACCCAATGACTGGTCCACTATGCTCAACGAAGGGCGCGGTCCCGAGTGGGAACATCATCCGCATTCGTGTGCCGAGTTCCTGATCTCCGCCATGACCGGGGCGCTCCGCTCCCACTGTCTCCCCGGCCTCGGTGGAGACAGGGGCCGGTTTGATTCAAACGCTGACATCCTCCAACTGTGGTAATCCGCACCGGAAGGCAATGGGTGACCGTCGATGGACCTTGTACTGGATCCGCCTCGTGGGGTGGCGCCCGTACGGCTCGGAATGACGCTGAACGAGGCGGTGGCCGCGGTGTCCCCTTGGGGAGAGCCCAAGGTGCACCAGCGCCGCGGCGGGGCTTCCGCGGATATCTCCACCGTCTGTGACCGAGTCGGTGTTCAGGTTCTCTTGGAGAAGGCCCAGCGCGTCACGGCGGTCGAACTGTGGTGGCCCGGCGAAGGGCGGGAAACGAGTACGCGGGTGCTCCTGGAGGGCGACGACGTATTCCAGACGCCTGCCGACGACATCCTTCAGCGGGCAGCCGACCGTGGCTGGAGCGTCGATCCGGCGGATGGTGAATACGCGTACATTCCCGGTGTCTCGTTCGGGTTCACCCGGCGAACCTCACAAGAGGTTCCACGCTGCCCCGGTGGCCTTCCGGTGTATTTCACCTCCGTCCTTGTCGGAAGTGAGGACTATTACGACTTCCTTTACGAGGGCCCGCAGTTGACATGAAGGTGATTGCTACTCAGGCGGTGACGAACCGCGCGGCGGGTTCGCCGTGGAGGTGGCCCGGCGGGAGCTTGCGGCCGTAGGCGACCAGCAGCAGGTCCTGGGCGGCGCCGGTCACGCGGGAGCCCGTGCCGTAGGTCCAGTCGAGGTCGGTGGCGCGGAGCTGGACGCCGGTGAGGTCGGCGCCGAAGAACTTCAGGGTTCTGGGGGACACGGCCGCCAGGAGGGGGCGTAGGCGGGACTCGGGGACGTGGCGGTCCAGGGCCAGGGCGACCGTGATGTCCAGGCCGTGGATCACGTCGTGGCCCAGTGCCGCGGTGATGCCGCCGACCGGGGGCTTCCAGGGGTGGTCGGCGTTGTCGCTGAGGTGTGCGGCGAGTTGGGCGGGAGGGATGGTGGCCGCGTCCTGGCGGGCGAGGCGGTCGGTCACGCGGTGGAGGCTGCCGCGCGTCTTGAGGAGTGCGAGGAGTGTGCGGGGCAGCCCGTAGCGGAAGCCCTGGGACATGTGCGCCGCCACCTCCCGGACCCGCCACCCCGCGCACAGCGAGGGGGTGTCCCACTGTGCGGGGGTGAGGGTGTCCAACAGGTCGGCCAGTTCGCGTCGTTCGGCCGCGATCGCGTCCTTGATGGTCCCCGTGGTCTCCATGTGTTTCAGGGTGACGGGAGCCGGGGCCATAAGTCCAAGAGCTGGTTGGTCTGGTGGGAAGAAGCGGTGGTTATGAGTGTTGTGCGGTGGTCGGCTTGTGCATCCGCCAGATCACATCGATGCCCACCTCGCCGGGGGCAGTAGGGCCGCCGGGGACCTGGTGACGTGCGACCTCGGTGAAGCCCAGGCGGCGCGGGATCGCGGCGCTGGGCAGGTTGGCCTCGTCGTGGACGATCTCGAGCCGGTCGATCCCCGGCAGTGCGAAACCCTGCCGGACCAGCGCCTCCACCGCCAGCGTGGCCAGGCCATGGCCCGTCCACGCGGGGTGGAGCCAGTACCCGATGTCGAGTCCGCCGGGGCCGATCCGGCGCGCGAGCCCGCAGCTGCCGACGACCGTGTCCTCCGTGGTGATGGCGTAGCCGTAGACCTCGCCCGAATCCCACTCCCTCTCGCTCCGCTCCAGGTACGCGGCGGTCTGCTGCCGCTCCTGGACGGCGGCCCAGGGCATCCACGGCATGAGGTGATCGAGTGACTCCTCGATCGCCCGGTGCAGGGGATCGAGGTCGGTCGCACGCCAACGGCGCAGCTCGACTTGGCCGTTGCGGAGGATTTCGGCAGGTTGTCCCATGGACGGGGATGCTGCCCCGGCCCGCTCCGCGGAGCAAGACCGGGACAACGCCGCCTCAGGCTCCCGTCCTCGCGCGCGGGAGCAGCTTGCGGACCAGCGGCCAGGCCACGATCAGCAGGATCACGGTGTAGACGGTCACCGCGAAGGGCGTGTTGACCAGGCCCGTCAGGCTGCCGTCGCTGATCTGGAGTGCGCGGCGCAGCTGGAGTTCGGCGCCGGGGCCGAGGATGACGCCGATGACGGCGGGGAGTACGGGGAGTCCGTAGCGCCGCATGAGCAGGCCCAGCAGGCCGATGATGAGCAGGATGACCAGGTCCAGCGGCTCGCCGCCGACCGCGTAGGCGCCGACCGCCGCGAAGAAGAGGATGCCCGCGTAGAGGTACGGCCGGGGCACCTTCAGCAGCTTGGCCCAGAGGGGGGCGAGCGGCAGGTTGAGGACGATCAGCAGGACCATGGCGATGAACAGCGAGGCGATCAGGCCCCAGACGAGGTCCGGTTCGCGTTCGAAGAGCAGCGGGCCCGGCTGGATGCCGTACTGCTGGAACGCGGCGAGCATCACCGCGGCGACGGCGGTGGTGGGCAGGCCGAGGGTGAGCATGGAGACGAGGGTGCCCGCGGCGGACGCGGAGGCCGCGGATTCGGGGCCCGCGACGCCCTCGATGGCGCCCTTGCCGAACTCGTCGCGGTGCTTGGAGAGCCGCTTCTCCGTCACGTAGGAGAGGAAGGTGGGGATCTCCGCGCCGCCCGCGGGGATGGCGCCGAAGGGGAAGCCGATCGCGGGGCCGCGCAGCCAGGGGCGCCAGGTGCGGCGCAGTTCGGCCTTGCCGAGCCAGGGGCGGCCGACGGGGATGGGCTGGTCGGGGCGGGTGCGCAGGTGCAGGGCCACCCACAGTGCCTCGCCGATGGCGAAGAGCCCGACGGCGACGATCACGACGTCGATGCCGTCGGCGAGCTGGAGCGAGCCGAAGGTGAGCCGCTGCTGTCCGGTGAGCCGGTCGAGGCCGACGAGGCCGAGGGTGAGGCCGATGAGGAGGGAGGCGAAGCCGCGGATGCGGGAGCTGCCGAGGACGGAGGTCACGGCGACGAACGCCAGCACCATGATGGCGAAGTAGTCGGGGGCGCCGATGTCGACGGCGAGGTCGGCGACGGTCGGGGCGAGGAACACGAGCAGGGTCGTGCCGATCATGCCGCCCGCGAAGTGCCCGATGGCGGCCGCGGCGAGGGCCTGGGCGCCGCGCCCGGACTTGGCCATGGGATGGCCTTCCATCGCGGCGACCACGGCCGCCGTCTCACCCGGGGTGTTGAGCAGGATGGACGTGGTGGAGCCGCCGAACATGCCGCCGTAGTAGATGCCCGCGAACATGATGAACGCGGCCGTGGGGTCGAGCCCGTACGTGACGGGCAGCAGCAGCGCGACCGCCATCGCCGGGCCGATGCCGGGCAGCACGCCGATCGCGGTGCCGAGCAGCACGCCGACGGCCGCCCACAGCAGGTTGAGCGGGGAGAGGGCGGTGCCGAAGCCGTCCAGGAGGGAGTTCAGGGAATCCATCGGGTCAGAGCACCCCCATGAGCGGCCCGCCGGGCAGTGGCACCGCGAGCAGCCGGTCGAAGACGAAGAAGGTGACCACCGACAGGACGGCCGCGATGATCGGGTCACGGTGGAAGGAGCGGCTGCCCAGCGCGTACGCGGAGCCCCAGAAGAGCAGCGCGCCGGAGATGGGGAAGCCGAGCGGCTGGATGAGGACGGCGTTGCCGAGGAAGACCCCGCCGAGGAGGAGCACGGTGCGCCAGTCGCCGGGCGCGCTCAGGTCGATGTCCTCGCCGCCCTCGGCCTCGCCGCGCCCGCCGCGCAGTACGTCCACGGCGAGGAGGACGGCGACCAGGAGCAGCCCGGCGCCGACGACGACGGGCACGGTCTTGGGGCCGACCGGGCCGCGCTGGGTGAAGCTCGCGTCCATGGTGAGGGCGTCGCCGAGGACGAGGACGCCGAGGATCAGCAGCAGCGCGCAGACGCCGAGTTCGGAGCGGCCGCGGAGGCGGTCCGCGAGCGTGGGGGCCTCGGGGGTGTCGGGGGTGTCGGTCACAGGCCCAGCTCCTTCAGCACGGTGTCCACGCGCTTGTCCTGCGCGTCCAGGAAGCGCCCGAAGTCCTCGCCCGGCAGATAGGCGTCGGTCCACTGGTTGCGCTTGACGGCGTCCTTCCACTCCTGCGAGGCGTGCAGCTCGTCGATCAGGCCGGTGAGCTTGTCGCGTTCGCTGTCGCTCAGGCCGGGCGGGGCGACGATGCCGCGCCAGTTGGTGAACGTCACGTCAAGACCGGACTCCTTGAGCGTCGGGGCGTCGAGCCCCTTGGGCCGCTCGGCGCTGGTGACCGCGAGCACCCGCAGATCGCCGGACTTGATCTGGTCGAGGTATTCGCCGATGCCCGAGACGCCGAAGGCGACCTTGCCGCCGAGGACGGAGGCGAGCAGCTCGCCGCCGCCGTCGTACGCGATGTAGTTGACGGTCTTCGGGGTGATCCCGGCGGCCTTGGCCATGAGCATGGGGGCGATGTGGTCCGGCCCGCCGGGCGAGGAGCCGCCGCCCACCGGGAGCCCGTGCGGCTTCTTGCGCCAGTCGGCGAGGAGCTGCTCGAAGGTCCGGTACTTGGAGTTCTTGGCGACGACCACGATGTCCGGCTCCTCGGTGAGCCGCGCGATGGGCGTGGTGTCGGCGAGCGAGGAGGGCGCGTGGTTGGTGTGGACGGCGCCCACGACGCCGAGCCCCATGGACATCGCGAGCTTGCCGTTGCCGCGCTCGGCGACCAGCTGGCTCAGCCCGACCGTGCCGCCGGCGCCGGGGAGGTTGAAGACCTCGATGTTGTTGGCGAGATCGGCGTCCTCGGCGCTCTTGGCGGCCGTGCGCGCGGTGATGTCGTAGCCGCCGCCGGGGGTGTTGGGCACCATGAAGCGCAGGCCCGGAATGTGGGTTCCGCTCGAGGAGCCGTCCCCGGAGCTGAGCAACGGCGGCGCGAGGAGGACGAGGAGGGCTGCGGAGAGGACGGCGAGCGGGGTACGCAGGGCAGGGGGCAGCGGCAGGCTCGAACGCTGTCGCACCTGGTGACACCACCTTTCGGGCTTGCCTGTGAGGTGGGCCACATGTTGCCTATGGGTTACCGGGCTGTCTCGCTTCCGGTATTAAAGGATTTTGTGGTCGTTGTGTCCGCGGGGCGTTCGTAAGAAGGGAGGCGACCGGTGACGACAGTGCTGGTCGTCGAGGACGACTTCATGGTCGCCAAGCTGCACAGCCGCTTCGTGGCGGCCACGGAGGGCTTCACTGTCGCCGGGGTCGCGCACACCGGGGCCGAGGCGCTGCGCGCCGCCGAAGAGCTCCGCCCCGACCTGCTGCTCCTCGACATCTATCTGCCGGACATGGACGGCATCAGCGTGCTGCGCGAGCTGCGCGCGAGGCAGCGGGACGGCGGGCCTCATGTGGACGCCCTGTTCGTGACGGCCGCCAAGGACGCGCACGTGGTGCGCGAGGCGCTGCGCGCGGGGGCGCTGCACTACCTCATCAAGCCGTTCGACCGGGCCGCGCTCCAGGACCAGCTGCGGCACGCGGCGGCCCTGCGCGCCCGGCTCGACGCCCTCGGCGAGGCGCGCCAGGAGGACGTGGACCAGATCTTCGGCGGGCGCCCGCGCGCCTCACGCGAGCTGCCGAAGGGGCTGGCCGCGCACACCGCCGACCTCGTCGAGCGGGCCCTGCGGGCCCACGCCGACGGGCTGTCCGCCGCCGAATGCGCCGAGGCGGGCGCCTTTTCGCGGGTCAGCGCGCGCCGTTATCTGGAGTACTTCGCCGATACGGGCCAGGCCGAGGTCACCCTGCGCTACGGCGGCACGGGCCGCCCCGAGCACCGCTACCGCTGGATCGCCTGACCTCCGTACGGGCACCGGGGTACAGGGGCGCGCCACGGGGGTATAGCGGGGGAAGGGCGAGCCACGGGGGGCACGATGGGGAGCGGCCTGTACAACCTCAGCCGCGTCATGGACACGCTCGCCCCTGCCCTGCTCGGGATGCCGCCGGGCGGCGGGCCGTGGGAGAAGCGGCGGTTCCCGGCGGGTGAGCCCGTGGTGGAGGTCGTCGGCGGCCGGGCCAGCGGCAAGACGGCGCTGCTGGACGCCCTTTACGACGGCTATCACGCGGCGGTGCCCACGGCCCGGGTGGACCTGGGGGAGGGGCCGTACTCGGCCGACGATCAGGGCGACCGCGCCCGGCTGGACACCGCGAACGCGTCCCCGGTGACCAACCTGCTCTTCACCGTCTCCCATCAGCTCGGCTACGAGCGCGACGGCAACAGCCGCACCCTGACCTTCCCCCGGCTCTTCCCCGCGCTGCTGGTGATCACCGCCTGGCGGCCGGACGACCACGATCGCGCGGAGGTGGCGCCCGCCGATCTGGTGGCGGCGGAGGAGGAGCTGGGCGACATCCTGGCGCAGCGCAACCCCGACCCGCAGGCGCGCAAGGTGGTCATCGGGCGCTGGCTGAACGCGCTGGGCGGGGTCGTGGCGGGACTGCTGCCAGGGGTGCCGGGACTCCAGGAGGTGCTGAGCGCCGCCACCGACACCCTGCTCGCGCGGGGCGACGACGGCCGGGACGGCTCGTCGTGGTGGCGCTCCCATCTGGACCGGATCGACGGCGACGCCGTGCAGCGGCTGTTCGCGCTGGTGCGGAAGTTCCGCAGGGGCGGGGCGGACCGGGCCGAGGTGGAGGCCGATCTGATCGCCGCGCTGCTGGCGGACATCAACGGCGCGTACGGCCCCTGGGCGCGCAGGACCCAGCATCCGTCGCTGATCCTGCTGGACGACGTGGACGAGGCGCTGCGCGAGCGCTTCCTCGACCCGTTCGTCGCACGGTACGCACGGGAGACCCGGGAGTGGCGAGGGCGCGGGCGCGTCATGCTCCCCGCCGTCTTCGTCACCTCGCTCGGGGACGGCTCCGCACCGGGCGCGCTCACCACCGACGCGCCCCCGTGGACGAAGCCGGAGCGGTGCCCGCCGCACGCGTGGCTGCTGCGGCTCGGCATCCCCAGGGTCGGCGAGGCGGAGATCCGTACGATGCTCGGCGACGCCGCGTACCCGCCGTCGCTGCCCACCGTGATCGACCGGCTGAGCGGCGGGCGTACGGGCGACGCCCTGGCGCTCGCCGGGGCCGCGGTGGCGCGGCTGCGCGGGCCGGAACCGTTCGCCCTCGATCAGCTGCTGTCACTTGCCGTACCCGGCGCGGCGGAACCCGTGGGCGCGCGGCTGCTGGCCCGGCTGCTGCCCGACCGGGACGTACGGGCGGAGGGCTTACGGATCGCGCCCGCGCTGGACGCGGAGGCCGCGGCGCGACTGCTCCGCGCCGATCGCGCCGCGCTGCCCGGCCTCAGCCCCGAACTGCGGGTCAGGCGGCTGCGGGACGCCACCCTCGAGCGGCCGCACTGGTACCACAGGCCCTGGCCGCCGGGGCCCGCCGGGCAGCCGCCGCTGATCACCGACCGGGCGCTGCGCGCGCTCCTGCTGCACTGTTTGAGAGCCGGGGCCGACGAGGCGTCCTGGACCCGGCTGCACGCCCTGTCGGCCGCCCGCTACAACGACGGCGACGTGCGCTCCCACGACTCGGACCGGCACGATCCGCGCTATCTGCACCACGCGCTCGCCCAGGGCCGCATCGACACCCTGGTGGTGCGGGCGCTGCACTACCGCTATCTCCACCGCACCCCCGCCGAGTGGCTGGGCGATCTCAACCTGATCGCGGCCGCGCCCCAGGCGTGGGCCGGTTTCGCCACCGAGGACCCGCCGGAAGAGGCGACCGACGACCTGCCTCCGTGCGCGTCCTGCGAGCCCGGGACCGATCGGCGCGTCCACGCCGCGATCCGGCGGCTGCTGGCCACCGTATGGCGGCTGTCGGCGCCGCTGTCGGCGGTGCCGCCCAGCTACCGGGACGCCGACCTGGTGCATGTGGGGACAGCGCTGGAAGCGCTGTGTTCCGACTACGGCAACAGCCCGCGCCGCGAGCGGGCGTACAACGCGTATGTCGACGCCATCGCGGCCGGCGGCTGGATCGACGCCCTGGTCAGCGGGGTGCAGGCCCCTGACCTCCCAGTCAAGGGAAGCAGCCGATGAACCATCCCCTCAGAGCCATCCGGAACTGGCACTCCGCCCTCCCGCCGATCCGCCGCGCCCTCAACTGGGCCTTGGCCGGCGTGGTCGTGGGCGCCCTGGTGGCGGTGGGCGTCGTCACGCTGACGCCCGACCGCTCGTGCGGCGCCGGGGTCGACAAGCGCGCGGACGACGACGAGTGCACGGGCGTCACCGACGGCGGCTACGCCTTCATGCCCGGGCTGGGCCCGGTGTCGGACCGCATCAAGGCCGAGAACGCCAGGGTCACCGAGGGCGGCAAGGCGTACGCCACCATCGCCCTGATGATCCCCATGACGTTCCGGGAGGACGACGTGGCGGAGCGTGCCCAGGTCGTACGGGAGGTCCAGGGCGCGTATCTCGCGCAGTACCGGGCGAACCACGAGAGCGACGACGAACCGGCGATCCGTCTGGTGCTCGCCAACCCGGGCCGCGACATGACCCGCTGGAAGGAGGTGTCGGACCAGCTCGCCGGGATGGCGCGGTCGGGGAAGGACCGGCTGCGCGCGGTCTTCGGGTTCAACCTGAGCGTCACCCGCACCGAGCAGACCATCGCCTATCTGACCAGGGAGAAGGGCATCGCGGTCGTCGGCGGTCCGATCACCGCTGACGATCTGGGCAACGACCGTGCGCACCCCCGGAGATACCCGGGGTTCGCGAAGGTCGTGCCGTCCAACCGCGACCAGGCGCAGGCGCTCACCCACCATCTGAAGGTGAAGCCCCGGGACACCTTCCTGGTGGAGGACACCCACGCCGACGACCTCTACGCGCGGTCGCTGCGCGCCGCGTTCCGCGAGGAGACGCGGGGCACGCCGTACTCGGAGGAGTACGACTCGTCGAAGGCCATCCCGAACGACTTCGTCCAGATGGTCAACAACCTCTGCGACTCCCGGGCCACCACGGTCTACTTCTCCGGCCGCCCACCCGCGCTCGCCCAGCTGATCAGGGCACTGGGCAAGCGCGGGTGCGCGGACCAGCACTACCGCGTGGTCACGGTCTCGGGCGCGTCGACGCTGGCGTACGACCCCTCGATGGACTGGGGCGCGTTCTCCTACGGCGCCGGGCTGACCGTCGAGTACGCGACCATCACCCATGAGAGCGCCTGGACCACCGGCAGCCCGCCCGCGACGGGCGGTTCGGCGGTCGACTTCCGCGGCCTCAGCAAGCTCGTCGGAGGTGGCGGCGGCAAGTCCTCCGAGGTCGGCGACATCGGCCCGACCGGGCTCGCCGACGGCCGGACGATCACCACCTACGACTCGGCGACGACGGCCGTCGCGGGCATCCGCAACCGCACCACCACCAAGGGGCAGGTGCCGGACCTGGGCTCCATCGCGGCGGCGTGGCCGCGGCTGCACGGGGACCAGATGGTGCGCGGGGCCAGCGGCTGGATCTGCCTCAACGGCTACGGGACGCCGTACGACAAGGCGGTGGCCATCGTGCGGCTGTCGCCGAGGAAGGACCGGCACATCGTGTTCGAGAAGCTGGCCTGGCCGGACGGCCGCCCGCCCTCCGAGCAGTGCACGGCGGCGCCGGACTGAGTCACGGTGAGCGCAGATAGTTGTAGACGGTGGCGCGGGAGACGCCGAGGAGTTCGGTGACCACCTGCACCGAGTGCTTGACCTGGAGGAAGCCGCGGGTCTGGAGGGAGCGGACGAGTTCCTTCTTGGCGGCTGTGCCGAGGCCCCGCGGGGTGTGGCCGCGGGCCGCGGCGAACTCCTCGACGACCGTGCGCAGCTCGGTGACGGTCCGGGCCCGCAGGGTCTCCATCAGGGGCTGTTCCTGGTCGTCGGTGCGGACCAGGTTGGTGAGGCTGCGGGCGACGCTGGCGAAGAGGGAGACGTCGAGGTTGAGGCAGACGGCGGCGATGTAGGTGCCCGCGCTGTTCTTGATGCCGATGGACGTGCTCTTGGCCGGGCGGCCGTCCGGGAAACGGTTGGAGTAGTTCTGGACGATGCCGGGGAAGTCCGGGTCCTCGATGCGGGCCAGGCCGAGTTCGGTGGCCGGATCGCCGACCGACCGGCCGGAGAGATTGGACTCGATGGCGCGGATGGCCTGGTCGGGGCGGCGCAGATCGTGCAGCACCACCTCGCACAGACCGGGGAACATCCGGCCGATGGCGGTGACGATCTTCTCGGCCTCGCGCAGCAGCAGTTCGTCCTCGGCGCTGCCGCGCGGCTGCTCGTCGGTCGTATCGGTCATCGCGGCCCACCGCCCTCCGGGCCGAACAGGGCGCCCATCGTCGTCGCCGCCTTCAGCCCCGAGCCGGTCAGCAGCACGACCGTCGTCTCCCCGGGGCGGATCGCGCCGCGGGCCCGGAAGACGTCGATCGCCGCGGCCGCGGTCGCGCTGGTCGGCTCGGCGTACAGCCCCGTCGCGGCCAGCCTGCGGACCGCGGCGACGATGGCGTCCTCGGGGACGGCGGCCATGTCGCCGCCGGAGCGGCGGACCGCGCTCACCACCTCCGGCAGCCTGACGGGTTCGCGGATGGCCGTGCCCTCGGCGACGGTGGGGGCGAAGGCCGGGGCGGCGCTCCCGCCGTGGAACGCGGCGTGGATGGGCGCGCAGTTGGCCGGCTGGGCGACCAGCAGCCGGGGCCTACGGGCGATCTGGCCCGCCGTCAGCAACTCGCCGAAGCCGAGGTCGCAGCCGAGCACGGTGGACCCGGCGCCGGCCACCGTCACCACGGCGTCGGGGGCGGTGAAGCCCAGGTCCTCCCACAGTTCGTACGCGAGGGTCTTCGTCCCCTGGAGGAAGAAGGGGTGCCAGTTGTGGCTCGCGTAGTACGTGGCGGCCGACTGGCGCAGCGCCTCGGCGGCGGTGGCGTCCCGGTCGCCGGGCACCAGCCGCACCTCGGCGCCGTACGCCCGGCTCTGGAGGACCTTGGCCGGTGACGTCGACTCCGGGGCGAGGATGCGGGCCCGGATTCCGGCGGCGGCGCAGTACGCGGCGACGGAGGCGCCGCCGTTGCCGGAGCTGTCCTCGATGACCTCGCGGACGCCGCGCTGCGCCAGCAGGGAGATCATCACGCTGGTGCCGCGGTCCTTGAAGCTGCCGGTGGGGCTGAACCACTCCAGCTTGAAGCGGACCCGACCCTCGCCCCAGTCCTTCTCGACCAGCGGTGTGCATCCTTCTCCCAAGGACACCGGGGTGTCGATGCGCACCGGGAGGGCCGCTCGGTAGCGCCACAGCGACCGGACCCCGGTGTCCACCTGCGCGGGGGTGATGCCGGGCAGTGCGGAGACGGTGAGCGGGGCGCCGTCGTCGCCGCACCAGCGCGGCTCGTCGATCGGGTATGTGGCGCCGGAGCGCTCGTCGACGTAATGGGGTTCAACTCGCACCTTGGACATTCTGTTTAGTTGTGTAATCACCGTCAAGGGCTCTGGGGGCGACTCAAGCCGGGCGCAAGTCGGGGGCAAGTCGCGAGCAAGTCGGGCGCAAGCCGGGATCACGATGCGCTCAAGCGGACGCCCTGTGCGCGAACAGCCGTTCCAGCACCACCGCCACCCCGTCCTCGTCGTTGCGCGGTGCCACCTCGTCGGCCAGCGCGATCAGATCCGGATGCGCGTTGCCCATCGCGACGCCGTATCCGGCCCAGCCCAGCAGCGGGATGTCGTTCGGCATGTCGCCGAAGGCGATGGTGTCCGCGGGGGTGAACCCCATCCGGTCGGCGGCCAGCTCGACACCCACCGCCTTGGTGATGCCCGAGGGCAGCACCTCGACCATGCCCTTCTCCGAGTGGGTCACCGACACCTCGCCCGCGCCCATCCGGGCCGCGGCCGCCGCGACCCGGTCGTCCGCCACCTCCCGGTGGCGCATCAGCACCTTCTCGATCGGCCCCGCCCACAGCGCCTCCCGGTCCACCATCCGGTCCCACCCCGGCCGCCGCCCCTCGGCGAACCCGGGCGTGACCACGAAGTGGTTCTCCGGCGCGGCGGTCACCACGGCCAGCTCCAGCGGGCCCGCGCCCAGGGCCGCCTCGGTGCGCTCCACCACCGACCGGCCCAGGTCGCGGTCGAGCGCGGCCGAGACCAGCAGCCGGTCGGCGGTCGCGTCGTACAGCTGCGCGCCCTGTCCGCACACCGCGAGCCCCCGGTAGCCGATCGCCACCAGGAACTCCCGGCAGGACGCGGCCGGGCGCCCGGTGACGACCAGGTGCCGCGCCCCGGCGCGGCCCGCCGCGGCCAGCGCCGCACGGGTGCGCGGCGAGACCGTCAGATCGCCGCGCAGCAGGGTGCCGTCGAGGTCGGTGGCCACCAGCCGGAAGCGCGGCCCCGCGGCCCGGGGGCGCGGGAGCAGGGCTTCCGGCGACGCGGCGGTGGCGGGAGTGACGATGGGTGCGGGAGTCGCAGAAGTGGCGCCGGTGATGTACACGGTGCATCAGAATGGCGGGTCGGCCGGGGCCGATCAAACCGTGCAGGCAGGCGCCGAAAAGGGCTAGGCGGGGCGCAGCTCGCCCTCAGGGGCCCGCCGCCGGCCGGTCACCTGCTTCGGCAGCCGGTACGGCAGCTCTCCGTACCAGGCGTACGACAGTCCGAAGCCGAAGGACAGGCAGATGACACCGCCGACCGCGTCCATCCAGAAGTGGTTCGCCGTCGCGACGATCACCAGCAGCGTCGCTGTCGGGTACAGCAGCCCCAGGATCCGCACCCACACCGGGCGGGCCAGGGTGGCGATGGTGAGGCCGCACCACAGCGACCAGCCGATGTGCATCGAGGGCATCGCCGCGTACTGGTTGGACATGGTGGCCAGGTTCCCCGAGGCCATCGAGCCCCAGGTGTGGTGCACCACGACCGTGTCGATGAAATGCCCGCCGTGCATCAGCCGGGGCGGGGCCAGCGGGAAGAGGTAGTAGCCGAGCAGGGCCACGCCGGTGGTCGCGAACAGGGCCAGCCGCATGGCGGCGTAACGACCGGGGTGCCAGTGGTAGAGCCACACCAGCACGCTGAGCGTCACGATGAAGTGGAGCGTGGCGTAGTAGTAGTTCATGCCGACGATCAGCCAGCTGATCGAGTCGCTCGCATGGTTGACGCCGCGTTCGAAGGCCATGCCGAGCCGGTGCTCCCAAGTCCAGATCCAGCCCGCGTTGCGCAGGGCCTCGGCGCGCTGCTCCGGGACGGCGTTGCGGATCAGGGAGTACGTCCAGTAGCTGACCACGATCAGGACGCTCTCGAACCAGAGCCGGGGCCGCCGCGGCGTCCGCAGCCGGTCCATCGCGGTCCGAGATGTCGCTTCACCCATAGGGCAACAGTCTGCCAGAGATGTCCGATACGGGGTGCGGTTATGTCCCGTTACGGGCGGGCGCCGTGAGCCGCCGCGGTGGACCCCCGGACCACCAGTTCGGGCAGGAAGACGAACTCGCTGGGCGGCGCCGGAGTGCCCCCGATCTCCTCCAGCAGCGCCCGCACCGCCGCCTGCCCCATGGACTGCACCGGCTTGCGGATGGTGGTCAGCGGCGGGTCGGTGAAGGCGATCAGCGGGGAGTCGTCGAAGCCGACCACCGAGACGTCCTGCGGGACCCGCAGCTCCCGCCGCCGGGCCGCGCGTATGGCGCCCAGCGCCATCATGTCGCTCGCGCACACCACCGCCGTACAGCCCCGGTCGATCAGCGCGCCCGCCGCCGCCTGACCACCCTCCAGGGTGTACAGCGAATGCTGGATCAGTTCCTCGGACTCCTCGGGCGGCACCCCCAGCCGGTCCCGCATCGCGTGCTGGAAGCCCTCGATCTTCCGCAGTACGGGGACGAACCGCCTGGGCCCGAGCGCCAGCCCGATCCGGGTGTGCCCGAGGGAAACCAGATGGGTGACGGCCAGCAGCATCGCCGCCCGGTCGTCGGGGGAGATGAACGGCGCCCGCACCTTCGGCGAGAAGCCGTCCACCAGCACGAACGGCACGCCCTGGCCGCGCAGCTGGTCATAGCGCTGCATATCGGCCGAGGTGTCCGCGTGCAGCCCCGAGACGAAGATGATCCCGGCCACCCCCCGGTCCACCAGCATTTCGGTCAGCTCGTCCTCGGTCGAGCCGCCGGGGGTCTGGGTGGCCAGCACCGGGGTGTAGCCCTGGCGGGTCAGCGCTTGCCCGATCACCTGGGCGAGCGCGGGGAATATCGGGTTCTCCAGCTCGGGGGTGATCAGTCCCACCAGCCCCGCGCTGCGCTGCCGCAGCCGCACCGGCCGCTCGTAGCCGAGGACGTCCAGGGCGGCGAGGACGGACTCGCGGGTGGCCGCGGCCACCCCCGGCCTGCCGTTGAGGACGCGGCTGACGGTGGCTTCGCTGACCCCCGCCTGGGCTGCGATGTCGGCAAGCCGTGCGGTCATGGAGTGGGACCTTACCGGTCGCATGTCAGATTGCCCACCACACGCAGGATTCGGCGGGAATGCGCACCGTATCGGCGTCGTACGCCAGCGGTGCTGAGGACAGCAGCGCGCGCCCCGGGACGGGCAGCCGGACCTCGTCGCCGAGGGTGTTGAGCGTGCACAGGAAGCCCGGACGCGACAGCGCGAGCACCCCCGCCGGGGCCGGCTGCCAGCTCATCGGCCCGTCGCCCAGGCCCGGCACCTCCCGGCGCAGGGCGAGCGCGGCGCGGTACAGCTCCAGTGTGGACTCCGGGTCGCCGGTCTGCGCCTCCACGGACGTGTCCGCCCATCCGGCGGGCTGCGGCAGCCAGCTGCCGCCGGGACCGAACCCGTACGACGGGCCCGAACGCGACCAGGGGAGCGGCACCCGGCAGCCGTCGCGACGGCCCTCCTGACCGTCCTGGCCGTCCTGCCCCTCGGCGGAGGTACGGAAGAACGCCGGGTCCTGGCGGGCCTCGTCCGGCAGGTCGAGCACCTCGGGAAGGCCCAGCTCCTCGCCCTGGTACAGATACGCGGACCCCGGCAGCGCCAGGGTGAGCAGCACCGCGGCCCGGGCCCGCCGCAGCCCCTGCCCGGGGCCGCCGTCGGCGTACCGGGTGGGGTGCCGGACCACGTCGTGGTTGGAGAGCACCCAGGTGGTGGGGGCGCCGACCGAGGCGGTGGCGGCCAGCGACTCGTCGATCACCTCGCGCATCGCGGCCGCGTCCCACGGGCACTTGAGAAACTGGAAGTTGAACGCCTGGTGCAGCTCGTCAGGGCGTACGTACAGGGCGAGCCGCTCGGCGCTGGGCGCCCATGCCTCGGCGACGCCGATCCGCTCCCCGGGGTAGGAGTCCAGCAGCCGCCGCCAGCCGCGGTGGATCTCGTGGACCCCGTCCTGGTCGAAGAACGGCAGCACCTGCGAGCCGATCAGCTTGGCCTGCTCGGTGCGGCCGATGTCCGGCAGCCCCGGGGCCTTGACCATGCCGTGCGCGACATCGATACGGAATCCGTCCACGCCCAGGTCCAGCCAGAAGCGCAGCACGGAGTCGAATTCCTCGCGGACCTCAGGACAGTCCCAGTTCAGGTCGGGCTGCTCGGGAGCGAAGAGGTGCAGATACCACTCGCCCGGGGTGCCGTCCGGTCCTGTGGTACGGGTCCAGGCGGGGCCGCCGAAGACGGACTCCCAGTCGTTCGGCGGCAGTTCACCGTCCGCGCCCCGGCCCGGACGGAAGAGATAGCGCTCGCGGGCCGCCCCCCGAGGCCGGTCCGCGAGCGCGCTGAGGAACCACGGATGGCGGTCCGAGGTGTGGTTGGGGACCACGTCGACGATCACCCGCAGCCCCAGCTCATGGGCGGTGCGCACCAGGTCGTCGGCGTCCCCGAGGGTACCGAAGAGCGGATCGACGGCGCGGTAGTCGGCCACGTCGTAGCCCCCGTCGGCCTGCGGCGAGGCGTAGAACGGCGTCAGCCAGACGGCGTCCACCCCGAGCCGGGCGAGATACGGCAGCCGCTCGCGCGCACCGCGCAGATCCCCGATGCCGTCGCCGTCGCTGTCGGCGAAGGACCGGACGTACACCTGGTAGATGACGGCGTCCCGCCACCAGCGGGTCCCCTCGGAGGATCGCGCGGGCCCGGCCTGGAGGGAGGTCGTGAGCTCCTGGGTCATGCCGGTGAACGTAACAGCTCTGCAATGTCTTGCGAAAGAGCTTGCAGGGGTGCGTGGCGCGCGAAGGCGCACTACGGGGCCCTGCGGCGCCCCTGTCAAGCGCCTGGGTGGCTACCGACGGGATACGCGGGCGTAACGATCAGGTCCGCTTGCAGAAAACTTACGCAAGGTCTTTCCGGGGTCTTTCCGGGTGACAGTGCCGCTGTTACGTTCCTCCGCAATCCGGCGCCGCGATGGCGCCGCCGGTCGGTTTGGGAGGGGTTCGGATGCGACATGGCATGGCGGCCACCGCGCTCGTAGCGGCCATCGCGCTCACGGCGACCGCGTGCGGCGGTGACGGCGACGGCGGCGGGAAGGGTGCCGACGGCAAGATCTCCGGCACCGTGACCTACTGGGACACCTCGAACGAGGCCGAGAAGGGCACGTACAAGCAGCTCGCCCTCGGCTTTCAGAAGAAGTACCCGGACGTGAAGGTGAACTACGTCAACGTCCCGTTCGGCGAGGCGCTGGCCAAGTTCAAGAACGCCGCAGGCTCCGGCGGCTCCGGCGCGCCCGACGTGCTGCGCGCCGAGGTGGCCTGGACCCAGGACCTGGCCAACATCGGCTATCTCGCCAAGCTGGACGGCACCCCGGCCCTCGCCGACCAGTCCGACTATCTGCCCAAGGCGGCCGCCGGGACGAAGTTCAAGGGCGCGACCTACGGCGTACCCCAGGTCATCGACACCCTCGGCCTCTTCTACAACAAGAAGATGCTCAAGGAGGCCGGGGTGGAGCCGCCCACCAGCTGGACCGGGCTGAAGGCCGCCGCGGAGAAGATCAAGCAGAAGACCGGGAAGACCGGGCTCTATCTGCGCGGCGACGACGCCTACTGGTATCTGCCGTTCCTCTACGGCGAGGGCGGTGATCTGCTCGACACCGGAGCGAAGAAGATCACCGTCGACGACGCGCCCGGCGTCAAGGCGTTCGCCGCCGCCCGCGACCTGGTCGCCTCCGGCGCGGCCGAGACCGACGCCACCGACGGCTGGGACACCATGCAGCACGCCATCAAGAACGGCGACGTGGCGATGACCCTCAACGGGCCCTGGGCGATCGAGGACACCCTGGCGGGCAAGGCGTTCAAGGACCCGTCCAACCTCGGCGTGGTCCCCGTCCCGGCGGGCAGCGGCGGCCAGGGCGCCCCGCAGGGCGGCCACAACCTCACCGTCTACGCGGGCTCCGAGAACCTCGACGCCTCGTACACCTTCGCCCAGTACATGAGCTCGGCCGAGGTGCAGGCGAAGACCACCGAGAAGCTGAGCCTGCTGCCCACCCGCACTTCCGTCTACCGGAACAAGACGGTCGCGGCCAACCCGAACGTGAAGTTCTTCAAGGCCGCCGTCGACAAGGCCGTCGAGCGCCCGTGGATCCCCGAGGGCAACAGCCTCTTCCAGGCGATCCTGGTCCAGTTGCCGAACGTGCTCGCGGGCAGGACGCCGCCGAAGGAGGCCGCGACGGCGGTCGGGGACGCGTACCGCAAGCTCCTCAAGGGCGATTGGAAGTAGGGCCGGTGACGATGACCGCCGACACCGGCCGCATCCGCACCGCGCTGGCCCGCCACTGGTACGCCTGGGCCATGGTCGCGCCCGTCGTGATCGTCCTCGGCCTGATCATCGGCTATCCACTGGGCCGCGGGGTCTATCTGGCGCTGACCGACGCCAACGAGGCCAATGTCGAGCGCACCATCGGGATCAACCACATCCCCGCCACCTACCGCTTCACCGGCCTCGACAACCTCACCGCGGTCCTCACCGACCAGGTCTTCCTTGACCGGCTGCTGTGGACGGTGACCTGGACCGTCTCCTGCGTCACCGTCACGTTCTGCCTCGGCCTCGGCCTCGCCGTGCTGCTGAACCGCCGGTTCGCCGGGCGCGCCGTCTACCGCTCGCTGCTGATCCTGCCCTGGGCGGTGCCCGCCTTCGTCTCCGTCTTCGCCTGGCGGCTGCTCTACAACGAGCGGAACGGCATCCTCAACAAGCTCCTCGACGGCGGCGGCATCGACGCCGTGCCCTGGCTGAACGACCCCACCCTGGCCAAGGTCTCGGTGATCGCCGTCAACGTCTGGATCGGGGTGCCGTTCATGCTGGTCGCCCTGCTCGGCGGGCTCCAGTCCATCCCCGGCGAGCGGTACGAGGCCGCCGAGATGGACGGCGCGAACCCCTGGCAGCGGTTCCGCCACATCACCCTGCCCGGGCTGCGGCCGGTCTCCGCCACCGTGGTCCTGCTCTCCACCATCTGGACCTTCAACATGTTCCCGGTGATCTACCTGCTCACCCGGGGCGGGCCCGGCGACACCACGGAGATCCTGGTGACGTACGCGTACCGGATCTCCTTCGTCAACAGCCCGCGCGACTACGCGGGCGCCTCCGCGTGGGGCGTCCTCATCCTGCTCATCCTCATGCTCTTCGCGGTGGTCTACCGCCGCGCGCTCCGCAAGCAGGGAGAGGTGTGATCGCCATGCGCGACCGGCGACGCGGCCCGCTCGCCTCGATCGGGCTGCACACGACCCTGGTCCTCGCCTCGGCCGTCGCGGTCTTCCCACCGCTGTGGCTGCTGGCGACCTCGTTCAAACCCCGGGGCGAGGCGTTCAGCACCGCCGTGCTCAAGGACCCCACGCTGCGGAACTACACCCATGTGCTGGGCGATACGGAGTTCCTGACCTGGTTCGGGAACTCAGCTCTGGTCGTCGGCTGCACGACCGTGCTGGGAGTGTTCATCGCGGCCACCACCGGCTACGCCGTCAGCCGCTTCCGCTTCCCCGGGATGCGGCCGCTGATGTGGCTGCTGCTGATCACCCAGATGTTCCCGGTGGCCATCCTCATCGTGCCGCTCTACACGATCATGTCGACGCTCGGCTGGCTCAACCAGCCCATCTCGCTCATCGTCACCTATCTGACGGTGGCCGTGCCGTTCTGCGCCTGGATGATGAAGGGCTACTTCGACACCATCCCGGCCGAGATCGACGAGTCGGGGCGGGTCGACGGGCTGAACCCCTTCGGTGCCTTCTGGCGGCTGGTCGTCCCGCTCGCCAAGCCGGGCATCGCGGTCACCGCCTTCTACACCTTCATCACCGCATGGGCCGAAGTCGCCTACGCCTCCGCCTTCATGACGGGCGAGGAGAACCTGACCCTCGCCGCGGGCCTTCAGACGTTCGTCAACCAGTACACCTCCGACTGGGGCGCCATGACCGCCGCGGCCGTCATGATCGCCGTCCCGGCGGCGCTGGTGTTCGCCTGGGTGCAGCGCCATCTGGTGGCGGGGCTCACGGCCGGAGCGACCAAGTCATGACGGGACTCCCCCACGGAGGAACGATGGCCAGCAGCCGCACCCCCCTCGCCACCGCGCTCGCCCTCGCGGCGGGCGCGGCGGCGCTCGTCGCCGTACCCCCACAGACCGCCCAGGCGGCACCGCCCGGTACCAAGGACGTCACCGCCGAACTCTTCGAGTGGAGTTACGCCTCCGTCGCCAAGGAGTGCACCAGCACCCTGGGCCCCGCCGGATACGGCCTTGTCGAGGTGTCCCCGGCCACCGAGCACATCCAGGGTGGCCAGTGGTGGACGTCCTACCAGCCCGTCAGCTACAAGATCGCCGGGCGGCTCGGCGACCGCACCGCCTTCAAGAACATGATCGACACCTGTCACGCCGCGGGCGTCAAGGTCGTCGCCGACGCCGTCATCAACCACATGTCCGCCGGAAGCGGCACCGGCACCGGCGGCTCCTCGTACACCAAGTACACCTACTCCGGGATCTACCAGCCCCAGGACATGGACGACTGCATTGCGCAGATCAGCGACTACCAGGACCGCTGGAACGTGCAGCACTGCGAGCTGGTGGGCCTCGCGGACCTGGACACCGGTGAGCCGTACGTCCGTACCCGGCTCGCGCAGTACCTCGACGACCTGCTCTCGCTCGGCGTGGACGGCTTCCGCGTCGATGCCGCCAAGCACATACCGGCCGAGGACCTGGCCGCCATCAAGAGTCAGTTGAGCGACCCCGGCGTCTACTGGAAACAGGAGGTCATCCACGGCGAGGGCGAGGCCGTCTCCCCGGCGGAGTACCTGGGCAACGGCGACGTCCAGGAGTTCCGCTACGGCCGTGACCTCAAGCGGGTGTTCCGGGACGAGAAGCTGGCGTACCTGAAGAACTTCGGCGAGGGCTGGGGCTACCTGGCGAGCGGCCAGGCCGGTGTCTTCGTCGACAACTGGGACACCGAACGCAACGGCTCCACCCTCAGCTACAAGGACGACGCCGACTACACCCTGGCCAACGTCTTCATGCTGGCCTGGCCCTATGGTTCCCCGGACGTCCACTCCGGCTACGAGTTCAGCGACAACGACGCCGGTCCGCCGGGCGGGGGCACGGTGGGCGCCTGCTACCGGGACGGCTGGAAGTGCCAGCACAAGTGGCCCGAGATCATCAGCATGGTCGCCCTCCGCAACACCGCCCGGGGCACGCCGGTGACCGACTGGTGGGACAACGGCAACGATGCCATCGCCTTCGGACGCGGCGACAAGGCGTACGTGGCCATCAACCACGAAAGCGGCTCCCTCACCCGGACCTTCCAGACCTCGCTGCCGCCGGGCGGCTACTGCGACGTGCAGAGCGGCAGGACCGTCACGGTCGACTCCTCGGGCCGGTTCACCGCCACCCTGGGCGCCGACACGGCGGTGGCGCTGCACGTGGGCGCGCGCGACTGCGGATCGGCCGAGGTCCCCTGACGGTCGAGCACACCGCCGGGTGCTAGCGCAGGGCGCCCAGCCGGGTGCCGTCGGCCATCCTGGCCTTGAGGGTGGCGTGGGCGCCGGGCTTGGCGGGGGCGGTCAGGGCCCGGTGGCCGGAGCGGGCCCTGACGCCGCCGGTCGCCGTGATCGCGGTGACCTGGCGGCTGCCCGCGGCCAGCAGGAACCAGTGGCCGGAGCGGGCCTTCCACAGTACGCCCGCCAGCACCCGCGGGGCGCGCGGCCCGCAGGCCGCGGAGCCGTCCGCCGTGGCGGCGACCGCGCCCGCCGCGCCGCGCCGGGTGGTCCACGGCTGGAACTGGGCCAGCACCCGGCTGCCCGCGCCCCGCCAGGTCTCGGCCCGGGTGCACAGCCAGGCCGCCCGGCCGCCCGCCTCGGGCAGCCGCTGGGTCCCGAACCGCCAGATGTTCACCGACCGCACCCCGCGCCCCGTCATCAGCGGCAGCCGGCACGCAGTCCGCTCCCAGCTCAGCAGGGCGTCCCGGCCCGCCACATCGCGCGGCCCGCCGCGGGCGGCGGACCCGGGGGCGCCGTACGTCAGCCGGGCCGGGGCCAGTTCGCCGAGGTCGGCCACCAGGTGCGAGCCGAACCGCACCGCGGGCCAGCCCCGGCACGGGCGCAGCCGGGGCACGGTGCGCACCGGGTCGGTCACCCCGTCGGTGGTCATGCGCACCGGGCGCGGCCGCTCGGCGGGGCGCAGCAGGTCGCGTACGGAGGTGTGGCGCACCCAGGGGGCGGTCAGATAGCGGACGTTGCCGTCCGTGCGGCCCAGGACGAGCGCGGTCGACGCCGCGGCGTCCGCCGCGTCGAGGCGGGCGAGGTCGAGGGCCACCGTGCCGTCCCCGCCGCCGCTGTCCTCCGCCCCCTCCGCGTACCGGGCGACCCGCAGCCCGTCGTACAGCAACACCACGGCCGCCTGGTCCACCACGCCCGCGTAGAGCAGCTGCGGCGGCCCGGACGGCGGCCCCGACTGGGTGCCCGCCGTCGCCGACACCCGCACCGAACGCCCCGGCCGCGCCCACACCGCCAGCGCGCGGCGCAGCAGCGCGGTGTCGCCGAGCCGGTCGCCGCGGGCGGGCCAGGACGAGAAGTCCGCGCGGGTCGCGGTGCGCCACGCGAAGGGTTCGGCGCGCGTCAACCGGTCCGGGTCCAGGGCCCGTTCGGAGGACGGGTTACGGGCGTAACTCGGCGCCGCCGCGCCGCTCTGCCCCCAGCCGTCGCCCGGCATCCCCAGCAGCGATCCGCACACCACCAGCGCCACCAGGGTCACCAGCAGCGCCCGCAGATGCTGGCGGCGGCGCATCAGATCGGTGGGCCGCGCCTGGAGCGAACACGGGTCGAACTCGGCCGACTCCAGCAGCGAACCGTCGTCCCGGCTGCCCGCGGGCTCGGGCACCTCGTCCGCCTCGTCGAGCGCGTCCCGCGCGTCCTCGACGCCCGCGGCGTGGAGCAGCGCCCGCACCTCGCGGTCGTCCAGACGCTCCAGCTCGCGCAGTACGTACGCGGCCCGCCCTGGCCCTGACAGCTCGGACAGCGCCTTGTCCAGGGCGAGTTCATCGGCCCCGCCGGACCGGGGGAACAGCCGCAGCCCCCACACCAGCGGCAGCGGCGCGGACAGCGCCCAGGGGCGCCGCGGCCGGCCCGCCCGCAGCGCGGAGCGCAGCACGCGCAGCCGCACGTAGGCGTACCCCGCGTCGCCCGCCGTCCCCTTGGTGCCGCGCTGCCACGGCAGCTCGACCTCCTGGGTTTCGGGCCTGCCCTGGTTGCGCGGCAGGGCCCGCTGCGCCAGCGCGTGCGCGGCCAGCACGCGCCGGGTGCGGCCCATGCCGGGCGGCAGGATGAGATACGCGAGCCGCACCAGCCGCGGATAGTGCTCGACGATGGCGGCCTCGGCCTGCTCGACATCGATCGGGCCCGCGGTGTCGGCAAAGTCGTCGGTGTCGTCAGTGTCGTCGAGGGGGATGGCTGTCGCCTGCTGCTGCTCCACGTGGCGTAAACGAGCGGCAGCGGGCGGAGGTCACAAAGCGGACGGCTCCGCCACCGGAAGCGGCGGCGGAGCCTCACCCGGAAGTGTGGCGTCAGCTCACGCGCCAGCCGCTGAACTCGACCGTGCCGCGCGCCCCGCTGCCGCCGTTCGCCGCGCTCATGAACAGCCCGGCGTCCTGCGCGGCCGCCGCGCCCGGCACGGTCACCGTGGCCACCTTGCGCCAGTTCGCGCCGTCGTCGGTGGACAGCTCACCGGTGTACGAGGTGGCGGAGGCGCGCGTCAGCCGCAGCAGCACCGGCGCCTTCACGCCGGTGATCCGCTGATAGGTGTCGAGCGTGCCGTCGCCATTGGAGTCGTACGACAGGACGACACCGTTGGCGGGCGTGACCGACAGGTTCAGGAACCCCGGCGAGCCCGCCGTGGCCAGCGCGTTGCGGACGACGATCCCGGCGCGGGCCCAGGGCCCGGTGACGGCCTGCGCGGCCACCTTCACCGTCACCGACGTATCGGTCTTCAACGCGCCCGGCCGGTACGCGGCGCCGAACTCCGCGGTGGCCTTCCACAGGTCCTGGCCCGCCCCGTCGATCGCGAACCGCTCGCCCAGCTGCCCGAACGCGGCGCCGTTGGTGGTGACCGTCTTCCAGCCGTCGGCCAGCGGACCCGCCACCCACAGGGTGCCGGTGCCCACCGCCCGCACCCGGTCCTCGCCGCGCGGCCCGTACCGTACGGCCAGTTCGTACGGGTACGCCTTCAGCGGATCGTCCAGCGGCCCGTCGGGCGCGGTGGCCCGCCAGCGGACCTCGCCCGTGCCCGCCGCGGGCACCGACGGCAGCGAGGTGGGGCCCTGCGGCGCGGGATCGAGGCCGGTCACGGTCAGGTCGAAGTCGACGCGGCCTGTGGCCCGCAGCCCGTTGACGTTGCGCAGCGCCGCGGTGATGACCCCGGCGCCGCCCGGCGGCAGGGTGCCCGGCTCGGTGCCGACGGCCAGCGTCCCCTGGTACGGGGCCTTGGCCAGCGCGTCGTGCACCCGGCTCGCGGTGCGCCAGGTGTCCGCCACCGGCCGTACCGGATAGCTCTTCCGCTCCCGCGTCCACGGCTCCTCGACCGCGTACCAGTCGAAGGTGCGCGGCGCGCGGCCTTCGGCGAGCGCGTCCTCCAGCTCGTCCAGATAGGTCTGCCACTGGGGCAGGTGGAAGTCGCCGATGAGGCCGTGCCAGTCGCGGTTGGCGTAGTTGGCGAGCTTGCCGGGGTCGGCGGCGCCCCGGTCCGCCCAGGTGGTGATGAGGGCGCGCGCCGCGTACTCCAGCTGCGCGGACTCCTTCTCGCCCGAGGCCATCCGCTTGGCGTCCTCCAGCCAGGGGCCGAGGAGCAGGAGCCGGTGGGTGCCGGTGATGTCGTCGCTCAGCCGCATCAGCTTCAGCCACAGCTGGGACAGCGCCCGGAAGGTGTCCAGGTCCTTGCGGGCGTACGCGTCCGCCAGCTGCGGGATCAGCTGCCAGGAGCGGTTGGCGAGCGCCTGCCGCGCGGTGTCGGCGAGGTCGTAGCGGTATGCGTCGCTGTCGCGCAGCCCGGCCCGCACTCCCAGCAGTGCCGCCAGGGCGGCGTCGAAGCGGGCCGGGTCGAAGGCGGGGGTGTGGGTGGCGTAGTTGGTGCCGGAGCGGGCGGTGAGGGAGGGCCGGGCGGCGAAGACGGAGTCGTGCGGGCGGCCGTCCTTGCTGCTGATCTGGTACGCGGTGTCGCGCAGCGCCGCGAACGCCTCCCGTGCCTTGCCGTCCTTCGCGCCGTAGCGGACGTCGGCGTAGCCGCGGAACCACTCGTCCCGGTCCACCGCCGCATCCCGCCAGGCCAGCTCGCTGAACAGCTCGAACGCCGCCGGATCGCGTTCGACCGCCTCCGGCATGTACGCCGTGCCGACCAGCTTGCTGCCCGGCTTGTCCCGCCAGACGGTGAACCGCTCGGCCCACATATGGGTCTTGGCGCCGACCGTCGTGCGGCCACCGAAGTTGGGGATGGTGCCGAACGCGTACGGCACCGCACCCCAGTCCTTCTCCCGGTCGGTGATCGTGTCCAGGTCCGACAGACCGTCCACGACCAGCATGTGGTCATGGTCCACCGCGTCCAGCAGATCGCGCCGGGGGTTGGCCTGCCAGCCCAGGATCACCCAGATGGCGCCGGGGCGGGCGGTCTGGAGCGCCTTCTCGACGGCGCGCGCGGCGTCCGGCACCGGAACGTCACCGGCATTGCCGCCTTCATGAAGCAGGTCCATCTTGAACAGGTCGCACTCGCCGAACAGTTCGCGCTGGTAGCGGTAGAAGGCCGCGGCCACCTCGTGGAACGCGTCGGTGCGCGGATCGAGCCAGTCGGGCCGCCGGAGCCCGTTCCAGTCGCCCTGCGGCACGGTGTCCGCGCCCGGGTTGCGGTCGGCGAAGCCGTCGGGGACGGTGCCGAAGTAGCCGGGGAAGACCGGCCGCATGCCCAGCTCCCGCAGCCGGTCGGCGATGCGCCGCCCCAGCGCGGTCCGCTTCTCCAGTAGCTCCGGGGATACCGGGCCGCCGTACTCGCTCATGTTCTGCATCAGGAACCACGGCTGGTGGGCCGGGGTGGGCAGCCAGGCGCGCAGCTGCGCGTCGGTGTAGCCGAAGTCCTGGAGCAGCCGGTGGTAGACGGCCTCCTGGCCCGCGGTGACCAGCAGTTCGTTGCAGCCGTGCAGGGCCGCGACGTCAATCAGGTGTTCCCAGCGGTCCCAGTCGGCGAACGGTGCGGTGTAGCCGTCGTGGGTGTCGTTGAACGCGAACCGGTGCGGCAGCGCGGTCGACCGCGTGACGGTGCCGTGCGGCGCGGGCAGCGCCTTCGGCAGCTCCAGCTGATCGCCCGCCCAGGTGATCTGGGCGTGGCAGGTGTACTTGAGGTACCAGTGGACGCCGGTGAGCAGCACCGCGGGGCTGGTCCCGGCCACGGTGATCCGCCCCGTCGACCCCGTGACCTCGAACCGCTCCTTGGTGCCCCGGGGGAGTGCCACCAGCCGGAACTGCTCGGCGTGTTCCGGCAGCAGCCGCCGCAGCGCGGCACGTGCGGGGGCGGTGGAGAATGCGGTCACGGCGGTGTCCTGTGCAATGTCGTGTGGGGGCCGCGGCGTGTCGGCCAGCGCGGGGGAGTGAGCCCCTAACGCGGCCCCGGCCCCAAGTGCTCCGGCGGTTCCGATCAGCGTGCGTCTGCTCAGGTCGCTCATGCGCCCCCCAACGGACAACGGCCAACGGTTGTGGTGCGCAGGGCACTAAACCAGCGATGCGGGGCGGGAGCAATGGGGCACGCGGCGTACCGGAGGAAGCGGGGGTCAGCGCGCCTCGCTGCCCGTCCGCCCCCGGTCCAGGTACGCCAGCACGGCCAGCACCCGGCGGTTGTCGTCGTCGGACTGCGGCAGGCCGAGCTTCCCGAAGATGTTGGAGGTGTGCTTGGCGACGGCCCGCTCGGTCACCACCAGCTGCGCCGCGATCGCCGTGTTCGACCTGCCTTGCGCCATCAGCTCCATCACCTCCCGCTCCCGAGGCGTCAGATGCCCCATCGGCCGGTCCTGCGAACGCCGGGACAGCAGCTGCGAGATCACCTGCGGGTCCATCGCCGTACCGCCCTCGGAGACCCGGCGCACCGCGTCGATGAACTGGTCGGCGTCGAAGACCCGGTCCTTGAGCAGATAGCCGATGCCGCCGCTGCCGTCGGCCAGCAACTCCCGCGCGTACAACTGCTCCACGTGCTGCGACAGCACCAGCACCGGCAGCCCCGGGCGGTCCCGCCGCGCCGCCAGCGCGCACTGGAGCCCCTCGTCGGTGAACGACGGGGGCAGCCGCACGTCCACCACGGCCACGTCCGGCTTCAGCTCGGCCAGTGCCCGCGTCAGTTCGGGACCGCTCTCGACGGCGGCCGCGATCTCGAAATCGTAGGCTTCCAGCATCCGCACCAGTCCGTCCCTGAGCAGGAACAGATCCTCGGCAACGACTACGCGCACGGCGGGCTCCATGACGTCATCGGGCCCGGAACGGACCACCGGGCCGAACGCGTCGAATGTACCGTCGTACGGTCCCCGCCGGGGGTCAGACCGCCGGTCGTGGGGCGGTCGGGACGCAGGGGATCTCCATCGTCACCATGGTGGGGCCGCCGGGCGGGCTGCTGACGGCGAGGACGCCGTCGAAGGTGCCCAGCCGCCGTTCGATGCCGGACAGGCCGCCGCCCGGCGCGACGCGGGCGCCGCCGCTGCCGTTGTCGGTGACCGAGATGCGCAGCATCCCGCCCTCGTGGTGCAGGTCCAGCCACATGCGCGCGGCGCCGGAGTGCTTGGCCGCGTTGGTCAGCACCTCGCTGACGGCGAAGTACGCGGCCGCCTCGACCGGCTCAGCGAACCGGCCCGGAAGATCCACCTCCGTCTCCACCGGGAGGGACATCCGCAGCGCGAGGGCGCGCACCGCGTCGCCCAGCCCGCGCTCGGCCAGGACCGGCGGATGGATGCCGCGGACCAGGTCGCGCAGCTCGGCCAGGGCCTCGGCGGAGTTGGTGCGGGCCGCGGCGAGGAGTTCCTTGGCCTTCGCCGGGTCCTTCTCGATCAGCGCCTCGATCGTGCCCAGGCTCATGCCCATGGCGACGAGCCGGGCCTGTGCGCCGTCGTGCAGATCGCGCTCGATGCGGCGCAGCTCGGCGGCCGATGTGTCCACGGCGTCGTGCCGGGTCTCGGTGAGCCGGTCGACGCGCGCGGCGAGGGCCATCTGCGGGGTGGGGGCGAGGAAGGCGCGGGCCAGCAGGAAGTGCACGCGCAGCAGCGCGGGCGCGGCGAACAGGCCGAGGGCGATCAGGCCCACACCGGTGAGGGCGGCGAGGTTGGCGGTCGTCTGCGAGGTCACGGGGACGAACGCGTACCAGTAGGTGCCGCCCGCCTCGACGATCGGCTCCCACACCCCGGCGGCCAGGACGGAGCCCTCGAGGCCGTACGGCGGGAAGACGAACGCCAGCGCCGCGATGACGCAGCCCGCCGTCATGTCCGGAAGCAGCCACAGCAGGTCCCGCCAGGTCGCCGGGTCCTTCAGCAGATGGCTGCACCGCTCCACCTGCCCGGTGAGCCCCGTGCGCAGATCGTCGGGCAGCGGCCGGTACGGCATCCGGATCTGGACTCCGGACCACTCGGCCGCCAGCAGCCGTCGCCGGTTGGCGTGCCAGCGCACCGCGCCGATCATCGCCGGGGTGGTGAGGACACCCAGGCCCAGCGCCATGAACGCGAGGGACAGCACCGTCAGCACGAACAGCGGGATCGACCCCGCGAGCGTGATGAACATCAGGGCTAAGCCCCGTACACAGGCCAACAGTCTGCTGCGGACCGTCATCCGACGCCCTCCACGGTTCGTGTGCTGTGCGGCTTTCCGCTTCTTCAGATGTCTCAGTCTGCTGGACGCCGCAAGATCGGTCACGGGGGCCGCGCCCCAGCCGGGGGTACACCTGGCACCACCCCCCTGCCTCGCCCTACGCCTCGGGGATTCGGGTGCTGCCCGGCTGGGTCGGGAAGGCCCCGTTTTCTAGCGTCTAGGACATGACCGATCCGGTCCGTATCCCGTACACATCCCCAGTGGGAGAGACGCCATGAGCACAACGAGGCGAGGCCTGGCAGTGCGGCTCGGCGGGTGGAGCACCCGCCACCGCAAGTCCGCGATCATCGGATGGCTGCTGTTCGTGGTGGTCGTCGCCGTCGTCGGCGGCATGTCCGGATCCCGGCAGATGACGAATTCCGAGAACGGCGCGGGCGACTCCGCACGTGCCCAGAAGATCCTGGAGGACGCGGGGCTCAGCACACCGGCCGGCGAGATGGTGATGCTGCGCAGCGCGGACCCGGACGGCTGGAAGGCCGCGGCGGGCGACCTCTCCACCCGTCTTGAGAAGACCGGTGAGACCGCGCGCATCCAGCCGCCGGTGCGCTCGGCCAGTGGCCGGGAGGGGCTGGTCACCTTCCAGATGAAGGGCGATCCGGACACCGCGGGGGACCGGGTGAAGCCCGTCCTGGACGCGGTTGCGGCGACGAAGTCCGCGCACAGCGGGATCACCGTCCATGAGTTCGGCGACGCCACCGCGCAGCACGAACTCGACGGCATGCTGAAGAACGACTTCAAGAAGGCCGAGTTCACGGCCGTCCCCCTGGCGCTGGGCATCCTGCTGGTGGTCTTCGGGGCGCTGGTCGCGGCCCTGCTGCCGGTGCTGCTCGGGGTGACCGCCTGCATCGGCACCTTCGGGCTGCTGGCTCTGGTCAGCCACCAGCTGCCGCTGTACGACTCCACCAACTCGGTGATGTTCCTGGTCGGGCTGGCCGTCGGTGTCGACTACTGCCTGTTCTACCTGCGGCGCGAGCGGGACGAGCGGGCCGCGGGCCGGGACGCGGAGACCGCGCTGCGCATCGCGGCGGAGACCAGCGGCCGGGCGGTGCTGGTCTCGGGGATCACGGTCATGCTGGCGATGTCGGGCATGTTCCTGTCCGGGCTGATGCTCTTCCAGGGCTTCGCGGTCGCCACCCTGCTGGTCGTCCTGATGGCCATGCTGGGGTCGGTGACGGTCCTGCCCGCCATGATGTCCTGGCTCGGCGACCGGATCGACGCGGGCCGGGTGCCGCTGCTGAACCGCCGTCGGCAGAAGGGCGTCCACCAGGCGAGCGGCGGGATCTCCGGCAAGCTCATGCGGCCCGTCCTGGCCAGGCCGAAGCTGTTCGCGGCCATCTCCGGCACCCTGCTGCTGGTGCTCGCCGCCCCCGCGCTCGGGATGAAGACCGAAAACCTCGGCATGGAGCAGCAGTTCGGCTCGGACGCCCCGCTGACGGTGGCGTACAAGGAGATCACCGGGGCGTTCCCGGGCGGCCCGGCCCCGGCCGAGGTCGTGGTGCGCGGCGACGACATCTCCTCGCCCCGCTTCGGCGCGGCCGTCACGGACTTCAAGAAGCAGCTGGCCGAGTCCGGCCGGTTCGGCAAGGCCGTCGAGGTCGAGCTGCACCCGAAGCAGGGGGTGGCCCGCATCGAGGTGCCGCTCGCGGGGAACGGCGAGAACGCGGAGTCGCGGCGGGCGCTGGACACCCTGCGCGACGACCTGGTGCCGGACGTCCTCGGCCCGGTCTCCGACAAGGCGTACGTGGGCGGTGAACTCGCCGAGAGCCGCGACTTCACCGACCAGCTGAAGACGGACCTCGCGCCGGTCTTCCTCTTCATCGCGGCCGTGACCTTCCTGCTCATGCTGGTGTGCTTCCGGTCGCTGCCGATCGCGATCGTCTCGATCCTGCTCAACCTGCTGTCGGTGGGCGCCGCTTACGGCACCATGACCGCCGTCTTCCAGCACGGCTGGGGCGCGGAGCTGCTGGGCATGGAACCGGCCGGCGCGATCGAGTCGTGGATGCCGCTGTTCGTCCTCGTCATCCTCTTCGGACTGTCGATGGACTACCACGTCTTCGTGGTGTCGCGGATCCGTGAGGCGCACGAGCGGGGCCTGACGACCCGCGAGGCGATCCGCGAGGGCATCCGCACCACCGCTGGCTCCGTCACCGGGGCGGCCACCATCATGGTCGCGGTGTTCGCGGTCCTGGCGCTGCTGCGGATGCAGGACATGCAGCAGATGGGCGTCGGGCTCGCGGTCGCGGTGCTGGTGGACGCCACCCTCGTACGGATGCTGCTGCTGCCCTCGGCGATGGCGCTGCTCGGCGAGCGCACCTGGTACCTGCCGCGGGCGCTGCGGTGGCTGCCGAACGTCAGCCATGGCGAGGCTCCGACCCCCGCGGAGTCCCGCCCGCTGGTGGGCGCCGATCGCTGAGGGCGGCACCCACAGGGGAGCGCCGTACGGGCCGAGTCGCGGTCCGTACGGCGCTCCTTGCCGTGCTGCTACGCGCTCGGCACGTACTTGTAGCCCACGCGCCGCACCGTGACGATCGAGCCCCGGTGCTCCGCGCCCAACTTGCGGCGCAGCCGGGCCACATGGACGTCCACGGTCCGGCCGTCGCCGACGTGTCCGTAGCCCCACACCGTGGTCACCAGCTGATCGCGGGTGTGCACCCGGTGCGGATGGGCGACGAGATGGGCCAGCAGCTCGAACTCCAGATAGGTGAGGTCCAGCGGACGCCCGCCGACCCGCACGGCCCGCTGTTCCGGGTCGATCCACACCGGGCCGTCGTTCGTGGTGAGCGGCACGGCCGGTGTCGTCTTCGCGGGCTCCTGCTGGTCGGCCGGGACGAGCACCAGGTAGCCGATCATCGGAGGCTGCCCGGGGAGGGCGGGGACGGTGTGCGGGGGAGCGGGCAGCCAGGTGGCGCGGGGGTGCAGCAATTCGTCGACCGGGGGCACCTCGTCCCGGGCGACGGCTCGTAGCCGCTGGCGGCCGGCAAGCGCGTTCCGCCCGGGCACGGTGGCCGCCGGGGCGGTGGCGCTGGCGGTGGCCGCGGGGGTGGTGGAGGGGGAAGCGGACAGGCTACGGACGTTCGTCATGGGAATCGGCTCTTTCGCGCTGAGGGGCGTCGGGTGGACGTCGTGCGCGCGGGCTGGGCCTGAGCGTTCGGACCGGGGAGAGACGATGCCCCCGGAACCGGGCGGAATGCCGAGCGGCCTGGTGGGGCGGCGTCAGCAGCCGAGCGAGCGGGCCCGCGCTACGGATGCGCGGCAACACTCGCGGTCGTAGTGGTGCGCCTGCCGGGACGGCCAGAACGGCTCGAGGTCGAGACGACCCGTCGCGGCGTTGATGAGGCTGACCATGCCCCTATTGAAGCAGAAGAACGGCCCGGAGCGCTCGGCCCCCGGGCAGGGTGCGACGATGCCCACTCCACCTCGCGGATCAGATGAGGAGCCCCGCCCATGCCGCACATCGTCGTCGAATACTCCGACACCCTGACCGACGCCTTCGACCGCCAGGGCTTCGGCACCGCCCTGCACCCGGTCGTCGCCAAGACCATCGACACCGCGGTGGCCGGGTGCAAGACCCGGTTCCGCCGGGTCGAGGAGGCGGTTCTCGCCGACGGTGCGTCCGCCATCGCCATGATCCACATCGAGGTGGCGATCCTGTCGGGGCGGGACGCCGAGACCAAGGCGGAGCTGTCCCGCGCCGTGCTGGACGTGCTGCGCGGCCATGTGACGCCGGTGCCGGACCTGACCGTGCAGGCCACCGTGAACATCACCGACCTGGACCGCGCCTGGTACGCCAAAACCGACATCTACCTATAAAGCAAGGTGAGGCGCACAATAGTGGTGCGGCGGTATTACCCACTGCGCGGTCAGACTTGCATGAACGAAGGAGGCGAGTCGTATGGCCGACGTCTCACGTACCCGAGGTGATCTCAAGGGCCACCCCGACGTGTCCGAGATGCGTGAGCGCTTCGCTCGCATGATGGACGCGCGGGATGTTGTCTTCCTCGACGGACCGGTGCTGCTCGCCGGTCTGTACTTCGCCATCTCCCCCTGGGTGGTGCACTTTTCGAGCACCAGCCCCGACCTCATGGTCAACAACCTCATCCTCGGCGTGGCCATCGCCCTGCTGGGCATCGGTCTCACGTCGGCGCCGAGGAGGATGTACAGCCTGTGCTGGGCCATGTCCGCGATCGGTGTATGGATGATCATTTCTCCCTGGGTCGTCGCCCGGGGGCCGGATGCCGGAATGATCTGGAACAACATTCTCGTCGGCGCCCTCACCTGCCTGTTCGGCCTGATCGCCGCGGGCATGGTGATGCGGAAGGGACGGGAGACCTGACCGAGACCTGAACGACACGCACGGAATCACGCACCACGATTCAGGCCGTCGGCCGCACGCCCCGCGTGGGTGTGCGGCCGACTTGCTTGTGTGTGGTGCGTGGTGCGCGTTGTGTGCGGTGCGCGTCAGCCGATCGGCTCCGGCATCGGGACCACCTCGTAGGCGCACTCGATGGTGTCCCCGGTGGCCGGATCGCCCAGCTCCACCCGCCAGCGGTCGGCGAACTGGTCGACACCCTCCGTCATCGGGATCGTCCCGGAGATCAGCACCGTGCCCGGCACCAGGTCGCCGCGCTCGCGCAGCACCTCGACCCAGTACGCGGGCGTCAGCAGCTCGGCCAGGGTGCCGCTCTGCACCTCCGTCTCCTCGCCGCCGTGGGTGACCCAGGCCCGCAGGGTCAGCCCGTCCAGCCGCTCCTCCACGTCCGCGAGGCGCCAGGCGCGGGCGCCGAGCACATCCGGGCCCGCGTTCTTGCTCCACGCCACGCCGTGCACCTCCAGCTCCCGGTCGGTGTGGTCGCAGGCGGCGCTGAGCAGCAGCTCCCCGTCGTCGGCCACGATCAGCGCCCATTCCGCCTCGCCCGAGGTGCGGCCGTGCTGGACGCTGACCCGGCCGGTCTGCTGGGCGAGATAGGGGGCGACGGGGTAGAGGGCGGGCGTCACGCTCGGGGCCGGGACGCCCAGTTCGGCCAGCTCGGCGACGTGGGCGGCCACGTCCTCCTGGCTGCGCCCGGCGTAGCCCGCGTTGAGCACCTGGACGACCTCCACATGCCGGGTGGAGCCGTCGGGGAGTTCGAAGGTCAGGGCGGGGCGGGGGGACTGCGGGGGCTGCGTCGTCATGGGGCGTGCACTCCAGAATCGCGAGGAACTTCCCTCAAGGGGGTTGCGCATACGCTCGGTATACAACAAGTATGCCGGAAGCCCCACGGCACGCAACCCTTCCGACCCACTCGACCCCGCACCACCCCGAGGACGGACCATGCAGCGCACCTCCACGGCCGCACCAGCACCCCGGGCCGACGGACCCGCGGTCCGCCGCGCCTTCGTCGCCAGTCTCACCGGAACCGCCCTGGAGTGGTACGACTTCGCCGTCTACTCCGCCGCAGCGGCGCTGGTCTTCGGCGATCTCTTCTTCCCCTCCAAGGACCCCTTCACCGGCACCCTCCTGGCGTTCTCCACCTACGCCGTCGGCTATGTCTCCCGCCCGCTGGGCGGCTTCGTCTTCGGACGGCTCGGCGACGTCATCGGCCGCAAGAAGGTGCTCATCGCGACCCTGGTGCTCATCGGCGCCGCGACCCTGCTGATCGGGCTGCTGCCCACCTACGCCACCGTCGGCGTCGCCGCCCCCGCCGCCCTGGTGCTGCTGCGCTTCGCCCAGGGCGTCGGCGTGGGCGGCGAGTGGGGCGGCGCGGTGCTGCTGTCCAGCGAGTACGGCGATCCGCGGCGGCGCGGCTTCTACGCCTCGGCCGCCCAGGTCGGGCCGCCCGCGGGCAATCTGCTCGCCAACGGTGTGCTCGCGGGTCTCGGCGCCGCGCTGACGGAGGACCAGTTCCTGTCCTGGGGCTGGCGAGTGGCGTTCCTGCTCTCCGGCCTTCTGGTGGTCTTCGGGCTGTGGATCCGGGCCAAGCTGGAGGAGACCCCGGTCTTCAAGGCGATGGAGGCCGCGCAGGACCGCCCCGAGGCTCCGGTGCGCGAGGTGTTCAGCTCCCAGCCCCGCGCGCTGACCGCGGCGATCCTCTGCCGGATCGCCCCCGATGTGCTGTACGCGATGTTCACCGTCTTCGTGCTCACCTACGCCACCGGGGAACTGGGCATGTCGCGCGGCTCCGCGCTGACCGCCGTCCTCATCGGCTCCTCGCTTCAGATCTTCCTGATCCCGCTGGCCGGGGCGCTCTCCGACCGCGTCAACCGGCGGTGGCTGTACGGCGTCTCCGCGGTCGCCGCGGGCGTCTGGCCGTTCGTCTTCTTCCCGATGGTCGCGGGCGGGAGCTGGGCGCTGCTCACGCTCGGTGTGATCGTCGCGCTGGTGATCCACTCGCTGATGTACGGGCCGCAGGCGGCCTTCATCGCCGAGCAGTTCTCGCCGCGGCTGCGCTACACGGGCTCCTCCCTCGCGTACACCCTGGCCGGGGTCGTCGGCGGGGCGGTCGCGCCGCTGCTGTTCACGACGCTGCTGGGTACGTACCGCGCCTGGCTGCCGCTCGCGCTCTACATCGCGGTCACGGCGGTGGCCACCGTCGCCGGGCTGTGGCTCGGCCGGGACGCGGCGCCCGCCGAGGACGAGGAGCCGGAGGCCGTGGCCGTGCAGCACCACCCGTCCGCCGCGACCGGCTGACCCACCCCCGGAACGGGCGGCGACGCCCCGTTCGGGGCATCATCACCACCGTCACACCGTCACCCACTGCGCCGACCAGGGAAGGCAGCACACCCCATGCGCATCGCACTGAGCCAGATCACCAGCGGCCCGGACCCGAAGGCGAACCTCGTCACCCTGCGCGAGCAGGCCCTGCGCGCGGCGGCGGACGGCGCCCGGATCGTCGTCTTCCCGGAGGCCGCCATGGCCTGCTTCGGCACCAAGCTGGGACCGCTCGCCGAACCGCTGGACGGCCCCTGGGCCACCGAGGTCCGGCGGATCGCGCGGGACGCCGGGCTGGTGGTCGTGGCGGGCATGTTCACCCCGGCCCCCGACGGGCGGGTCACCAACACGCTGCTCGCCACGGGCCAGGGTGTCGAGGCCGCCTACGACAAGATCCATCTGTACGACGCGTTCGGCTTCGCCGAGTCCAAGACCGTGGCTCCCGGCTCCCAGGTGGTCACCTTCGAGCTGGACGACGTCCGGATCGGCCTCGCCACCTGCTACGACGTACGGTTCCCCGAGCTGTTCCGGGCGCACGCAGACGAGGGCGCCGTGCTGTCGCTGCTTCCGGCCTCCTGGGGCGCGGGCCCCGGCAAGCGCGAGCAGTGGGAGCTGCTGACCCGGGCGCGGGCGCTGGACGCCACCGTGTGGCTGGCCGCCGTGGGCCAGGCCGACCCGGCGGCGTCCGGTCTGTCCACCACCGGTTCCGCCCCCACCGGTATCGGCCACAGCGCCCTGGTCGGCCCCGACGGCACCGTACGGGAGCGGCTGGACGCGGCGCCGGGGCTGCTGGTGGCGGACGTCGTCACCGAGGAGGTCGCCGCGGTGCGCCGCACCGTCTCCGTCCTGGCCAACCGCAAGCTGGGCGTGCGGTCATGAGCGGGTCGGCCAAGCCCGAACTCGAATTCCACCGTCCCTCGGGCGCCTGGCAGGCGCCCGAGGGGGCGGCCCCGGGTGTCCGGGAGCAGACCCTCGCCGCGGACGGGAGCGGTGCGCACCGCACGGCGCTCGTCCGGTGGGAACCGGGGACGGACACCTCCGCGTCCGGGGTCGCCCGCCACGACGGCTGGGAGGAGGTCTATCTCCTGGAGGGCAGCATGCGCGACCTGACGCTCGGGGAGACGTTCTCGCGCGGCTTCTACGCCTGTCGGCCACCGGGGATGCCCCATGGGCCCTGGGTCTCGGAGGAGGGCGTCACCATGCTGGTGATCACCTACCCCGACACGGCGGCCGGGCCGTAACGCACCCGGCGGGGCGGCTCACCCGGCGAGCAGCACCTTCAGCGTCGACTCCAGATGGGAGCTGATCGCCGCGCGGGCCGCCTCGGTGTCCCCGGCGGCCACCGCGTCCAGGATGGCCCGGTGCTCGGCGAGCACCGCCTCCTGGCGTCCGGTCCGGTTGTACAGCGCCACCACCCCGGCCCGGATCTGGCGGCTGCGCAGCCCCTCGTAGTGCCGGTTGAGGAGTTCGTTGCCGACCGCGGCGACCATGGTCGCGTGGAACAGATGGTCCACGGCGATGAACTCCTTGGCGTGCTCGGGCCCGCTGAGCCCGCGCTGCCGCTCCAGCAGCTCCGTCAACTTCTCGACGGGAACCTTGTGTTGCTCGATGGCCTGCTCCGCGGCATGGCGCTCCACGATCCCGCGCAGCTCCATCAGCTCGGTGATCTCCCGGCCGGACAGCGGCGCGATGTGCGCGCCCCGCTTGGGCACCAACTGGACCAGATCCTCGGCCGCGAGCAGCAGCAGCGCCTCGCGGATGGGGGTCCGGGAGATGCCGATCCGGTCGGCGATCTCCTGCTCGGTGAGGAACCGGCCCTGCATGTCGGGATCGGTCAGCACGGTCTCCTTGAGGAACGCGTACGCCTTTTCTCGTCCGGACTGCACTGGGCCCATGCCTCCTCGCATACCACTCGTATACGAAAATTATCACGGCACGGAGGGCCCGGGCCCGTCGTTCACGAGCCGTTGACGAGGACGACCTTGCCGGTGACCGTGCCGGACTCCGCCAGCCGCATCGCCCGCGCGGCCTCGGTGAGCGGGATCCGCGCGGCCACCTGCGCGGTGAACTCACCGCTCGCCAGCAGCGCGAACACCTGGCCCAGGTCCTCACGCAGCCGCGCCTGGTAGGCGGCGCGCCGCCTGCGTCCGGCCCACAGGTTGTAGAAGTGCGCCTTCCGGCCGTTGGGCAGCAGGTTCCACAGCGCGAGCCGCGCGAACAGCTTGAGCACCGGCGCCCGGGACGAGCCGGGCACGTCCCGGGTGGCGGCCGTGCCGTACGAGACGAGCGTGCCGCCGCGGGCCAGCAGCCGGAACGAGTCCACGATCCCCTCGCCGCCGACGTGGTCGAACACCGCGTCCACCCCGCCGGGCGCCAGCTCGCGCACCCGCGCGGCCAGCTCCGGGTCGCGGTAGTCGACGGGGGTGGCGCCCAGCGCCCGTACCGCGTCGTGGTGGCGGGGCGACGCGGTGCCGATGACGGTGATACCGGCGCGGCGGGCGAGCTGGACCAGGGTGGAGCCCACCCCGCCGTTGGCCCCGTGGACCAGCACGGTCGTCCCGGCGCGGGCCCCGGCCACCCCGTACAGCATCTGCCAGGCCGTGATCCCGTTGACCACCACCGTCTCGGCCTCGGCCGCGCCCACCCCCTCCGGCACGGCGACCAGGTCGCCCGCGTCGGCCAGCGCATGGCTGGCCCAGCCGCCGACCTTGGTCAGCACCGCGAACCGCCGCCCGCGCAGCCCCGGATCCACCCCCGCCCCCGTCTCGGCGACCGTGCCCACCAGGTCGTACCCCGGCACGAAGGGGAACGGCGGCTGGTCGTAGTACTTCCCGCGGCGCATCTGCTGCTCGGCGAACGACACCCCGGACGCCTCGACGGCCACCAGCACCTGCCCGGCCCCGGGCGCGGGCACCGGGCCGGTGCGGAGCTGAAGCCCCTCCGGCTCCACCGGACCGGGCAGGACGACTTCGGTGAGCGACATGGTCGGAGTCCATTTCTCGTGAAGTATTCTCTCAACTGTGAGAGTCTCTAACGAAGACAATGGTCTCATCCCCTCGCCGTGTCAAGCCCCGCTTTTCCCTCCGTACGAGACGGGAAGGCGCGGTGCGTGGGCCGCGCACGCGGCGCACACTGGAAGCACGCCCACCGGTGACCGGAGGTCGCGATGGAGTCCGCCGCCGTATTCGACGTCGTCGTGGAGATCCCCGAGGGGTCCCGCAACAAGTACGAGATGGACCACGAGGCCGGGCGCATCCGCCTGGACCGGATGCTGTTCACCGCCACCAAGTACCCGGCCGACTACGGCTACATCGACCACACCCTCGGCCGCGACGGCGACCCGCTCGACGCCCTGGTCACGGTCGGCGAGCCCACCTTCCCCGGCTGCGTCATCCTCTGCCGGGCGATCGGCATGTACTGCATGCGCGACGAGAAGGGGCCCGACGAGAAGATCCTGTGCGTCCCCGCCCACGATCCGCGCTACGTGGACGTCCAGGACATCGACGACGTCCCCGAGTTCGACCGCATGGAGATCACCCACTTCTTCGACGTCTACAAGGACCTCGAACCCGGCAAGTCCGTCGAAGGCTCCCACTGGGAGGGCCGCGACCAGGCATACGCCGAGATAGCCGCCTCCCGCGCCCGCCTGGCCTGAGCGCGGCCCCTTCGCCCGCCCCTGACGAACGTCCAGTCCCCGCCTTGCCGTTCGGCCCGGGTCACCGGCGTGCGCCGCCCCTACGTTCGGGGCCATGCCAACGCACTCTCACCACACCTCCCGGCTCCTGCGGTCCGCGGCGCTGCTCGCCGCGGGCGCCGGGGCGGTCGTCCGGCTCGCCCCGGGCGGGCTTGGCGACCCCGGCCCCGTAGAGGCCAGACGCGGAGCCTCCGTATCCGCGTACCGCACGCTCACCGCAGCGGCGGCCGACGCCCCGCCCGCGCTGCTGGAAGCGGCGAGCGAGGGCACCGTGGCCGTCCTCGGGCTGCTGCTGGCTTTACTGGGCTGGACGGCGCTGCGCCGCAAGGACGCGCGCGGCATCGCCGGAACCGCCGTCGTCGGCCTCGCCACCGCGGCCGCGTACGCGCTCAGCGAGGCCCTGAAGCTGGTGGTGGACGAGGAGCGGCCCTGCCGTGCGGTGCGCGGAGCCGCGGCGATCGCCCATTGCCCTCCGGCGGGGGACTGGTCGTTCCCCAGCAACCACGCCACCCTGGCCGTCGCCCTCGCCATCGGGACGGCCCTCCTGCGGCCGCGCTGGGCCGCCCTGACCCTCCCGACGGCCGCGGCGGCGGCGCTGCTGCGCGTCCTGGTCGGGGTGCACTATCCGCACGACGTGCTCGCCGGGGCCATCCTGGGCGGATGCGCGGTGGCGGCCGCGCTGCTCGCGCTGGAGCCGCTCGCCGTACGGATGACGGCTCTAGCGCTCGGCCGATCGCGGCGGTACGACACCGGCCTCGTGCGCCACGACGGCGGCCGCGGCCCGGTTGTCCACGCCCAGCCGGGCCAGGATGGAGCTGACGTGCGCCTTGACCGTGCCCTCCACCACATGGAGCCGACGCGCGATCTGCCCGTTCGACAGACCGCCGCCGAGGAAGGCCAGCACCTCCCGCTCCCGGGCGGTGAGCGCCGCGACCCGCTCCCGGGCCGCGCCGCGCCGTCCGGCCAGGGCACCGGCGCCACCGGCCGCGAGGTGCGCGACCACCCGGGCGGCGACCTTCGGTGACAGATAGGCGGCACCGTCGGCCACCGCGCGGACTCCCGCGATCAGTTCCTCGGGCTCACCCGACTTGATCAGGAAACCGGCGGCGCCGCCGCCGAGCGCCCGCAGGATGTAGTCGTCCTCCCCGAACGTCGTCAGCATGATCACGCCGGTCTCCGGCACCGTCCTGCGGATCTCCTCCGCCGCCTCGATGCCGCCTTCGACGCCGCCCTCTCCACGGCCCTTGATGCCGCCGGTCCCCGGCATGCGGATGTCGAGCACGGCCACCTGCGGGCGGTGCCGCCGCACCAGTTCCACGGCGTCCCGGCCGTCGGCCGCCTCCGCCACGACCTCGATGGCCGGATCGGTGGCCAGTACGGCGCGTACGCCCGCGCGGATCATCGCCTCGTCGTCGGCGACCAGCACCCGGATCATCGGCGGCCCAGCGTGCTCATGGCGTGAGGGCATCGCGCGCCACCAGAACGCCGTCGCGGAAGCACAGCCGGTACGCGTCGCCAGAACGGTCGTCGAAACGATCCGCCGTCATCGCGTAGTACTCGCATCTGATGCCCCGTCCCTCCGGTTCCGCGGCCGAGGGGTGATGCGCCAGCTGACGGCCCGGCAGCACCCGCTCCACCTCCGAGCGATCCTGCCCCACCCGCAGCCGGGCGAAGTCACCCGGGTCCAGTACCGCGCGCGACGCCGTCACCTGGTCCCATCCCATCAGCGCGGCGCTCAGGGCCGCACCGCTCACCAGCGGCACCAGGACCGCCGCGACCACCACCCGCCGCACCCGGTGCCGCGCCCGCCGCTGTTCCTGGGGCGCGCATTCCGTGGTCTGTTCCGGAGGCGTATGCGGAAGCCGGGCCTCGACGGCGAAGCCGCCGTCCCGGGGGCCGTACGCGAACGAGCCCCCGGCCAGCGTGACGCGCTCGGCGAGTCCGTCGAGCCCATGCCCTCCGCCCCGCGTGCGCGCCTCCGTCGCACCGGCCGCCGCGTTCTCCACCCGGACGGCCGTCTCCTCCTCCCCGTACGCCACCCGTACGGTCACCGCCGCACCGGGCGCGTGCCTGGCGGCGTTGGTCAGCGCCTCCTGGACGACGCGGTACGCGGCCCGCTCCACCAGCGGCGGCAGCCCCGTGTCCGCCCCCTCGGCGCGGAGTTCGACGGCGAGTCCGGCGGCGGACGCCTCGTCCACCAGCCGTGCGATGCCCGCGGCGGACTCCTCCGCCTCCTCGCGCAGCACCCCGATCGCTTCCCCGAGCCGGTCCACCGCGACCGCCGCCCGCGCCCTGATGTCCTGAGCGGTCCGCCGATGAGGCTCCTCAAGACCGGGCGCCAGCTTCAGCGCGCCCGCCGACAGCGCGATCAGGCTGAGGTCGTGCCCCAGGGCGTCGTGCATGTCCCGCGCGATCCGGGCCCGCTCCCGCAGCCTGGCCCGTTCGGCGATCAACCACCGCTCGCGCTCCGCCTGTTCGGCTCGCTCCCAGCCCGCCCGTACCAGCTCCTCGTACTGCCGCCGGAAACGTCCCGCGAACCACGGCACCATCACCGCGCACACCACCACCCCCACGAACCGGCTTCCCAGCCCGAGCAGGGACGGCACCACCGCCGCCGCGACGACCCCCGCCGAGACCACCCCCGCGAAGACCACGACCGCGGCCCCCGTACGCCCGCGCCCCCGCCCCACCCGGAACGCGGCCACTGCGGTCGGCACCACCCACCACAGGCTCAGCACGCTCAACCCGGCTCCCGCGGCCGCCCCCGCCGCTGGGAGTCGGCCCTGTCCCGCGACCCGCGCAATCGTCTTCACCGCGCCGACGCTACGGAACCCAAGCCCCTGCCGGACACTGCCGAAAGTCCAACGTCAGTCGGCGTGGCCCGGCTTGTCCGCGGCGGTGCGTCGTCGTACGTCGGCCATCAGCTTGTTCAGCAGGGCGGTGAGCGTGGCGCGTTCGTCGGGGGACAGGCCCTCGACGAGCCGGGCCTCCTGGCCGAGGACCTGGTCGACGGAGCGCTCGATGAGCGCGTGGCCGTCGGGTGTGAGGTGCACCAGGACGGTCCGGCGGCCGGTGGTGCCCGGGGTCCGCTCGACGAGTCCTTCGCGTTCGGCGCGGGCGACGCGCTGGGAGATCGCCCCCGCGGTGACCAGGGTCCGCCGTGCGATCTCCCGGGTGCTGAGCCTGTACGGCGGCCCGGCGCGGCGGATGACGGACAGCAGGTCGAGGGTGGCCGCGTCGATGCCCGCCTCGTGCAGCACCCGGTTGCGGTCGTCCGCGAACAGCTTGGCCAGCTGCCAGATGGGCGTGGCGACCTCGATGGACGTCCTCGTCAACGCCGTGGGCGGGCTGCCCGACGCCGGGTCCGGCGAGGGATCGCCCCTCGAAGAGCTGCGCGCCCAGTGGCACTCCAGCCTCACGCAGAACCTGCTCACCGCGGTGCTCACCACCGCCTCCGTGCAGGACAAGCTCTCCGGCGACAGCTCCGTCATCAGCATCGGCTCGATCGGCGCCGAGCGCAAAGGCGGTTCGTACGGGGCGGCCAAGGCCGCGCTCGCCGCGTGGAACACCACACTGTCCGCCGAACTCGCCCCCAAGGGCGTCACCTGCAACGTCATCTCCGCCGGATACATCGAGGGCACCAACTTCCTCCGCGGCCAGATGACCGACGACCGCTACCACGCGCTCGTGGCGGAGACCCACAACAAGCGTCCCGGCACGGTCGACGACATCGCCCGGACCGTCGGCTTCCTCGCCTCCCCGGGTGCCCGGCACATCACCGGGCAGGCCATCCACGTCAACGGCGGAGCCTTCACCACGCGATGACCGGGGCGGCGCGGCGGTACGGGACGCCCGTACCGCCGCGCACAGCGCCCGCGCGGTGCGCACCGGTCAGGAAACCCGCGCTCGACGGTACCCGCGGCGCACCCGGCGCACCCCGCTGGGCGCTGCGCCATTCAGGGCAATTCACCCCAGCGTACCTGGCGTTGTGCCGCCACCCGCGCGCCTACTGGTGCTACAGACCGGTGGGTTCCACATCTGCCGGGGGACGGTGACGCGGGCAGGCCCCGGCGTCGATCGCCGTAAGTGTGCACCCCCTGGTATCCGATGCGCCGCCGCGCCCTGACCAAGGCGCCGGCCGGCGACCAACGGCCCACCACCTCACCTCACTTGGAGGGCCATCATGGCTACCCCCACCATCACCCTGGTGACGGCAACGCCGAACCCGGCGACGTTCGGACAGACGGTCACACTCACCGCCACGGTGCTCCCGCTCGGCGCCGGAACCCCCACCGGCACCGTCACCTTCACCATCACCGGCGGTCCCATCCTGACGGGCACCCTGTCGGGCGGCACCACCTCGGTCACCGCCTCCGGGCTGAGCGCCGGCATCCACCCCGTCGTCGCCACCTACAGCGGCGACACCAACTTCCTCTCCTCCACCGGCACCACCGTCATCGCGGTCGTCCAGGCGTCGACGACGACTTCGGTGGCGTCCACCCCGGACCCGTCGACCCTCGGTGCCCCGGTGACGTTCACGGCCACCGTCACGCCGGTCGCACCCGGCGCGGGTGCCCCGACCGGGACGATGACCTTCGTCATCGGCGGCTCGGGCGGCGGCACCTTCACCCAGCCCGTGACGGCCGGAGTGGCCACGCTGACCCTCTCCACCCTGGGCGTCGGCACCCACGCGGTGATCGCCATCTACAGCGGCGACGCCAGCTTCCTGCCGTCGTCCGGCGTGGACACCCAGACGGTGAACCCCTCCTCCTAGGCCACTCACCCGGCCCGCCCAGCACTGAGCCCCGCCACCGCCCGAGGGGCAGTGGCGGGGCTCAGTCACCCGTCGAGGACCCGCGGGGTCTTTAGACGTCGAAGTAGAGCTCGAACTCGTGCGGGTGCGGCCGCAGCTGGAGCGGGGCGATCTCGTTGGTGCGCTTGTAGTCGATCCACGTCTCGATCAGGTCGGAGGTGAAGACACCGCCCTGGAGGAGGTACTCGTGGTCGGCCTCGAGCGCGTCGAGGACGGCCGGGAGGGAGGTCGGGACCTGGGGGACGCCCGCGTGCTCCTCGGGGGCCAGCTCGTAGAGGTCCTTGTCGATCGGCTCGGCCGGCTCGATCTTGTTCTTGATGCCGTCCAGGCCCGCGAGCAGGAGGGCGGAGAACGCCAGGTACGGGTTGCCGGAGGAGTCCGGGGCGCGGAACTCGACGCGCTTGGCCTTCGGGTTGGAGCCCGTGATCGGGATACGCATCGCGGCCGAGCGGTTACGCTGCGAGTACACCATGTTGACCGGCGCCTCGAAGCCCGGGACCAGGCGGTGGTAGGAGTTCACCGTCGGGTTGGTGAAGGCCAGCAGCGACGGGGCGTGCTTGAGGATGCCGCCGATGTAGTAGCGGGCGGTGTCCGAGAGGCCCGCGTAGCCCTGCTCGTCGTAGAAGAGCGGCACGCCGCCCTGCCACAGCGACGAGTGGACGTGCATGCCCGAGCCGTTGTCGCCGAAGATCGGCTTCGGCATGAAGGTCGCGGTCTTGCCGTTCTTCCACGCCACGTTCTTGACGATGTACTTGAACAGCATCAGGTCGTCGGCCGCGGCCAGCAGCGTGTTGAACTTGTAGTTGATCTCGGCCTGGCCGGCGGTGCCCACCTCGTGGTGCTGGCGCTCGACCTGGAGGCCGGCCTTGTCCAGCTCGAGGCTGATCTCGGCGCGCAGGTCGGCGAAGTGGTCGACCGGCGGGGTCGGGAAGTAGCCGCCCTTGTAGCGGACCTTGTAACCACGGTTGTCCTGGAGCGCGCCGGTGTTCCAGGCGCCCGCCTCGGAGTCGATGTGGTAGAAGGCCTCGTTCGCCTTGGTCTCGAAGCGCACGCTGTCGAAGACGTAGAACTCGGCCTCGGGGCCGAAGAACGCGGTGTCCGCGATGCCGGTGGAGGCGAGGTAGGCCTCGGCCTTCTTGGCGATGTTGCGCGGGTCGCGGCTGTACTGCTCGCCCGTGATCGGGTCGTGGATAAAGAAGTTGATGTTGAGCGTCTTGTCGCGGCGGAACGGGTCGAGACGGGCCGTCGACAGGTCGGCACGCAGCGCCATGTCCGACTCGTGGATCGCCTGGAAGCCGCGGATCGACGAGCCGTCGAAGGCCAGCTCCTCGTGCGGGTCGAACGCCTCCGCCGGTACGGTGAAGTGCTGCATGACGCCGGGAAGGTCACAGAACCGGACGTCGACGAACTTGACGTCCTCGTCCGAGATGAACTTCCGAGCGTCGTCGGCGTTCTGGAACATCCAACTCCTCCTAGCCCGGCCGCGGGGGGACGGGGATTTGTTCGGTCGCGCGGTCCGGGTGCGTGGCGCGCTGTCGCCGACGATAAGCAGGCGGGATTTCCCGGGCATGACCCAATTGTTTCACCCAGGTTAACCGGGTCAGGGGCCGTTACGGGCGTATGCGGACGGCCCCAGTACCGTATGGAGCGTGGACAAGAGGCAAGCAATCGGATCCTGGCTTTCCGGCCCCCGCGCGGCCGCCGAGGAGATGGGCGTCGACCTGGGCCACCGCGGCCAGGGGCTGGGGCTGCCCGAGAGCGGACCGGGCGCGATCGCGCCGCTCGGGCGCCGCTTCGGGGCGCTCTTCATCGACTGGGGGCTGTGCGTGCTCGTCTCGTACGCGCTGCTGGCGGGCCGTAATCCGCAGGCCGCCGGGAACTGGGCGCTGCTCGTCTTCCTGGTGCTCAGCCTGCTGACCGTGGGCACCGTCGGCGCCACCCCCGGCAAGCTGCTGCTCAGGCTGCGGGTGGTCGGCGAGGACGGGGCGCGGCTCAGCCTGCCGCGGGCCGTGCTGCGCAGCGTGCTGCTCTTGCTGGTCATCCCCGCGGTCGTCTTCGACCGCGACGGCCGCGGGCTGCACGACCGGCTCTCCCGGGCCGTGCAGATCCGGGTGTAGGGCGGGTGCAGGGCGCTCGTACCGCTCGTATTGCATACGAAAGGCGGGCCGGGACTCTTGTCCCGGCCCGCCTTTGTCACGTGGAGTCTCGGCGGCCAGCGTCTCGGGCGACGTCTCAGCGGCCCTTCGGCATGCGCATGCCCTTGGGCATCGGGCCCTTCGGGATCGGCATGTTGCTCATGAGGTCGCCCAGCGCCCGCAGCCGCTCGTTCACGACCGTCACCTGCGCGCCCGGCAGCACCCGCGGCAGCTTCAGCAGCGTGGTGCGGAGCTTCTTGATCGGCACCTGGCCCTCCTCGGTGCCCACGATCACATCGTGCACCGGGACGTCCGAGACGATGCGGCTCATGCGCTTCTTCTCGGCGGCCAGCATGCCCTTGAGCCGGTTCGGGTTGCCCTCGCCGACGAGCACGACGCCCGCCTTGCCGACGGCCCGGTGGATGACGTCCTGGTTGCGGTTCATCGCCACCGCCGGGGTCACCGACCAGCCGCGGCCCACGTTCTCCAGAACGGCGGCGGCCGCGCCCGGCTGGCCCTCCATCTGTCCGAAGGCCGCCCGCTCGGCGCGGCGGCCGAAAATGATCGCCATCGCGAGGAACGCCAGGACGAAGCCCAGGATGCCCAGGAAGACGGGATGGCCGATCAGGAAGCCGATGGCGAGGAGGACACCGAAGGTGATGATCCCCACGCCGGCGACCACAAGGCCGACCTTCGAGTCGACCCGTTTGGTCATCTTGTAGGTCAGGGCGATCTGCTTCAGTCGCCCGGGGTTCTCGGATGTTTCCTTCCGCGCCATAAGGCGAAGTTTACGTGGCCTGGGAAGCCCCGGTGGACACGGCCTCCAGTACGTGCTGGGCCTCGCTCCGGTCCTTGGCGCGGCGCCGGTCCTCCAGCACCGCGGTCCAGGCGTTACGCCGGGCGGTGCGCTGGCCTCCGCGCAGCAGCAGCCCCTCCAGGGCGAGCAGCGCGTCGGTGACGGACGGGCGTACGGGCGCAGCCGGCATGGGAACCCCTCGAGAGCGGCGGACTATCACGACGCACGCGGCTATGAGCGGTGCGTGGTTTTATCGTTACTCAATGGTGTTACCAGTGTGTGACCGGTCGGTCAAACACTGATGAAGCCTCGGATTGGGTTCTCAATGCGGCTGTGACCTGCGGTTTCATAAAACGCGCAGAGTGGCCGGTGTGCCCGTACTCACACAGCGTGTTGCTCACACCGGCCCTGTCCTTCCGCGCTGTCAGCCCGCCTGCGCCGTGACCGCGCGCTGGTCGATGGCCTGCTGGTACAGGCGCCCGGCGCGGTACGAGGAGCGGACGAGGGGGCCGGACATGACACCGGCGTAGCCGATCTCGTCGGCCTCCTCCTTCAGCTCCACGAACTCCTGCGGCTTCACCCAGCGCTCCACCGGGTGGTGCCGCGCGGAGGGGCGCAGATACTGGGTGATCGTGATCAGCTCGCAGCCCGCGTCGTACAGGTCCTGGAGCGCCTGGCTGATCTCCTCGCGGGTCTCGCCCATGCCCAGGATCAGGTTGGACTTGGTGACGAGACCGGCCTCGCGGGCCTTGGTGATGACCTCCAGCGACCGCTCGTAGCGGAAGCCGGGGCGGATGCGCTTGAAGATCCGCGGGACCGTCTCCACGTTGTGCGCGAGCACCTCGGGGCGGGACGAGAAGACCTCGGCGAGCTGGTCGGGGTCCGCGTTGAAGTCCGGGATCAGCAGCTCGACGCCGGTGTCCGGCATCAGGGAGTGGATCTGGCGCACGGTCTCCGCGTACAGCCAGGCGCCGCCGTCGTCCAGGTCGTCGCGGGCGACGCCGGTGATCGTCGCGTAGCGCAGCTCCATCGTCTGTACGGATTCGGCCACCCGGCGCGGCTCGTCGCGGTCCAGCGGCTGCGGCTTGCCGGTGTCGATCTGGCAGAAGTCACAGCGCCGGGTGCACTGGTCGCCGCCGATGAGGAACGTGGCCTCGCGGTCCTCCCAGCACTCGAAGATGTTGGGACAGCCCGCCTCCTGGCACACCGTGTGCAGGCCCTCCCGCTTCACCAGGCCGTGCAGCTCGGTGTACTCGGGGCCCATCTTCGCCCGGGTTTTGATCCACTCGGGCTTGCGCTCGATGGGGGTCTGGCTGTTCCGGACCTCCAGACGCAGCATCTTGCGTCCGTCGGGTGCGACTGCGGACACGTCCGGCACTCCTCTTTGCTTGGCGAGTCTGGGTGGCGCGGCTTTCGAATCGTCGGCGGTCACCAGGGTACGCCCATCAATTCGTACGGATTTACGTCCAGGGCAACCGGTGACGTCGGGGGCGCATTCCCCTCGACGTCGTAATGCCGCCGTACGGTGACGCCGCTATACGGCGCGCGGCAGCGGGGCGGAGGACTCCAGGACGGCCCGCAGATGCTTCTCGACCACCGGGGTCACCTCGGCGACCGTGACCTCCCGGCCCAGCTCCGCCGAGAGCGAGGTCACCCCCGCGTCCCGGATGCCGCACGGCACGATCCGGTCGTACGAGGTGTTGTCCGGGTTGCAGTTGAACGAGAAGCCGTGCATGGTCACACCCTTGGCGACCCGTACGCCGATCGCGCCCATCTTGCGGTCCTCACGGCGCTGTCCGGCGTTGGACGGGGCGTACTCCGGGCCGCTCAGCCGCGGGTCGAACTCCTCGTCCTCCACCCGCGGGTCGAAGTCCAGCTTCAGCCCGCCGAGCGCCGGGCGCTGGTCCATCGGGTCGCCCAGCACCCACACCCCGCTGCGGCCCTCCACCCGGGTGGCCTCCACGCCGAAGTCGGCGCAGGTCAGCAGCATGGCCTCCTCCAGCCGCCGGACATGCGCGATGACATCCACCGGGCGCGGCAGCTTGAGGATCGGATAGCCGACGAGCTGCCCTGGACCATGCCAGGTGATCTTGCCGCCGCGGTCCACGTCCACCACCGGGGTGCCGTCGAGGGGGCGCTCGTTGTCCTCCGTGCGCCGCCCGGCCGTGTAGACGGCCTGGTGCTCGAGCAGCAGACACGTGTCCGGGATCTCGTCCGCGAAGCGGGCCGCGTGCACCCGGCGCTGCTCCTGCCACGCCTCCTGGTAGTCGACGGCCTCCGCCCCGAACCCCAAGTGGACGTAGCACAGTCGCGGCTGCGAAGCGGGGGGCGCCCCCGGGGGCGTTGCGGTCACGGCAAGCTCCTCTTCGGACCTCGTAACAGATGGCGGTGCCTCCGCCACTGTACGGCCGCGCGTTTTCCGACCCCTATCCGGCTCGTTCTCACACGATCGGATGAAAGGAGTCCGACCAGCGCGATCAGCCCGCTACAGCCAGTTAAATTCACGCCGTTCCAGAGGGCGAATCAGGGAGACCGGCAGGCTGATGACGGAACGACCCCCACAGCGCATCCCCAACCGTCAGCTCGCCGCGCTGATTTCCGAGGCAGGCTTCTCCAACGCCGGGCTGGCCCGGCGGGTGGACCAGCTCGGCATCGAGCACGGGCTCGACCTGCGGTACGACAAGACATCGGTGACCCGCTGGCTGCGCGGCCAGCAGCCGCGCGGCACGACCCCCGCGCTGATCGCCGAGGTCTTCACCCGGCGCTTGGGGCGCCGGCTGACCGCCCAGGACCTGGGTCTCGACGCCTGTGCCCCGGTCTACGCGGGGCTGGAGTTCGCCGCGACCCCGCAGGAGGCGGTGGACATCGTCAGCGGGCTGTGGCGGAAGGACTCCGGCAGCCATGCGGAGCTGCGGAAGATCGCCTTCACCCCGGCCGGGCTCGTGGTTCCCAGCCGGGACTGGCTGATCGGCCGCCCCGACGACCGGGTCGCCCGTGGCGAGCCCCCGGCGGCCGGTGGCCCGACGGTCCCGGCCCAGGGCGGCCGGGGCGCCGCGGCTCTGGGCCGGGGCGCCGCCACCGGTCGTGGAGCCGTGGCGGGCCGGGCGGCCCCGGCTGCCCCCGCCCCGGCCGGGGCGGCCACCGCCGGGGCAGGTGCCGCCGCCGACCGGGTGCCGGTGCCCCGGCAGCGGCAGGCGGACCGGGTCCAGCGCGGGCCCGGCCACCGGGTGACGCCGGGCGACATCGCGGCGCTGCGCTCGGTCAGCGAGCTGTTCCGGACGCTGGACCAGACGTACGGCGGCGGCCACGCCCGCCAGGCCCTGGTGCGCTACCTGGAGCACGAGGGCGAGCCGATGCTGCGCGGCACGTACGGCGAGACCACGGGGCGGCGGCTGTTCGGCGCCGTCGCTGACCTGACCCGGCTGGCCGGGTGGACCTCGTACGACATCGCCGCGCACGGCCTGGCCCAGCGGTATTTCGTCCAGGCGCTGCGGCTCGCCCAGGCAGCCGGGGACCGGCCGTACGGCAGCTATGTGCTGGTGACCATGAGCCGCCAGGCCGTCTACCTGGGCCACGGCCGGGAGGCCGTCCAGCTCGCCAGGGTGGCCCAGCAGGGCGTGGGCGGCGGCGCCCCGCCGGTGCTCCAGTCCCTGCTGCACGCGGTCGAGGCGCGCGGGCACGCCGTGCTCGGCGAGGTGCGGGCCTGCACCGCCTCGCTCGCCCGCGCCGAGCGGGCGCTGGAGACGTCGCGGCCGGGTGACGACGTGCCGTACTGGGCGCGGACGTTCGACGAGGCGCAGCTGGCCGACGAGTTCGGCCACTGCCACCGGGACCTCCAGCAGTACCGGGCGGCCGCCCAGCACGCGGAGCGCTCGCTGCGGCTGCGCGGCGCCGGATTCGCCCGCAGCCGCCTCTTCAGCCGGGTGGTGCTGGCCACGGCCCGGCTGGGTCTCGGCGAGCTGGAGCAGGCGTGCGCGCTGGGCGCGGAGGCGGCGCAGCAGGCGTCGGAGATGCGGTCGGCGCGGGCGCTGGACTACGTACGCGACTTCGAACGCCGCCTGGAGCCGTACCGCGACGCCGCCCCGGTCCGCGGCTACCGCGAACGGGTTGCGGCGCTGGGGTAGCGGGTGTCCACCCCGAACGTGCGTGCCAGGCCCGCCGTGCCCGCCTCCGTCACATCGACCGCCCGGCGCCGCGTTCCCCTGCGGATCCAGTCCAGCTCGAAGAGCCGGTCGGTGATCGCGGCGCCCAGGGCGCCCGCCAGGTGGTGGCGCTGTTCGGTCCAGTCCACGCAGTAGCGGATCAGGGGGCGGCGGCCGTGGAGCCGGTCCGCGTCCACACCGAACGCGGCCAGCTCGGCCCGCCCCCGGTCGGTCAGCCGGTACGGGGTGTCGTTGCCGGGGGCGGACAGCCGGTCGCGTCCGGCCGTCTCCGGGTGGTGGCGGCCGTCGCCGCCGGTCAGCACGCCGCGTTCCAGCAGGGCGCCCATGAGCGCCACGCCCAGGGCGCCCGCGACGTGGTCGTAGCAGGTGCGGGCCCGGCGCAGGGCGTGGGCGTGGGTGGACGCGCGCAGCGAGGTGACGGGCAGTGGCGGCGCGATCCTGGCCAGCGCCTCGATGGCCTCGCCGACGGCGGGGCCGGTCAGCCGGTAGTAACGGTGCCGCCCCTGCCGTTCGACGCGTACGACACCGGCCTCCAGCAGCTTCGCCAGGTGGCCGCTCACGGTGGAGGCGCTGACGCCCGCCTCGGCGGCCAGCACGCTCGCGGGCAGCGCCCGCCCCTCCGCCAGCGCCAGCAGGATGCGCGCGCGGGAGGCGTCCGCGAGGGCGGTGGCGGCGCGGGCGATGTCCGCGTCACGGGCGGGGGAGACGGGGGAGGCGGCCATGCGTCCAGCCTAGGACGCGGTCGCTTCGGCACCCGCCGAAGCGTTCGCGTCCCCGGAGCGGGGCGTCTCGCCGATCATGCGGGGCACTCCCGCACTAGACGCCGCTCGCTGATCCGGCCTGATCGGCAACACACCGCCTCGCGGCCCCGAACACCTCCTCCGCCTCGGCGAGCGCCCGCGACAGGGCGGTGGGCTCCGGCCGCAGCCCGGCCGTGATCGTGTCGAGGCGGCCCAGGCCCGCGCGCCGCAGCAGCCGCTTCTCGTTGGTGACCCACTCGCCACGCGCCGCCAGCACCGCGTGCGCGGTCTGCGTCGCGGCGGTGGCCAGCGCGCCCGCGACCTCCGTGACCTGGCCCTGCGGGACGTACGCGCCCCGGGCGTACCGGAGCGTCAGCGCGGCCCGGTCCCGCCAGAACGGCGGCGCCGCCGCGCGCAGCGCTTCCGGGTATCCGGCGGGGCGGGGCAGGGTGCCGCGGAGCACCTGGTTGAGGGCGAGTTCGGCGACGACGAGATAGCTGGGGATGCCCGCGAGGTGGAAGAGCAGCGGCTCCCAGTGGAACCGGCCCTCCCGGGCCTCGGCGAGTTCGTGCTCGACGGCACCGAGGTCGCGGTAGTGGACGTCGACATGCCGGCCGTCGACGGTGAGCCAGGCACCGCCGTTGAAGACACCGCCGCCCCAGTCGCCGATGCCGGACACCTCGCCCTCCCAACCGGCGGCGCGCAGATCGGCCGGGTCGAAGCCGTCGCGGTAGTAGAGGGCGAGGTCCCAGTCGCTGTCCGGGGTGTGGGTGTGCTGGGCGCGCGAGCCGCCGAGGGCGACGGCGTGCACGCCGGGCAGGGCGGCGAGCCGGTCGGCGGCGTGGTCGAGGAAGGTCTCGTCGGTCATGAGGATCCGATCGGGCACGGAGGGATGACGGGCGGCCGGGGGGCGCACGGGAGGGGCGCTGGGGCGCGGCTCGGGCCGTGCTCCTCGCGGAAACCGGTGCGCCCGGGGTCATCACCTCATGACGCGGATCTTAGTGTTCCCTCCCGGCCGTCAGGCCGCCGCGGCCGGGAGGGCCGGGGTGTCGGAGTCGGGGGTGGCGCCGAAGTCGTGGAGGACCGCGCGGGCGGCGCGGCGGCCGGAGACCAGGGCGCCCTGCACGGTGCTGGCGTCGCGGTGGTCGCCGCAGACGTACAGGCCGGACAGCAGCCGCACCGGGCGGCGCAGATCGTGGGGTGCGGGCATGGCGGGCACCGCGTGGGGGTCGTGGTGGGCGGCCAGCAGGGCCCAGTCGGCGGTGGAGGAGCCGTAGACCGCGGCGAGCTGGGCCCGGGCCTGACGGTCGAGTTCGGCGGTCGGCAGGCCCGCGGCGGCGCCCAGCACGGTGGAGGTGATCAGCACCCGGCCGTCCGGCGCGCGCGAGGGGTCGACCTCGCTGGCGACCGTGGTGTGGGCGACGGGGCCCTGGCCGCCCGCCGCCAGGATCAGCGCGGGTTCGCGCAGGGGCGGCTGGTCGGCGGTGTGGTGCAGCACGGTGACCGGGTGGAAGGCGGGCAGCCGCAGCCCGGGGAGGAGTTCGGCGGCGTCGTGCGCCCCGGTGGCCACCAGCACCGCACGGCAGCGGATCTCGCCGTGTCCGGCGGTGGTCACGGCGGTGGTGGCGGCCGAGGTGGCCCGTACGCCGGTACGGACGGTCCCCGGCGGCAGCGTGGCGGCCAGCAGGGCGGGGACGGTGGACGCGCCGCCCGCGGGCAGGCACAGCCGCCCGCGGGCGTAGCCGCGCAGCGCCAGGTCGGCGCAGCGGCTGGAGGTGTTCAGGCCCGGGTCGCTCAGCAGCGAGACGAGGAGCGGGCGCAGCACGCTCTCGACGGTACGAGCGGGAAGGCCCCGCCCCGCCAGGGTCTCGTGGACCGGCCGGTCGGGGCGGGCGAGGAGGCGGTCCGCGGGCAGGGCGGCGAGCCTGCCGAGCGCGGCACCGAGTCGGGCCTGATCGAGTCCGGCACCCAGGGGCGCGCGGGCGGCGGTCGCGAGAGCGCGCGCCGTGGTGAGTGCGCCCCTTGTGCTCCGGGGACCGCGCGGCGTGCCGATCCGCTGCGTACGGCCGTCGCCGTGCACCAGCACTCCTTGGGAGAACGGGCGCAGGGCGAGCGCGTCGAGCCCCGGGGTGTGCCGCAGCTCGGGGAAGGAGGTGTTGACCAGCTGTCCGGTGCGGTCCAGCCGGAAGCCGTCGACGGTATCGGTGGTCATACGGCCGCCGACCCGGGGCGCGGCCTCCAGGACCGTGACCTCCATCCCCGCGCCGGTCAGCGACTGGGCGGCGGCCAGCCCCGCGAGTCCGGCTCCCACGATGACGACGTCCGTGCGATGCGCGCGCTGGGGCATGTGACCTCCCCGGGTTCGGGATGGAGCGGATCGGAACGGTCACGACGGTAAGGAAAAAAACGGTCGATGACAGACGCGCATCGACCGAGCATGGGCGCACAACGGTCGCACGCCGATCGCGTACGGGCCCTCAGGCCCCGTCGAGGACCGGGGCGACGGCCCCTCAGCGGCCTCCGCCCACCGCCGCCTTCAGGGCCTCGTCCACATGCGGGTAGGTGAAGGAGAAGCCGGTGTCCAGCAGCCTGCGGGGGAGGGCCCGCACGCTGCCGAGGATGTCCGTGGACATCTCGCCCAGCGCGATACGCAGGGCCGGGGCGGGCACATGGAGGAGCGTCGGACGGCGCAGCACCCGGCCCATGGCCTCGGTCATCTCACGGTTCGTCACGGGGGAGGGGCTGGTGAGGTTGACGGGGCCGCTGAGGTCGGCGGTGTCCAGGATGTGGCGCAGCGCGGCGATGTGGTCGTGCAGGGCGATGAAGCTCCAGTACTGCCGACCGCTGCCCATCCGCCCGCCGAGCCCCGCCTTGAACAGCGGGAAGAGCCGCCCCCACGCCCCGCCCTCGGGCGCGATCACCAGACCGCTGCGGACGAACACCGTGCGGACGTCCGCCTCCTGCGCCGCGGCGGTCGCCTCCTCCCAGTCCTGGCACAGATCCGGGAGGAAACCGTGCCCAGGGGGCGCGCTCTCATCCACCGCGCGCTCCCCCGTGTCCCCGTAGAACCCCACCGCGCTTCCACTCACCAGCACCCGTGGCGGCGTGTCGAGTGACGCCACGGCCTCGGCGATGGCGGCCGTGCCCAGCACCCGGCTGTCCCGCAGCTCCTTCTTGTACGCCTCGGTCCAGCGGTGCTCGCCGATGCCCGCGCCCGCGAGGTGGACGACGGCCTCACATCCCGTCAGCCCCGCGGTGTCGACCCACTGCCGGTGCGGATCCCATTCGACCTCCGCCTCCTCGCGGGGAGTTCGCCGCACCAGACGCAGGACCTGGTGGCCGTCCCGGCGCAGGGAGTTGACGAGGGCCGTGCCGATGAGCCCGGTGGAACCGGAGACCGCGATGCGCATGGCCCCCATCCTGCCCCCGATCTTCCGGGGGATGTCGGACGTCGAGGCGCGCGTGGCACAGTGACAAGCATGTCCGAGCCCTCCGCCCCGCCCCAGCCGTCCGCCCTGCCCGCGCCCTTCATCCGGCGCGCCGTGCTCGACGACGAGCATGCGCTGGTCGCGCTGGAGCGCCGTACCTGGTCCACGCTGCACTCCGTGCTCCCGGCCCCGGAGCCGCCGTACGACGCCTTCTTCACCCACCGCAACCGGCCCGTGCACGTCATGGTGGCCGAGCTGGAGGGGTGCCCCGTCGGGTATCTGCGGCTCGTCCCGCCGACGCAGCTGGCCAGCAACGCGCACGTCCGCCAGATACAGGGGCTCGCGGTGGACCTCGCGGCGCGCGGCCGCGGCGTCGCGCGGGCGCTGCTGAGCGCGGCGTACGAGGAGGCGCTGCGGCAGGGCGCGAGCCGGATCACCCTGCGGGTGCTCGGCCACAACCTCCCGGCGCGGCGGCTGTACGAGTCGGAGGGGTTCGCGGTGGAGGGCGTCCTGCCGGGGGAGTTCCTGCTGGACGGCGTCTACGTGGACGATGTGCTGATGGGGCGCGCCCTCACCCCGTGACCCCGCGACCCCGTGCCCGCGTGACCCCGCGGCCGGATCAGCCGCGGAAGCGCTGCCAGAGCCGGGGGTACCGCTCCGCCAGCGCCGCGTCGTCCTCGATGTCGACCGTCGCGCCGATCGGCTCGTCCGCCCGCGCCGGAAGCCCCAGCTCCGGCAGCACCGCGCCGGTGAGCTGCTCGTACGCCTCGTCCGCCGCGAACCCCAGGTCCTCGCAGTCGCCGTCCACCTGCTCGTCGAAGTCCTCCAGCAGTTCGGCGAGGGTGTCCGGGTCGTGCAGCGCGCCCTCGAAGACGTCCCGGCCCTGGCCGATCAGCCAGTAGCGGAACGCCTCGAAGTCCTCGTCCCCGACGCCGCCCAGCAGTACCGAGGCGGCGCCCCACAGATCCCAGCGGTAGGCCCGGTTCGCGCGGGCCTCGAAGTGCCGGGCGAAGTCCAGCACGGAGTCCGGGTCGAGCTGTGACAACTGCTCGACGAGCAGGTCGGACTGGTCCTCGGGGTCGCCGTCGGCGGCCTCCCGAGCGCCGTCGACCAGCCCCCAGAACTCCGTCTCGTCCATTCACCCTCCTTCGCAGGGGAACCACGGCCCAATTATCGCCTAGCGTGATCGAACCGTTACACTCTGTGTTGCGCCTTCTGGTGCCGGTCAGGGCTTGGCCGTCATGAGGTCGCCTCGGCGGCCGAGTGAGAAGCCCCCTTCATTGGGAGGGGGAGGAGTCACCATCACGGGACCAGGATCTGTCCCCATGTGCCCGCGCGCACGCGGAGCGGCCCCTCGGGGCCGCTCCTGAAGCCCGCTTCCCAAAGACGACAGAAGGTGGCGGGATTCGCTGTCAGGGTCGCTGTCTCCAGCCGAATGACACAGTGAGGGGACACACACATGAGCACACAGAGGCCACTGGCGGGCACGATCGCCCTCGTCGCGGGCGCGACGCGCGGCGCTGGCCGGGCGATGGCGGTCGAGCTGGGCGCGGCGGGCGCCACCGTCTACGCGACGGGCCGCACCACCCGGGACCGGGTCAGCGAGGTCGGGCGGCCGACGGAGACCATCGAGGAGACCGCGGAACTGATCACGGCGGCGGGCGGCACGGGCATCGCGGTGCCCACCGATCACCTGGAGCGGGAGCAGGTGCGGGCGCTCATCGAGCGCGTCGACCGTGAGCAGGGGCGGCTGGACGTCCTGGTCAACGACGTCTGGGGCGGCGAACACCTGCTCGTGTTCGGCGGGAAGACCTGGGAGAACGACCTGGACGGGGGTCTGCGGATGCTCCGGCTCGGCGTCGAGACCCATCTGATCACCCTCTACTACGCGCTGCCGCTGCTGGTCCGGAACCCGGGCGGCCTGGTGATCGAGGTGACCGACGGCAACGAGGAGTTCAACAAGACCTACCGGGAGAACCTCTTCTACGACCTCACCAAGAACGCCCCCATCCGCACCGCCTTCGGGCTCGCCGAGGAGCTGAAGGAGTACGACGGCACGGCGGTGTGCGTCTCTCCGGGCTTCCTGCGCTCCGAGCAGATGCTGGACCACTTCGGGGTGACCGAGGAGAACTGGCGGGACGCGCTGGAGAAGGAGCCGCACTTCGCCATCGCCGAGACCCCGCACTTCGTCGGGCGGGCGGTCGCCGCGCTCGCCGCCGACCCGGAACGGGCGCGCTGGAACGGGAAGTCCGTCTTCAGCGGCGACCTCGCCAAGGTCTACGGCTTCACCGACCTCGACGGCTCCCGGCCGGACATGCCCGGCTACTTCCGTGACGTCGTCTTCGGCGGCAAGGAGGGCACCGTCGCGGACTACCGGTAGCTAGGCGTAGCGCTCCGCCATGCGCCGTGCGGCCACCGCGAACCGCTCCCGCAGCTCCGGCGGCGACAGCACCTCCGCCTCCGGGCCCAGGGACAGCAGCTGGGCGTACGCGACCTCGGCGGACTCCACCGGCAGGGTCACCGTGATCCGCCCCTCCCCGTCGGGCTCCCCGGCGGACCGTACGGCCTCCTCGCCCGCAGTGCGGTCCGTGGCGTACGGCAGGCCGCGGGCGCCCTCGGGGGTGAGGCGCACGGTGATCTTCTCGCGGAGGATCGCGCGGGCGAACTGGGCCGCCCGCTCGTCCCAGAAGGCGGGCAGGTCAAACGTTTCGTCGCGCCGGAAACGGTCCTCCCCGGGCACGGGCCCGACCGCGGCGAGACGGTCCACCCGGTAGACCCGGAAGTCGGCCTGGGAGCCCCCGGAGGCACGGACGCGGGCCGCCAGGTACCAGACGCCCGCCTTGAGGACGAGCCCGTACGGCTCCAGCTCGCGGTCCACCTCCGTGTCCCGGCGGCGGTAGCGGACCGCGAGCCGCCGGTCGTCCCACACCGCGTCGGCGACGTCCGGCAGCAGCGCGGGCGTCTGGGGCTCCTGCCACCATCCGGGAGCGTCGAGGTGGAAGCGCTGGGCCACGGTGTGGGAGGCGTCGCGCAGCTCGGGGAGGAGCGCGGCGGAGACCTTCAGCCGGGCCGCGGAGGCGGCGTCGGCGAGCCCCATCTCGCGCAGCGCGGACGGCACGCCGGACAGGAACAGCGCCTCGGCCTCGGTGCGGCCGAGGCCGGTCAGCCGGGTGCGGTAGCCGCCGATGAGCCGGTAGCCACCGGCCCGGCCGCGGTCCGCGTACACCGGGACCCCGGCCTCGGAGAGCGCGGCGGCGTCACGCGTCACCGTGCGCTCCGAGACCTCCAGCTCACGCGCCAGCTCGGCCCCCGTCATCGAGGGCCGGGCCTGGAGGAGAAGCACCATCTTGATCAGCCGGGCGGCACGCACCGCCCCATCATGCCGCGCCGCGGGGCGGCGCCGGGGGGTATACGCACCAGCCCGCCCCTTCCCGCAGTTCGGAGGCTGCGAGGAGGGGCGGGAGCCGGGTGGGCCGGGGCGACGGCGCGCCCCGAGCGCTCAGGTGCTCGGGGCGCCCTGGGCGCTCAGGCGCTCAGATGCCGTAGCGCTCGGCGGCTTCCTTCGGGGCCGTGGCCTTGACCAGGCCCTGCTTGGCGAGCCGGGCCAGCGCGGTGACCACGATGGACGGCACGTCCACGCCGAAGTGGCGGCGGGCCGCCTCGCGGGTGTCGGACAGACCGAAGCCGTCGGTGCCGAGCGAGTACCAGTCCTGCTCGACCCACTGGCTGATCTGGTCCGGGACCGCCCGCATCCAGTCGCTGACAGCGAGGACCGGGCCCGGTGCGCCTGCCAGGGCACGGGTGACGTACGGGACCCGGTCTTCGCCGTTGAGCTGCGCCGCGTCACAGGACAGGGCATCGCGGCGCAGCTCGCTCCAGGAGGTGGCGGACCACACGTCGGCGGCCACGCCCCAGTCGTCGGCGAGCAGTTTCTGGGCCTCCAGCACCCAGTGGATGGCGGTGCCGGAGGCGAGGAGCTGGATACGGGGGGCGTCGGCGGCGGGCGCCTCGGCCTCCTGGAAGCGGTACAGGCCCTTGACGATGCCTTCCTCGACGCCTTCGCGCTGCGGCATCGGCGGCTGCACCTTGGTCTCGTTGTAGACCGTGAGGTAGTAGAAGACGTCCTCGGCCTGCGGGCCGTACATCCGCCGCAGCCCGTCCCGCACGATCACGCCGACCTCGTACGCGAACGCCGGGTCGTAGGCGAGCGCCGCCGGGTTGGTGGAGGCGATCAGGTGCGAGTGGCCGTCCGCGTGCTGGAGGCCCTCACCGGTCATGGTGGTGCGGCCCGCGGTGGCGCCGATCAGGAAGCCGCGGCCGAGCTGGTCGCCGAGCGCCCACATCTGGTCGGCGGTGCGCTGCCAGCCGAACATCGAGTAGAAGATGTAGAAGGGGATCATCGGCTCGCCGTGCGTCGCGTACGACGTGGCGGCGGCGGTGAAGTCGGCCATCGAACCGGCCTCGGTGATCCCCTCGTTGAGGATCTGACCGTTCTCGGCCTCCTTGTAGTACAGGAGCTGATCGCGGTCGACCGGGTCGTAGGTCTGGCCGAGCGGGGAGTAGATCCCGGCGGTCGGGAACAGCGACTCCATGCCGAACGTACGGGCCTCGTCGGGCACGATCGGCACCCAGCGGCGGCCGGTCTCCTTGTCCCGCATCAGGTCCTTGACCAGGCGCACGAACGCCATGGTCGTGGCGATCTCCTGGCTGCCGGAGCCCTTGGCCAGGGTCTCGAACGGCTTGGCCGAGGGCTCGGGCAGGGCCACGGCGTGGACCTTGCGGGCCGGGGCGGGGCCGCCGAGCTCGGCGCGGCGCTCCTGGAGGTAGCGGAACTCGGGGGAGTCCTTGCCGGGGTGGACGTAGGGGACCAGCGACTCGTCCAGCTTGCTGTCCGGGATGGGCAGCTCCAGGAGGTCGCGCATGGCGCGGAACTCCTTGCCGGTCAGCTTCTTCATCTGGTGGTTCGCGTTGCGCGACTCGAAGGTCGGGCCGAGCGTGTAGCCCTTGACCGTCTGGGCGAGGACGACGGTCGGGGCGCCCTTGTGCTCGACGGCCGCGCGGTAGGCCGCGTACACCTTGCGGGGCTCGTGGCCCGCGCGGGAGGTGTGGAAACACTCGGCCAGCTTGGCGTCGGACAGCGACTTGGCCAGCTCGGCGAGGGCCGGGTCGGAGCCGAAGAAGTGCTCGCGGATGTAAGCGGCCTCGCGGGTCGCGTACGTCTGGAACTGGCCGTCCGGCACCTCGCGCAGCCGGCGGGCCAGCGCACCGGAGGTGTCCAGCGCGAACAGCTCGTCCCAGGCGGAGCCCCACAGCGACTTGACGACGTTCCACCCGGCGGCGCGGAACTGGGCCTCCAGCTCCTGCACGATCTTGAAGTTGGCGCGCACCGGGCCGTCGAGGCGCTGGAGGTTGCAGTTGATGACGAACGTGAGGTTGTCCAGCCCCTCGCGCCCGGCGAGGGCGAGGGCGGCGGTCGACTCAGGCTCGTCCATCTCGCCGTCGCCGAGGAAGGCCCATACGTGGGAGCCGGCGGTGTCCTTGATGCCGCGGGCCGCGAGGTAGCGGTTGAAGCGGGCCTGGTAGATCGCGGAGATCGGGCCGAGGCCCATCGAGACGGTGGGGAACTCCCACAGCCACGGCATCCGGCGCGGATGCGGATACGAGGGCAGTCCGTCGCCGCCCGCCTCGCGGCGGAAGTTGTCCAGGTGCGCTTCGGTCAGCCGGCCGTCGAGGAAGGCGCGGGCGTAGATGCCGGGGGAGGCGTGGCCCTGGATGTAGAGCTGGTCGCCGCTGCCGTCCGCCTCCTTGCCGCGGAAGAAGTGCTGGAAGCCCGTCTCGTAGAGCCAGGCGGCGGAGGCGAAGGTGGCGATGTGGCCGCCGAGGCCGTCCGTGCTGCCGCGGGTGACCATCGCCGCCGCGTTCCACCGGTTCCAGGCGGTGATCCGGCGCTCCATCTCCTCGTCACCGGGGAACGCGGGCTCCGCGGCGGTCGGGATGGTGTTGACGTAGTCCGACTCCAGCAGCGGCGGCAGCGAAAGCCCGGCGCCCTCGGCGCGCTCCAGGGTGCGGCGCATCAGGTACGAGGCGCGATGCGGCCCGGCGGCCTGGGTGACGGCCGCGAGCGAGGCGCCCCACTCGGCGGTCTCCTCGGGGTCCCGGTCGGGGAACTGGTCGAGCGCACTCGGCTGCGTGCTTGCGAGATCGGTCATGCGATCGACTGTAAGTTCTGATCGATGATCGATCAAAGTAGATGAAGCGAAAAACTTGTCCGTACGGCGAAATTGGCATTCCGTGCCTTGAAATCAGGCACGCGGTGCACATCCGAGAACATGCGCTTTGACCAGTTCGCCCACCTGTGGGTCCCGTCGCCGGAACGCGTCCACGACCGCCTGGTGCTCCTCGGCGTACGACTGCTGCACGGTGCCCAGCCAGCGGATCGACAGCGTCGTCCAGATCTCGATGCCCAGCGACTCCCAGGTGTGCAGCAGCACGCTGTTGCCCGACGCCCGCACCAGCTCCCGGTGGAAGGCCACGGTGTGCCGCACCTGGGCCTCCCCGTCGGCGCGGCGGTCCGCCTCGTACAGCGCCCGCACCTCGGGCTCCAGCGCCGAGGTGTCCTCGGCCAGCCGGGGCGCCGCCAGCTCGGCGGCGATCTGCTCCAGACCGGCCCGCACCGGATAGATCTCCTCCAGATCGGCCGCGGTCAGGTTCCGCACCCGGACGCCCTTGTTCGGCGCGGATTCGATCAGCCGCAGCGTCTCCAGCTCGCGCAGCGCCTCCCGTACGGGCGTCTGGCTCACCTCCAGCTCGGTGGCGATACGGCGCTCCACGATCCGCTCGCCCGGCTTCCACCGCCCGCTGACGATCCCCTCCACGATGTGCTCGCGGATCTGTTCGCGCAGCGAGTGGACGACGGGCGGGATCATAGGGAGCGCTCCTTCGGAACCAGAGGTGAACGGAAGTCATTATCCAGGCAGCGGAAGCATCGCGGTCCCGAGCGGGAAAGACACGGCGGGGGGCCGGACGACAAAGGGCCGCGCCCCGCACGGAAGCCCGTGCGGGGCGCGGCCGTCTGCCACAGGGGGCTCAGAGACCCAGCTCGACCTCGAACTCGCCGGCCTCCAGGATCTCCTTGACCGCGGTCAGGTAGCGGGCCGCGTCGGCACCGTCCACCAGGCGGTGGTCGTAGGAGAGCGCCAGGTACGTCATGTCGCGCACCGCGATGGTCTCGCCCAGGTCCGGGTGGTTGATGACCACCGGACGCTTGACGGTCGCGCCGATGCCCAGGATGGCGACCTGGTTCGGGGGCACGATGACCGTGTCGAACAGCGCACCGCGCGAGCCGGTGTTGCTGATCGTGAAGGTGGCGCCGGACATGTCGTCCGGGCTGATCTTGCTGGAGCGGACCTTGCCCGCCAGCTCCGCCGTCTTCTTGGAGATACCGGCGATGTTGAGGTCACCGGCGCCCTTGATGACCGGGGTCATCAGGCCCTTCTCGGCGTCCACCGCGATGCCGACGTTCTCCACGTCGAAGTACGTGATCGTGTCGTCGTCGTTGATCCGGGCGTTGACGGCCGGGTGGGCCTTCAGCGCCTGGACGGCGGCCTTCACGAAGAACGGCATCGGCGAGAGCTTGACGCCCTCACGCTGCGCGAACGACTCCTTGGCCTGGGCGCGCAGCCGCATGACCTTGGTGACGTCCACCTCGACCACGCTGGTCAGCTGGGCCTGGCCGTGCAGGGCCTTCATCATGTTGTCGCCGATGACCTTGCGCATCCGCGGCATCTTGATGGTCTGGCCGCGCAGCGGGGAGACCTCCTGCTTGGCGGCCTTCGGCGCCGCGGCGGCGGCCGGAGCCGGCGCCTGGGCCTGGGCCGCGGCCTTGGCGGCCTCGGCGGCGGCGATGACGTCCTGCTTGCGGATGCGGCCGCCGACGCCGGTGCCCTTGACGGTGCCCAGGTCCACGCCGTTCTCCGCGGCGAGCTTGCGCACCAGCGGGGTCACGTACGCGCCCTCGGCCTCGGGAGAGGACGGAGCCGGGATCGACGGGGCCTTGGCGGCCGGAGCCGGGGCCGGAGCGGCCGGGGCGGGTGCCGGGGCCGGAGCGGGCTCCGGAGCCGGGGCGGGGGCCGGGGCCTCCTCCTTGACCGGCTCGGGGGCCGGGGCGGGGGCGGCCGGGGCCTCGGCGGGCGCGGCGGCCGGAGCGGCACCGGCGGCGCCGATCACGGCGAGCTTGGCGCCGACCTCGGCGGTCTCGTCCTCGCCGACCAGGATCTCCAGCAGAGTGCCCGCGGCCGGGGCCGGGATCTCGGTGTCGACCTTGTCGGTGGAGACCTCGAGCAGCGGCTCGTCGGCCTCGACCGACTCACCGACCTCCTTCAGCCAACGGGTCACGGTGCCCTCGGTCACCGACTCGCCCAGCGCGGGCAGGACGACGTCGGTGCCCTCGGCGCCACCGGCCGGGGCGGCCGCCGGGGCCGGGGCCTCGGCGGCGGGGGCCGGAGCGGGCTCGGGCTCGGGCTGGGACGCCGGAGCGGGCTCGGCGGCCGGGGCGGGGGCCTCGGCCGGGGCAGCGCCGCCGTCGTCGATGACGGCCAGCTCGGCGCCGACCTCGACCGTCTCGTCCTCGGCCACCTTGATGGACGTCAGCACACCGGCGCTGGGCGCCGGGATCTCGGTGTCGACCTTGTCGGTCGAGACCTCGAGCAGCGGCTCGTCGGCCTCGACGCGCTCACCTTCGGCCTTGAGCCAGCGGGTGACGGTGCCCTCGGTCACGCTCTCGCCGAGCGCCGGCAGGGTTACGGATACCGCCATGGTGTTCGGGTGCTCCTTAACGATCTGTACGGAATGGGGTGCGCGCTCGGACTACTAGTCGTGGGAGTGCAGCGGCTTGCCGGCAAGCGCCAGGTGGGCCTCGCCGAGCGCCTCGTTCTGGGTGGGGTGGGCGTGGACGAGCTGCGCGACCTCGGCGGGCAGCGCCTCCCAGTTGTAGATCAGCTGAGCCTCGCCGACCTGCTCGCCCATGCGGTCACCGACCATGTGGACGCCGACGACAGCACCGTCGCGGACCTGGACGAGCTTGATCTCGCCCGTGGTCTTGAGGATCTTGCTCTTGCCGTTGCCCGCGAGGTTGTACTTCAGGGCGACGACCTTGTCCGCACCGTACAGCTCCTTGGCCTTGGCCTCGGTGATGCCGACGGAGGCGACCTCGGGGTGGCAGTACGTCACCCGGGGCACGCCGTCGTAGTCGACCGGAACGGGGTTCTGGCCGGCGAGACGCTCGGCCACCAGCATGCCCTCGGCGAAGCCGACGTGGGCGAGCTGGAGCGTGGGGACCAGGTCGCCCACGGCCGAGATGGTCTCGACGTTGGTCTGCATGTACTCGTCGACCAGGACGTAGCCGCGGTCCATGGCGACCCCGGCCTCCTCGTAGCCGAGGCCCTGCGAGACCGGGCCGCGGCCGACGGCCACGAGCAGCACCTCGGCCTCGAAGGTCTTGCCGTTCTCCAGCGAGACCTTGACACCGTCGGCGGTGTTCTCGACGCCCGAGAAGCGGGAGCCGAGGGAGAAGTTGATGCCGCGCTTGCGGAAGGCGCGCTCCAGCAGCTTGGAGCTGTTCTCGTCCTCGACCGGGACGAGGTGGGGAAGCGCCTCGACGATGGTGACGTCGGCCCCGAAGGACTTCCACGCGGAGGCGAACTCGACGCCGATGACGCCGCCGCCCAGCACGATCGCGGACTTCGGAACCCGGTCCAGCACCAGCGCGTGGTCCGAGGAGATGACGCGCTCGCCGTCGATCTCCAGGCCGGGCAGGGACTTCGGCACCGAACCGGTGGCGAGCAGGATGTGGCGGCCGGTGTAGCGCTCGCCGTTCACATCGACGGAGGTCGGGGAGGACAGCCGGCCCTCGCCCGTCACATAGGTGACCTTGCGGGAGGCGATCAGACCCTGGAGCCCCTTGTACAGGCCCGAGACCACGCCGTCCTTGTACTTGTGCACACCATCGATGTCGATGCCCTCGAAGGTGGTCTTCACGCCGAATTCCGAGCCCTCACGAGCCTGGTCGGCGAGCTCACCGGCGTGCAGCAGAGCCTTCGTCGGGATGCAGCCGCGGTGCAGACAGGTGCCGCCCAGCTTGTCCTTCTCGATCAGGGCGACGTCCAGACCCAGCTGCGCTCCGCGCAGGGCAGCGGCGTAACCGCCGCTACCGCCTCCGAGGATCACTAGGTCGAAAACGGTGCTGGCGTCGTTCGCCACGTCACGTCCTCCATGCATGGGTGCGCCGGGCCGGCCGTGGGTGGCCGGGCGGCGGCGGTTGTTCGGCCGCATCTTGCTCGCAGCCCTGGTGTGGGGGCCCTGTCCTGCCGAGACAACATCTTCGCACTTGTTGACGGGAGGCGGGACGCGGGGCCGCTGTGTGAGATATCTCCGGCCCCCGGATCAGCTGGGATCCGGGGTTACCCGGCGGTACCCGGTATAGGGGTCTGCGGTTCAGCCTAGATCCCCGTCGGCGGTGCGCTCCGCCAGCCGCACGAGGGTGCGGACCGCGGAGCCCGTGCCGCCCTTGGGCGTGTAGCCGAACGGACCGGATTCGTTGAAGGCGGGACCCGCGATGTCCAGGTGACCCCAGGCGATGCCGTCCTCGACGAACTCCTTCAGGAAGATACCGGCCACCAGGCCGCCGCCCATGCGCTCGCCCATGTTCGCCAGGTCGGCGACCGGGGACTCGATGCTCTTGCGGAGGTCGGCGGGCAGCGGCATCGGCCAGGACGCCTCGCCCACCTCGTCCGCGATCTCGTGCAGCGCGGTGCGGAACGCCTCGTCGTTCGACATGATCCCGAACGTGCGGTTGCCCAGCGCCAGCACCATGGCACCGGTCAGCGTCGCCACGTCCACGATCGCGTCCGGCTTCTCCTCGCACGCGCGGGTCAGCGCGTCGGCGAGGACGAGGCGGCCCTCGGCGTCGGTGTTCAGCACCTCGACCGTCTTGCCGCTGTACATCGACAGCACGTCGCCGGGACGGGTCGCCGAACCCGACGGCATGTTCTCGGCCAGCGCCAGCCAGCCGGTCACATTGACCCGCAGGCCGAGCTTGGCCGCCGCCACCACCGCGGCGAACACCGCGGCCGCGCCGCTCATGTCGCACTTCATGGTCTCGTTGTGACCGGCCGGCTTCAGCGAGATGCCGCCCGAGTCGTAGGTGATGCCCTTGCCGACCAGCGCGAGCGTCTTCTCCGCCTTGGGGTGGGTGTACGCGATCCGCACCAGCCGCGGCGGGGCCTCCGAACCCTGGCCGACGCCCAGGATGCCGCCGTACCCGCCCTTGGTGAGGGCCTTCTCGTCCAGCACCTCCGTCTTCAGCCCGTGCTCCTTGGCCGCGGTCACCGCGGCCGCCGCGAACGAGGCCGGGTCGAGCACGTTGGACGGGGTGTTGATCAGGTCGCGGGCCCGGTTGACCTCGGCGGCCAGCGCCGTGGCGCGCTCGGCCGCCGCCTTGTACGCCTTGTCGCGCGGCTTGCCGCCGAGCAGGGCCACCTCGGCGAGCGGACCGTTGTTCTTCTTGTCCTTGTCGCCCTTGGTGTCCTTGGCGTCCTTGCCGTTCTTCGAGCCGTCGCTGTTGTTCTTGTCGTACGCGTACGCCCCGAGCAGCGCGCCCTCGGCGACCGCGGCCGCGGCCGCCGCGTCCTCGACCGGCAGCGCGAACGCGCCCTTCTTCGACCCCGCCAGCGCCCGGGCGGCCGCGCCCGCGGCGCGGCGCAGCGCCTCGGCGTCGAACCCGTCGCCCTTCGCCGGGGCCTCGCCCAGGCCGACCGCCAGCACGACCGGGGCCTTGAGCCCGGACGCGGCGGGCAGCTTGGTCACCTCACCCTCGGCGCCGGTCGCGCCGAGCGTCTCCAGAACGGTGGCGAGCTTCCCCCCGAACGCCTTGTCCACGGTCTCGGCGCCCGGGGCGATGACGGGGCCCTTGGCCCCCTTCGCCACGCCGACGACAACGGCATCCGCGCGCAGCGACGCGGCGGAGGAGGTGCTGAGAGTCAGTGCAGTCACAGTGGTCGGGTCCCTCTTCCGGTAGTTCGCCGGCCGACACCGGATGGTCAGCCGCGCGCCCAGCTTATTCCGCCGCGCGGCACGCCCCGGGGGCCCGTCAGCCGAAGGTGAGCACCAGCAGGGCCGCCGTGGCCGCGGTTTCGGCGAGGGCGCCGAAGACGTCACCCGTCACGCCGTCGAAGCGGCGTACGCAGTGGCGCGACAGCAGATCGGCGGCGGCGAGCCCGGCCAGCGCCGCCAGCCCGTGGACCGGCATGGCGTACACATCGACCAGCGCGCCCGCCCCCGCGCACGCGAGGACGGCCAGCGCGGCCGCGGCCACGGCCGCCCGCGGCGGCACCACCCCCGCGACCGCGGCGCCCAGCCCCTCCGGACGGGCCGCGGGCATCCCCTGGCGGGCCGCGAGCGTCAGGGCGCACCGGGCGACCAGCCCCGCCGCGGCCGCCGCCACCGCGCCGCGCGTCCAGCTCTCCCCGTACAGCTCGGCCAGCGCCGCCACCTGCGCGAGCAGCACGAACAGCAGGGTGATCACGCCGAACGGGCCGATGTCCGACCGCTTCATGATCCGCAGCGCGTCGTCCGATGGCTTGCCGCTGCCGAGGCCGTCCGCGGTGTCCGCGAGCCCGTCGAGATGCAGCCCGCGGGTCAGTACGGCGGGTACTGCGGCGGTGGCGACCGCCGCGAGCAGCGGCCCGGCGCCGAGGAACAGCAGCACTCCGCCCACCGCTGCCGCGCACAGCCCGACCGTCAGCCCGACCGGCAGGGCGCACAGCATGCCGACGCGCGCCGCCTCACGATCCCAGCGCGCCACCCGTACGGGCAGCGCCGTGAGCGTGCCGAAGGCGAAGCGGAGGCCGTCGTCGAGGGAGGCCCGTGGCGGGTGCGCGGGGCGCGGCGGTACCTCCGCGCCGGGGCGCGGCGGTATCTCCGGGTCCGGTTCCGGCGGCTGCTCCGGGTCCGGGTCCGGCTGGCGGTCGGGGGACTGCTCCGGCGTGGTGTCCATCGCGCCGCAGGGTATCGCGCGACCCTGACGGGCCATGGGCCATTGGTGGGAACGCAACATCGCCGAACCCGGCAAGCTGCCGCTGCTCCTCGCGCTGGCCTCGTTCCTCCTGTCGTTCGTGGTCGCGCGCACCATCACCCGGCTGATCAGGGCGGGCAAGGGCCCGTTCCGTGACGTCGCCTCCGGCGGGGTGCATGTGCACCATGTGGTGCCCGGCGTGATCCTGACCGTCATCGGCGGCTTCGGCGCGGTCGCGAGCGCGCGGCACGGGGTGGGGGCGGCCATCTCGGCGGTGCTCTTCGGCGTCGGTGCGGGGCTGGTGCTGGACGAGTTCGCGCTGATCCTCCACCTGCACGACGTCTACTGGACCGAGCAGGGACGGCAGAGCGTCGAGGTCGTCGTGGTCACCGCGGCCCTGGTCGGCCTGGTGCTCAGCGGCTTCCTGCCGTTCGGGGTGAACGAGGTGTCGGCCGCCGAACGCAGCGACCGCGGCGCGGTGGTCGCTGAGGTCTCCGTCAACTTCGCCTTCGCCGTACTGGCCCTGCTCAAGGGCAAGCTGCGGATCGCGGTGATCGGGGTGCTGGTGCCGCTGGTCGCGCTCATCGGCGCCGTACGGCTGGCGCGCCCCGGATCGCCGTGGGCGCGCCGCGTCTACCGCCGCCGGCCCCGGACGCGCGCCCGGGCCCGGCGCCGGGCCGACCGCCACGACGCCCGCTGGAACGGAGTGCGGCGGCGACTCCAGGACTGGATCGGCGGCTTCTCCGAACCATCCTGACGGTCCGTCAGTCGTTTTCCTTCTCGGGCAGTTCCCCCGCGAGCGCCGCGGCCGCCTGCACCAGCGGCAGCGCCAGCAGCGCCCCCGCGCCCTCGCCCACCGTGACCCCGTGGTCGAGCAGCGGGGTGAGCGCGATCCGGTCGAGCGCCTTCTCCTGCGCCGGTTCGCCGCTGGCCTGACCCGCCAGCCACCAGTCCGGCGCCCGGAACGCCACCCGCTGCGCGGCCAGGGCACAGGCCGCCGAGACGACGCCGTCCAGGATCACCGGGGTGCGGCGCACCGCGCTCTGGAGCAGAAAGCCGGTGATCGCGGTGAGGTCCGCGCCGCCGACCGTGGCCAGCAGCTGGAGCTGGTCGCCGAGGACCGGGCGGGCCCGGCGCAACCCGTCGCGGATCGCCGCGCACTTGCGCATCCACGCCAGGTCGTCGATCCCGGCCCCGCCGCGCCCGGTCACCACGGACGCGTCCGTACCGCACAGCGCGGCCGTCAGCGTGGCCGCGGCGGTGGTGCCGCCGACGCTGAGGTCGCCCAGCACCAGGAGGTCCGTCCCCGCGTCCGCTTCCTCGTCGGCGATGGCCATCCCGGTACGGAACGCCTCCTCGGCCTCCTCGGCCGTCAGCGCGTCCTCGACGTCCAGCCGCCCCGAACCCCGGCGCACCCGGTGCCGGGCGACCTCCCCGGGCAGCTCGTCGGGGTCGCAGTCCAGCGCCATGTCGACCACGCGGACGGGCACGCCGAAGCGGCGCGCGAGCACGGCGACGGTGCTCTCGCCGTCGACCACGGCGCGCACGAGCCGGTGGGCGCTTCCCGCGGGGCGCGCGGAGACGCCGAGTTCCGCGACCCCGTGGTCGCCCGCGAACAGCACGACCCGGGGGCGCTCGACGGGCTTGACCGGCACCTGCTGCTGAGCGGCGGCCAGCCACTCGCCCAGCTCGTCCAGCCGCCCGAGCGACCCGGGCGGCGGCACCAGCCGCTCCCGCCGCTCCTCGGCGTCACGCCGGATGCCCCCGTCGGGGCGCTCGATCAGGTCCACGAAGTCATCGAGATTCAGGCCACTGCTCACGCCCCGAACCCTACCGGCCGTGCGGTGTTGGGACGCCGCGACCTGTGGATCGACGCCGAGCGCCCGCTCCCGGCCCCCCGGGCTCAGCCGCGCAGGGGGAGGGGTTGGCCCGCTACCACCAGCAGGACCTGCTCGCACTCGCCCGCGAACCCCGCGTTCAGTCGCCCCAGTTCGTCCCGGAAGCGGCGTCCCGCGGCGGTCGCGGGGACCACCCCGGCGCCGACCTCGTTGCTGACGGCCACCACCGTCCGCCCCGTCCCCCGCACCGCCGCGACGAGCGCCGCGACCCGCTCGTGGAGGGCGCGTTCACCGCCGTGGGTCCACTTCTCGTCGTCCCAGGCGCCGACCGCGTCCATCGCGTCGGTGAGCCACAGCGCCAGACAGTCGATCAGCAGCGGAGGGCCGTCCTCCGCCAGCAGCGGCACCAGGTCGCAGGTCTCGGCGGTGCGCCACGAGCCGGGCCGCCGGTCGCGGTGGGCGGCGATGCGGGCGGCCCACTCCCGGTCGCCGTCCCGGGTGCCGCCGGTCGCGACGTACAGCACGTCGGGGAAGGCGGCCAGCCGACGTTCCGCTTCGAGCGACTTGCCGGACCGCGCCCCGCCCAGCACGAGCGTGCGCCGCGGCAGGTCCGGCACCTCGTGGTACTCGCCGACGATCAGCGTCTTGCCGTCCGGTACGGTCCGCGCGCCCGCCGTGGCGAGGCGGCGGTGCAGCTCGGCGCCGGGCGGCACGGTGTGGTCGACGTGGACGGCCACCACATCGGTGGTGGCCCCCACGGCGCCGGACGCCCGGAGCCGGGCCAGCGCGTCCGGTCGGCCGAGTACGTCGAGCACCACCATGGCGTACGGCTCGGACGGGTCGGGCGGGGCGGACAGCCCGGACGGGGCGCCGCCCGGCGGCAGGTACAGCAGCCGGGTGCCGTCGGGTCCGGTCACCTCGTACCCCGTACCGGGCGAGTCCAGCGCCATCGCCCGCACCCGGTGCCCGCTGATCAGGGACAGCTCGCGGCCGTCCGGCACCCGTCCCGGCGCCGGGAGCCCGGCCGGGAACTCGACGGCGGGGCCCGCGTGCGGATGGGACAGCAGCACCTGCCGCACCCCGACCAGCGAGTACCCGGCCCGCGCCGCCGCGAAGGCGGCGCCAGGAGTGAGGTCGAGGAGCAGCGAGCCGTCGATCAGGAGTGCCGTCGCCGCCCGCGCCTCGTCGCCGACGGCGGTGGCGCAGGCCGCGCAGGGGCAGCCGTGGCGCGGCAGCCCGTCGGGGGCCCCGGTGCCCAGAAGAGTGAGTTCCACGCCCCGATCGTCTCGCGTCCGCGTGGGCCGGGCGCGCCGGGTCACCCTCCGCGCAGGCGTACCGATCCGTTCGGAGCCGTACGGAGTGATCAGTCGCCTAGGCTGCGGGCAGACATCACGTGTGGACCGGTGGGATGGAGGAGGCGAACATGGCCTGGACGTGGCGGTTCGAGAAGTCCGACGGGACGGAGACGGAGCCCGCGGTGCAGCCCGAGGAGTTCCCGACCCAGGGGGACGCCGAGTCGTGGATCGGTGAGGAGTGGAAGGCGCTCCTGGAGGGCGGGGCGGAACAGGTCACGCTCTTCGAGGACGGGTCGAAGATCTACGGCCCGATGAGCCTGAACGCGGAGTAGGTGGAGCAGCCGGATACGGAGCGGGGCCCGCACGGTCCGCCGTGCGGGCCCCGCTCCGGAGTCACCGGAGTCAAAGGGGGAAGTCAGCCTCCGCCGCGCACCCCGCACAGGTGCAGCAGCGCCGCCACCGCGCGGTACGGATCGGTGCGCCCGGCCCGCTCCTCGGCGGTCAGCAGGTGGTCCCATTCGGGGGAGGGCGGGGGCTCGGCGGTGTCGGGGGCCTGGTCGGTGAAGACCCGCACCCCGTACCAGGCGTGCAGCGGCGCCCCGATCGCGGTGAGCGTGGTGGTCAGCTCCTCGCGCCGGTCGGCGCGCACCTGGAGCCCGAGCCGGTTGGTGTACGTGGGAGTGTCGAACGAGCTGACCGCGGTGGTCCAGTCACCGGCCAGCCCCGGCCGCATGGCGAGCGCGTCGGCGTTGCGGACCAGGAGGGAGAGGAGGCCGCCGGGGGCGAGGACCCGGGCCAGCCCGGCGAGCAGCGGGTCGGGCTCGTCGACGTACATGAGCACGCCGTGGCACAGCACCACGTCGAAGGCGCCGGGCAGGAACTGCGCCCCGGTGTCGCGGCCGTCGCCCTCCAGCAGCCGCACCCGTGCGCGGATGCCCTCGGGTTCGTCGGCGAGGGCGGTACGGGCCGCCTCCAGCATGGCCGGATCGGATTCGAGGCCCGTCACCTCATGGCCCGCGCGGGCTAATCGGAGCGCCTGGGTGCCCTGGCCGACGCCGACGTCGAGGACCTTGAGGCGCTGGTCGAACCGGAACCGCGAGGTGATCTGCTCATCGAGCTGATGGGCGACCAGGGCCTGCCGGACCGTGTTCCGTAAGCTTCCGAGGCCGCCGAGCCATCCGGCGGCCCCACCGGCGAAGCCGGAGGTCCCGCTCAGGGCCGCTCTCCGCGCTTGACCTGCGGCTTGGGCAGGCGCAGCCGGCGCATCTGGAGGGTGCGCATGAGGGCGTACGCGACGACGCCCCGCAGGTTCTCGTCCGGGAACTTCTGGCGCAGCTGCCGCTTGAGCTGGAAGGCGATCACGAACGAGTTCAGGACGATCAGCACGATGACGACCATCCACAGCAGCAGCACATAGCTCTGCATGGCCCCCGCCTGGATCATGCTGAGCACCATGATCAGCACGGCGAGCGGCAGGAAGAACTCGGCGATGACGAACCGCGAGTCCACGAAGTCACGGGCGAACCGGCGCACCGGGCCCTTGTCGCGGGCCGGGAGGTAGCGCTCGTCGCCACCGGCCAGCGCCTCGCGCTGACGGGCCAGGTCGGAGCGGCGGGCTTCCCGCTGCCGCTTGCTGGCCTCCTTGCGGGTCGTCGGCGTATTGGCCAGGCTGCGGCGCTGCGACTGGGCGGCGCTGCGCTTGGGCGTGGGGCGGCCCTTGGGCGCCTGCGGGTCTCGGGTCTGCTGCGGCTGGTCCGCGGTCACCTTGGCGGCGGCGGCCTGCTCATCCTTGGAACGGCTTCGGAACACAAAGCCCAAGGGTACGGGTTCACGGGTGTGGGCCCCAGCGTCAGGGGGAAAGATCGGGCAACCGCTTTCCGCCGTGAGCCACGGTGAACCGCGGCCAACCCGGACAACACGGACAGGTTCCTGTCCTCCCTGCGCCGGAGGCGCCCGGACCGCGATCGTCCTGGAGGAGGAGCGCGAGACGGGCGGAACAGTGCGGTAATGGAAGCAGGGCCCGTAGGCTGGGTCTGTTGGGTGTGCCGGTGTCACAAGTCCGTAAGAAGGGGGCGCGCGAGGCCCATGAGCGGTGTCATGAAGCGTATGGGGATGCTCTTCCGCGCGAAGGCCAACAAGGCCCTGGACCGGGCCGAGGACCCGCGCGAGACCCTTGACTACTCGTACCAGAAGCAACTGGAGCTGCTCCAGAAGGTCCGGCGCGGGGTGGCCGACGTGGCCACGTCCCGTAAGCGCCTGGAGCTTCAGCTGAACCAGTTGCAGGGCCAGTCCACCAAGCTGGAGGACCAGGGCCGCAAGGCGCTCGCGCTCGGCCGGGAGGACCTGGCGCGCGAGGCGCTGTCCCGTCGTGCCGCGCTCCAGCAGCAGGTCACCGACCTGGAGACGCAGCACCAGACGCTCCAGGGCGAGGAGGAGAAGCTGACCCTGGCCGCGCAGCGGCTCCAGGCCAAGGTCGACGCGTTCCGCACCCGCAAGGAGACCATCAAGGCCACCTACACCGCGGCCCAGGCGCAGACCCGGATCGGCGAGGCGTTCTCCGGCATCTCCGAGGAGATGGGCGACGTCGGCATGGCGATCCAGCGCGCCGAGGACAAGACCGCGCAGCTCCAGGCCCGCGCGGGGGCGATCGACGAGCTGCTGGCCTCCGGTGCGCTGGACGACCAGTCCGGGATGGCCAAGGACGACATCGCGGCCGAGCTGGACCGGATCTCCGGCGGTACGGACGTCGAGCTGGAGCTCCAGCGGATGAAGGCCGAGCTGGCGGGCGGCGGCTCGCAGGCGGCCATCGAGGGCGGCCAGCAGGACTCGTCGCAGCAGTCCCAGGGCCAGCACAAGTTCGACAAGCAGTAGCCGCCGCCCCTCACCCGGGCGAGGCCCCACGACGTACCGACGTCCCAAGGAGGTCGTCATGATCGTACGGATCATGGGGGAGGGGCAGGTGCAGGTGGACGACAGCCATCTGCCCCGGCTCAACACGCTGGACGACGAACTGCTCGCCGCCATCGAGAGCGGCGACCACGACGCCTTCCGGCGCACCCTCGGTGCGCTCCTCGACGCGGTGCGCTCGGCGGGCGAGCCGCTGCCCGTCGACGCGCTGGAGCCCTCGGGGCTGATCCTTCCCGCCCCGGAGGCGACCCTTGAGGAAGTCAAGGCGATGCTCAAGGACGACGGCCTCATCCCGGGCTGACCGCCGTGCCCGCAGACCGTGCGTCGTCCCAGGCCACAGCCCAGCTCACCGCGGATACCAGCGACGCCGTACGGCGGACGGGGACGGGACGCTTCCGAAGCGGTGCGGCGCGGCGTCTACCGTTGGATCCCGTGACTCCCCTCGCCGTCGGGCCGGGCCTGGCCCGTCCGTACCGCTGGCTGGCCGCCCATCCACGCGCCCTGGACACCCTCGTGGCCGCCTGCTGCCTCGCGCTGATCCTCATCGGCGCGGCGTCCAACCCGCATCTGCGCGAGCACCGGCCCATCGGTGTCTTCTTCGTGCTGCTGGCCACCCTCACCTCGGCGTCGCTCGTGCTGCGCCGCGACCTGCCGCGCGCGGTGCTGGCGTTCACCTGCGCGATAAGCGTCATCGAGATCGTCACCAACGACGAGGGCCCGCCGCGCACCTCGATCGTCTTCGGGGTCGTGGTCGCGCTCTACACCGTCGCCGCGCGCACCGACCGGCATACCACCTGGCGGATCGGCGCCGCCACGGCCGCGCTGCTCACCGGCACCGGGATGCTCTTCGGGCTGACCCCCTGGTACGCGCAGGAGAACTGGGGCATCTTCGCCTGGACCGGGCTCGCCGCCGCCGTGGGCGACGCCGTCCGCAGCCGCCGCGCCTTCATCGCAGCGATCGAGGAGCGGGCCGAGCGGGCCGAACGCACCCGCGAGGAGGAGGCCAGGCGCCGGGTCGCCGAGGAGCGGCTGCGGATCGCCCGTGAGCTGCACGACGTCGTCGCGCACCACATCGCGCTGGTCAACGTGCAGGCCGGGGTCGCCTCGCACGTCATGGACAACCGCCCGGACCAGGCCAAGGAGGCGCTCGCGCACGTACGCCAGGCCAGCCGCTCGGCGCTGGACGAGCTGCGCGCCACCGTCGGCCTGCTGCGGCAGTACGGCGACCCCGCAGCCCCCACCGAGCCCGCACCGGGGCTCGGCGTCCTCGACCAGCTGGTGGACGGCTTCGTACGGGCCGGGATGCGGGTCGACGTCGAGGCGCACCCGCGGGGCGGCCTCGGGGCGCTCGCCGGTTCGGTGGACCTCACCGCGTACCGGGTCGTGCAGGAGGCGCTGACCAATGTGCACAAGCACGCCGGGCCCGAGGTGAGGGCCGAGGTGCGCATCGTGCGCACGGACGGCGCGCTGGAGATCACGGTGCGGGATGACGGCGTCGGCACCCCGTCCGACGACGAGGGCGGCGGACACGGGCTGCTGGGGATGCGGGAGCGGGTCACCGCGCTGCGCGGCACCTGCGAGGCGGGACCCCGCCCCGAGGGCGGCTTCCAGGTGCGGGCGACACTTCCCCTGCAGACCCGCAGGGGAGGGGAATCGTGACGATCAAGGTGTTGCTCGCCGACGACCAGACGCTGCTGCGCAGCGCGTTCCGGGTGCTGGTGGACTCCGAACCCGACATGGAGGTGGTGGGGGAGGCGTCGGACGGCGCGGAGGCGGTCGAGATCGTGCGGGCCAAGGGCGCCGACGTGGTGCTGATGGACATCCGCATGCCCGGTACGGACGGGCTCGCCGCCACCCGCATGATCAGCGAGGATCCGCTGCTCGCCGACGTCCGGGTGGTGATGCTGACCACCTTCGAGGTCGACGAGTACGTGGTGGACTCGCTGCGCGCCGGGGCGAGCGGCTTCCTCGGCAAGGGCGCCGAACCCGGCGAACTCCTCGCCGCCATCCGCATCTCGGCCGCGGGCGAGGCGCTGCTCTCCCCGGCCGCCACCAAGGGCCTGATCGCCCGCTTCCTGGCCCAGGGCACCCCGGGCTCCGGCGATGCCGCGTACGACGCCGCCCGGCTGGACGCCCTCACAGGGCGCGAGCGCGAGGTGCTGGTCCAGGTCGCGGGCGGCCACCCCAACGACGAGATCGCCACCCGGCTGGCGGTCAGCCCGCTGACCGTGAAGACGCACGTCAACCGGGCGATGGCCAAGCTGGGCGCCCGGGACCGCGCCCAGCTGGTGGTCATCGCGTACGAGACGGGCCTGGTCCGCCCGGGGGCGTGACCCCCGGGCGGGTGCCCGCCGTCATCCGGCGGGGAACTCCTCCAGCCGTCTGCACAGCTCGATGCTCATCAGGGAGTGCAGTCCGAGCGCCCGGAACCAGAGGAGGGCTACGGGAGCGCCAGCATCCGCTCCAGGGCGGCCTTGGCGTGGGCTTCCGTTTCCGCGTCCACCTGGATGCGGTTCACGACCTTGCCCGCGACCAGCGACTCCAGGGCCCAGACCAGGTGCGGGAGGTCGATCCGGTTCATGGTCGAGCAGAAGCACACCGTCTTGTCGAGGAAGACGATCTCCTTGTCCTCGGCGGCGAATCGGTTCGCCAGCCGCCGGACGAGGTTCAGCTCGGTGCCGATGGCCCACTTGCTGCCGGGCGGGGCGGCTTCGAGGGTCTTGATGATGTACTCGGTCGAGCCGACGAGGTCGGCCGCCGCGACGACCTCGTGCTTGCACTCGGGGTGCACCAGCACGTTGACGCCCGGTATGCGCTCGCGGACGTCGCGCACGGACTCCAGCGAGAAGCGGCCGTGCACGGAGCAGTGGCCGCGCCACAGGATCATCTTGGCGGCGCGCAGCTGCTCGGCGGTCAGCCCGCCGCCTGGCTTGTGCGGGTTGTAGACGACGCAGTCGTCCAGCGACATGCCCATGTCCCGCACCGCGGTGTTGCGGCCCAGGTGCTGATCGGGCAGGAAGAGCACCTTCTCGCCCTGTTCGAAGGCCCAGTCCAGGGCGCGGCGCGCGTTGGAGGACGTACAGATCGTGCCGCCGTGGCGGCCGGTGAAGGCCTTGATGTCGGCGGAGGAGTTCATGTACGACACCGGCACCGTCGTCTCCGCGACGCCCGCCTCGGTCAGCACGTCCCAGCACTCGGCGACCTGCTCGGCGGTGGCCATGTCGGCCATCGAGCAGCCCGCCGCCAGGTCGGGCAGGACGACCTGCTGACCGTCGCCGGTCAGGATGTCGGCGGATTCCGCCATGAAGTGCACACCGCAGAAGACGATGTACTCCGCGTCCGGCCGGGCGGCCGCGTCCCTGGCCAGCTTGAAGGAGTCACCGGTGACATCGGCGAACTCGATGACCTCGTCGCGCTGGTAGTGGTGGCCGAGCACGAAGACCTTGTCGCCGAGCTTCTCCTTGGCCGCGCGGGCCCGGGCCACCAGATCCGGGTCGGAGGGCGCGGGGAGGTCGCCGGGGCACTCCACACCGCGCTCGCTGCGGGGGTCGGCGTCACGGCCGAGGAGGAGCAGCGCGAGCGGGGTCGGCTGGACGTCGAGGGGCTGGGCGGTGGTCACTGCACGCACCCTTCTTTCTTCACTCGGAACCCTAATCGTCAATTTGACGCTATCTATCATAGCTGCTTCACGTCAGATTGACGATGGGCATCGCGTCGATGTGACGCATTACGGCCCGCGCGCCCCGTGTGCGAGCATGAGACCCAGGAACATGCGCTGGGCCCGGAATGAATCCGGGGCGCCGTTGGTTGGTGCCGACGGCAAGCAGTCCGTACGACCCGGGAGAGAAGCAGATGACCGTTCAGGACGAGACCACCGCGAGCGAGGGCATCATCCTGTCCGACGCCGCCGCGTCGAAGGTCAAGAGCCTGCTGGAGCAGGAGGGCCGCGACGACCTCGCGCTGCGCGTCGCCGTCCAGCCCGGTGGCTGCTCCGGCCTGCGCTACCAGCTCTTCTTCGACGAGCGTTCGCTCGACGGCGACGTCGTCAAGGACTTCGACGGCGTCAAGGTCGTGACCGACCGGATGAGCGCCCCGTACCTGGGCGGTGCCTCGATCGACTTCGTCGACACCATCGAGAAGCAGGGCTTCACGATCGACAACCCGAACGCCACGGGTTCCTGCGCCTGCGGCGACTCCTTCAGCTGAGGCGCGGACAACTACATACGGAGGCGGCGGGTCCATCCGGACCCGCCGCCTCCGGCGTGTGAGGGGCTGCCGCCTACTTCTTCGCGGCCGGGACCTTCTCGCCCGTGGCCTTGTCCACGACCTCACGGCCGTCCAGCGCCTTGTCGAGCGTGACCTTCTTGGTCATCTCCTTGGCCATGAGGATGCACGCCTGGCCCGGACGCTTCGGCTTGCTCTTGATCTCGACCGTGATCCGCTTGGCCGTCTCGTCGGCGGAGACCGAGTACGTGTTGCACACCCCGCCCCAGAAGCGCAGCGTCAGGGTCTTGCCGTCCGCGCTGTACGAGGTGATGTCGTCGGTCTTGGAGCCGCGGCCTGGGGTGCCCGGCTCACTGTGCTTCTTGCCCTGTCCCGGGGCGGCCTTCTTCTTGATGAACTCCGGCTTCACGGCCGGGTAGGGGAGGGTCGCCGCGACGCCGTTCGCCCCGGTCGGCTCCGTCTTGAAGATCCACGACGGCACCAGCGCCCGCTGCCCGTCCACGGAGTGCGCGGCAAGACCGAAGGTCACCGACTTCACGGTCACCTTCTTGGACCCGTCCGGGCCGCTCCTGGGGGCCGTGGCGTTCAGCTTCTTCAGCGCCTGCTCCGCGCTGATCAGCGGATAGCTGTCGCCCTCCTTGGGCGCCGACAGCGCGCCGTTCCCGCCGGTCAGCTGGCCGTCCGCGCCCACCTGGAGGCTGGTCGTCCAGCCCTGGGCGGGCAGCTTGTCCAGCACCGGGTCCGCGTTCACCATGCGCACGGCGCCGTAGCGGCCGCTCGCGTCGAGCTTCGCCTCCGTCAGCCCGAGCGCCTTCAGCACCGGCTCGGCCGTGCGCTTGGCCTTCTCCTCGGACACGGCCTTGTCGCTCCGGCCGGCCTTCTCGGCCTTCTCGGCCTTGTCGTTCTTGTTGTCGCCCTCGCGGTAGGTCGGGCAGCGCTCGTCGTCGGTGGTTTTCGGCCCCGCGCCCGGCGGGTGCACACAGGTGTCGCCGCCCGGCGTCCCGAAGCGGGAGTACGACCAGCTGCCCGGGCCCTTCTGGCTCACCCGCAGCACCGGGCCCCCGCCGTCCTTCGTACCGCCGACCTTCCAGTTGCCGTGGTCGTCGCGGGGGCTGCCGGAGACGTCCAGGGCCTTCGCCAGCCGCTCCACGTCGGCCTTGGCGACCTTGGCGTCGGTCCGGTAGACGGGTGCCTCGTCGGGCCCGTCCGGCAGCTTTCCGTCGACCACGTAGCGGCCGCCGCCGTGCGGATCGGGCTCGCCGACCGCGATGCCGTCGCGCCCGCCGTTACCGCTGTTCCCCGCCGGGGCGGCGTACGCGTCCAGTGCGAGGGGCCGGGGTGATCCGTCCCGGCCCGCCGAGCCCTGGGAGCCGCCGCCGTTCGCCGCGGTCGAGGCCCAGTAGGCGCCGCCGCCACCGGCGACCAGCACCGCGGCCGCCACCGATACGACGGCCAGCCGGGAACGCCGACGCGGCTGCGGATGGTCGTCGTCGGGGGTCTGCGGGGTGTCGGTCTCCTCGGTGCTCACCGTTCTACTCCTTCGGCTCCGCTCACGTTGTCCGGTCCCAATGCCCTCGCGAGGGGGTTGCCGGTGTGACGGGCTGAAGGGGCGGCTGGTTCCTTCCGCTGGTTCCGCCGCTTTCCAGCCGCCGCGCTCAGTCCCCGTAGTCGGACATGCCGCCGACCAGATCGGCGGACGCGGCGGGGACCGTGATCCCGCGGATGCGCGACGGGGACACGGGCGCGGCGGGAGGCGATACGGTGAGCGCCGGGACCGCCCAGTGCGGCGCCATCCGCGCCCCGTAGCCGCGCAGTTCGGCCAGCGAGTCGGGCTCGATCGCCCCGGTGGCGGCCTGGGCGGGGGTGACGTGCTGCGGCATGGAGCCTCCCGGTCGAAAGGGGCCCGTACGGGCACGCGCCCCGTCATCTCTGCACCGTATGCCCTACTACCGGGTAGTTCCTCCCGTTCGTAAGCGGCCGGGGAAGCCGATAGCGTGAAGCGTCCGATTTCGCCGCCGCCCCGAAACAGGAGCAGCTCTCGTGCGTATCGCCGTCACCGGCTCCATTGCCACCGACCATCTGATGACCTTCCCCGGCCGCTTCGCCGATCAGCTGGTCGCCGACCAGTTGCACACGGTCTCCCTCTCCTTCCTGGTCGACACCCTCGAAGTCCGCCGGGGCGGAGTCGCCCCGAACATCTGCTTCGGCATGGGGATGCTCGGACTGCGTCCGATCCTGGTCGGCGCGGCCGGCGAGGACTTCGCCGAATACCGCGCCTGGCTGGACCGGCACGGCGTGGACACCCAGTCCGTCCGGATCTCCGGGACCCAGCACACCGCGCGCTTCGTCTGCACCACGGACGACGACCACAACCAGATCGCGTCCTTCTACACCGGCGCGATGAGCGAGGCCCGCCAGATCGAGCTCCAGCCGGTCGCGGACCGGGTCGGCGGTCTCGACCTGGTCCTCATCGGCGCGGACGACCCGGAGGGGATGGTCCGCCACACCGAGGAGTGCCGCTCGCGCGGCATCCCGTTCGCGGCCGACCCCTCGCAGCAGCTCGCCCGCATGGACGGCGAGGACATCCGGGTGCTGGTGGGCGGCGCGCAGTACCTCTTCACCAACGAGTACGAGGCCGCGCTGATCGAGACCAAGACCGGCTGGACCTCGGAGCAGATCCTCTCCAAGGTCGGCACCCGCGTCACCACGCTGGGCGCCCAGGGCGTCCGGATCGAGCGCGAGGGCGAGGAGCCGGTCGTCGTCGGCTGCGCGGAGGAGGAGCAGAAGGCCGACCCGACGGGCGTCGGCGACGCCTTCCGTGCGGGCTTCCTCTCCGGCCTGTCCTGGGGCCTGTCGCTGGAGCGCGCCGCCCAGGTGGGCTGCATGCTCGCGACGCTCGTCATCGAGACGGTCGGCACGCAGGAGTACGAGCTGCGCCGCGGCCACTTCATGGAGCGGTTCGCCAAGGCGTACGGCCACGAGGCGGCGGCCGAGATCGGCGACCACCTGGCCTGAGGGCAGTGCGCGCATGAGGCGCGGGGGTCGAGGGAACGTTCCTTCGGCCCCCGCCGCTTTTATGCCAGGCCGCCTTTACGTCCGGCGGCGCACCCGGTACGCCGTGCCGCGCTCGGCGGGGCGCTCGCCCTCGTACGTCTGCCCCCGCATCTCGCACCAGGCCGGGATGTCCAGCCGGGCCGCCTCGTCGTCGGCCAGCACGGTCACCACCCCGCCCACCGGCACCTCGCCGATGACCTTGGCCAGTTCGATCACCGGGATCGGGCACCGCTTGCCGAGCGAGTCCACCACGAGACCGGAGGCGGGCTCGTCCGCGGGCGCACCGGCCGACGCGGGGGCGCCCAGCCGCTCGCGCACCCCGGCCACCACTCCCGGCAGCACCTCCAGGAACCGTTCCACGTCCGTCCCCGACGTCCCGCGCGGGAGCGAGACCCGGATGTTGCCCTCGGACAGCACCCCCATGGCCCGCAGCACATGGCTGGGGACCAGCGTGCTCGACGTGCACGACGAGCCGGACGACACCGAGAACTCCGCCCGGTCCAGCTCGTGCAGCAGCGCCTCCCCGTCGACATAGAGACACGAGAAGGTGACCAGATGCGGCAGCCGCCGCTCCGGATCGCCCACCACCTCCACGTCGGGCACCAGCTCGGGAACCCGGGCCCGGACGCGGTCCACCAGACCCCGCAGCCGCTCCGCCTCCTCGGCGGCCTCGGCCCGTACGGCGCGCAGCGAGGCGGCGGCCGCGACGATCGCCGGAAGGTTCTCGAAGCCCGGGGCGCGACCCGACTCCCGCTCGTCCGCCGCGGCCGGGCGGAACCGCGTGCCCTTGCGCACAGCGAGGAGCCCGACCCCGGACGGGCCGCCCCACTTGTGCGCGCTCGCGGTGAGCAGCGACCACCGGCCCTCCACCGGGCCCCAGCCCAGCGACTGGGCCGCGTCCACCAGCAGCGGTACGCCGTCCGCCGCGCACGCCTCCGCCGCCTCGGCCGCCGGCTGCACCGTGCCGACCTCGTGGTTGGCGGACTGGAGGCAGGCCAGCGCGACGCCGTCGGGGGAGTCGCGCAGGGCCGCCGCGTACGCGTCAGGGGCGACCCGGCCCGTACGGTCCACCGGGACCTCGGTGACCCCGCCGCCGGACGCCTCGTGCGCCGCCGCGGCCTGGAACACCGCGGAGTGCTCCACGGCGGAGACGATCAGCCGCCGCCCGGCCCGGCGGCGCCCGGCCAGCGCCCCGGCGATGCCGTCGTGCAGGGCGCGGGTCCCGGAGGGGGTGAAGGCCAGCTCGTCCGGGCGGCATCCGACGGCCTCGGCGGCCGTCTCCCGCGCGGCGTCCAGCAGCAGCCGGGCGCGCCGTCCCTCGCGGTAGAGCCGGGCCGGATCGGCCCACCCCTCGTCGAGGGCGGCGAGCAGCGCCTGCCGGGCCACGGGATGCAGCGGTGCGGACGAGGCCGCGTCGAAATAGGGCACGTAAAGAACGCTAGCCGCCATCACACGATCGGGCGGTGCCCGCACCACCTCTACCCGTGTCGTCCCCCGGTCACACCCCGGGCCCGGAAACGCTGGCGGAGCAGGTCATTCCGTTGGGATTCCACGGCGTTCCGGCGGTGGTGCCACCCCTTCGGGGAGGGGTCCGGCGCGTTGGGCACCCTCCCCGCGCAGCGCCAAATGGCGTCCAGTAGGGTTTGGTCCGCATAAACATCCAAACCCCTGCCCGCACCGGGCCGGCGACCGACCAGATGACGGCCGCGGCCGACCGCGCGGGCGAGACTCTCGGGAAGGCGCTACGTGAGTCCCAACGGCTCCGACCGCTCGTCGCGGCGCCCGGTGCGGCGGAAGCTGCTGCAGGCGCTGTCCGCCGGCGCGGTCCTGGCGACCGCCACCGGTTGCACATCCAAGGACTTCCCCCGCCTCGGATTGCCCACCCCGGCCACGGAGGAGGCGCCGCGGATCCTCTCCCTGTGGCAGGGCTCGTGGGCAGCAGCGCTCGCCGTGGGCGTGCTGGTCTGGGGCCTGATCCTGTGGTCGGTCGTCCTGCACCGCAGGGCCAGGACCAAGGTCGAGGTTCCGGTCCAGGTCCGGTACAACATGCCCCTCGAGGCACTGTTCACCGTGGTCCCGATCATCATCGTCGCGGTGCTGTTCTACTTCACCGCGCGCGATGAGAACGCTCTCCTCAAGACCTCCAAGAAGCCCGACCACGTGGTCAACGTCGTCGGCTACCAGTGGAGCTGGGGCTTCAACTACATGGAGAACGTGGACGGGAATCCGGCCAGCCCCAAGGCGACGCCGAAGGAGGTGGCGACCATCCCCGACAAGATGCTCGCCACCGCCCCCAAGGGCGCCGAGGGCGTCTACGACACCGGCACCCCCGGTGAGCGGAATCCGCAGACCGGCAACCCGGGCCCGACCCTGTGGCTGCCCAAGGGTGAGTCTGTCGAGTTCATCCTGACCTCCCGCGATGTCATCCACTCGTTCTGGGTGGTCCCCTTCCTGATGAAGATGGACGTCATCCCGGGCCACGCCAACCGGTTCGAGGTCACCCCGAACCGCGAGGGCACCTTCAAGGGCAAGTGCGCCGAGCTGTGCGGTGTCGACCACTCCCGCATGCTCTTCAACGTCAAGGTCGTTTCCCCGGAGCGCTACCAGCAGCACCTGAAGGACCTGGCGAAGAAGGGCCAGACGGGATACATCCCGGCGGGCATTGCGCAGACGGACCCCGCCAAGAACGCGGAGACCAAGACACAGTGAGCATCCTCAACGAACCCCAGGGTGCCGACGCAACCGCCTCGTACGAGGATGAGTTGCCGGTGCGCCGCAAGCAGCCCGGCAATGTCGTCGTCAAGTGGCTGACCACCACGGACCACAAGACGATCGGCACGCTCTACCTGGTCACGTCGTTCGCGTTCTTCTGCATCGGCGGCGTGATGGCGCTCTTCATGCGCGCCGAGCTGGCCCGTCCGGGCACGCAGATCATGTCGAACGAGCAGTTCAACCAGGCGTTCACCATGCATGGCACGATCATGCTGCTGATGTTCGCCACCCCGCTGTTCGCGGGCTTCACGAACTGGATCATGCCGCTCCAGATCGGCGCGCCCGATGTGGCGTTCCCGCGGCTGAACATGTTCGCGTACTGGCTGTACCTCTTCGGCTCGCTCATCGCGGTGGGCGGCTTCCTGACCCCGCAGGGCGCGGCCGACTTCGGCTGGTTCGCGTATTCGCCGCTGTCGGACGCGGTCCGCTCGCCGGGCGTCGGCGCCGACATGTGGATCATGGGTCTGGCCTTCTCCGGCTTCGGCACGATCCTCGGTGCGGTCAACTTCATCACCACGATCATCTGCATGCGCGCTCCCGGCATGACGATGTTCCGCATGCCGATCTTCACCTGGAACGTGCTGCTGACCGCCGTTCTGGTGCTGCTCGCCTTCCCGGTGCTGGCCGCCGCGCTGTTCGCCCTGGAGGCGGACCGAAAATTCGGGGCGCATGTCTTCGACGCGGCCAATGGCGGCGCGTTGTTGTGGCAACACCTCTTCTGGTTCTTCGGACACCCAGAGGTGTACATCATCGCGCTGCCGTTCTTCGGGATCATCTCCGAGGTCATCCCGGTCTTCTCGCGCAAGCCGATGTTCGGTTACTTCACCCTGGTCGCCGCGACGATCTCCATCGCCGGTCTGTCCGTGACCGTGTGGGCGCACCACATGTACGTCACAGGCGGGGTGCTGCTGCCGTTCTTCTCCTTCATGACGTTCCTGATCGCGGTTCCGACCGGTATCAAGTTCTTCAACTGGATCGGCACGATGTGGAAGGGCTCGCTCAGCTTCGAGACCCCGATGCTCTGGGCGATCGGCTTCCTCATCACCTTCACCTTCGGTGGTCTCACCGGCGTCATCCTGGCGTCGCCGCCGATGGACTTCCACGTCTCCGACTCGTACTTCGTGGTGGCCCACTTCCACTACGTGGTCTTCGGCACCGTGGTCTTCGCGATGTTCTCCGGCTTCCACTTCTGGTGGCCGAAGATGACCGGCAAGATGCTGGACGAGCGGCTCGGCAAGATCACCTTCTGGACGCTGTTCATCGGCTTCCACGGCACCTTCCTGGTGCAGCACTGGCTGGGCGCCGAGGGCATGCCGCGCCGGTACGCCGACTACCTGGCGGCCGACGGCTTCACCGCGCTGAACACGATCTCCACGATCAGCTCGTTCCTGCTCGGCCTGTCGATCCTGCCGTTCCTCTACAACGTCTGGAAGACCGCCAAGTACGGCAAGAAGGTCGAGGTCGACGACCCGTGGGGCTACGGCCGCTCGCTCGAGTGGGCCACCTCCTGCCCGCCGCCCCGGCACAACTTCCTCACCCTGCCGCGGATCCGTTCCGAATCCCCGGCGTTCGACCTGCACCACCCTGAGATCGCGGCGCTCGACCAGCTCGAGCACCAGGGTGCCTCCGATGAAGACAAGGCCCTCGCGGGTGGTAAGGAGGCCGACAAGTGAAGGTCCAAGGCCGGATGTTCATCTGGCTCGCCGTCTTCATCCTGGTGATGGCGATCGTCTACGGCGTGTGGTCGAAGGAGCCCGCCGGCACCACGGCGCTGTTCCTCGCCTTCGGCCTGAGCATCATGATCGGCTTCTACCTGGCGTTCACCGCGCGCCGGGTGGATGTCGGAGCGCAGGACAACAAGGAAGCGGATGTCGCGGACGACGCCGGTGAGCTGGGATTCTTCTCCCCGCACAGCTGGCAGCCGCTCTCCCTGGCCGTCGGCGGCGCCCTGGCCTTCATGGGCGTGGTCTTCGGCTGGTGGCTGCTGTTCTTCTCCGCCCCGATCATCATGGTCGGCCTCTTCGGGTGGGTCTTCGAGTACTACCGCGGCGAGAACCAGAACCAGTAGCTGTATCGCTTGAGGGGCCCGGCACCGGATACGGTGCCGGGCCCCTTCTTCTTGAGGCTCGGTTCTCCCCCAGCTACCGCTGGGAGGTGCCCCCGGCCGGGTCACCCACGTGCCTCGCTCGGCGCGCCGTCCGGTTCGGGCGTCCATAGCGTGAGCGCATGAACCACACACCTCGATCTCCTCGAACCCGGGCGGTGCTCTCCAGTGCCCTGCTGGTGGCGTCGCTGATAGCGGGGCTCAGCGGATGCGGGGGCCCCTCCTCGGACCCGCTGTCCGCCAAGCCGTACGACGCCGCCGACCAGGTCTCCTTCAGCGGTGAGAGCGGCGCGCGCAACGCCGACCCGGACCGGCCGCTCCAAGTGACCGCCAAGGGCGACGACGGCCGCATCACGGACGTCACCGCCACCGACGCGGCGGGCAGGTACGTACGCGGCGAGCTGACGTCGGACGGCAGCCGGTGGCGCTCCACCGTGCCGCTGGCGGCGGGCGCCCGGTACACGCTGCGGGTGTCCACGGAGGACTCGGGCGGCGCGCCGGGCCGCCGTACGATCAACTTCACCACCAGCTCCGCGCGCAAGCTGCTGAAGGTCACCTTCGGACCGAAGTCGGGCGAGTACGGGGTGGGCCAGCCGGTCACCGCCACGCTGAGCCGTGCGGTCAAGGACCCCTCGGCCCGGGCCGTGATCGAGCGGGGCCTGAAGGTCGACTCACAGCCCGCGGTGGACGGCGTCTGGCACTGGGTGGACAGCAAGACGCTGCACTACCGCCCGGCCGAGTACTGGCCCGCCCACGCCACCGTCAAGGTGCGTTCCAACCTCAAGGGCATCAGGATCGGCGGCGGGCTCTACGGCGGCGAGACCAAGTCGCTGCGGATCACCACCGGCGACCGCATCGAGGCCCTGACCGACTCCGGGACCCACCAGATGACGGTGCGGCGGAACGGGCAGGTGATCCGGACCATCCCGATCACCACCGGTATGCCCGGCTTCGACACCCGTAACGGCACCAAGGTGATCCTGGCCAAGGAGTCGGCGGTGCGGATGACGGGTGCCAGCATCGGCCTGGGCGCCGGTTCCTACGACCTGATGGTCTACTGGGCGGCCCGGGTCACCAAGAGCGGTGAATACGTCCACGCGGCGCCCTGGTCGACGGGGTCGCAGGGATACGCCAACGTCAGCCACGGCTGCACCGGCATGTCCACCGAGAACGCCCGGTGGTTCTTCAACACCGTGCACATCGGCGACATCGTCAAGGTCATCAACAGCAACGGGGACGACATGGCCCCGTTCAGCAACGGCTACGGCGACTGGAACATGGCCTGGACCGACTGGCGCCAGGGCAGCGCGCTGGCCGCCGGTCAGCGGGACGGCAGCACTCCGGCCGACTCGGCCCGGCTCCGCCCCATGGCCTGACCGCACGAGTCCGTACGGAGCCTGACCGCACCCGGTGCGGTCAGGCGTCCACCGCGAGCCGCTTGCGGAGCAGTCCGGCCAGCGCGTCCGCCAGGGCCACCGGGTCCACCGGATGCGTCACCGCGGCCTCCGCGCGGCTCCAGGTGGCCAGCCAGGCGTCCTGCGGGCGGCCGATGAGCAGCACTACCGGCGGGCACTGGAAGATCTCGTCCTTGATCTGCCGGCAGACGCCCATCCCGCCCGCGGGGACCGCCTCCCCGTCCAGGACGCACACGTCGATCCCGCCGTCCTCCAGTGCCGCCAGGACGGCGGGCTGGGTCGCGCACTCCACGAACTCCACCGGAGGCAGATCGGCGGCGGGCCGACGACCGGTCGCGAGCCGCACCTGTTCGCGCGTGTTCGCGTCGTCGCTGTAGACCAGCACAGTGGCGGTCGGCCGCATCGTTTCCTCCGCATCAGCCAAGGGGACTACCGGGCTCCTGTGGCGGATGTTACTCCCGTACAGCCTTCCGGAGGAGAGGGTGAACCGATCTCTCCCTCCTTCGAGGGACCACCGGGAACCGCGCCGGAACGCCGCGACGAGCAGCACCGATGCCCTTGACAGGGCCCTGGACACTCCGAACGGCACCCCCGGGAGTGAGGGCCGGATAAGCGACCGACATAATGTCGGTCGTGGCGACAGCAACAGCAGTAGATACCGGGCACGCGCACCCGTCGGTCAACCGGCCGAACCTCACCAGCGTCGGAACCATCATCTGGTTGAGTTCCGAGCTGATGTTCTTCGCGGCCCTCTTCGCGATGTACTTCACCCTGCGATCGGTGACCGGAGCCGAGCACTGGAAGGAAATGGCGTCCTCGCTGAACTTCCCGTTCTCGGCGACGAACACCACGATCCTCGTGCTCTCCTCCCTCACCTGCCAGCTCGGTGTCTTCGCCGCCGAGCGAGGCGACGTGAGGAAGCTGCGCTCCTGGTTCGTGATCACCTTCATCATGGGCGCGATCTTCATCGGCGGTCAGATCTTCGAGTACACCGAACTGGTCAAGAAGGACGGGCTCTCGCTCTCCTCCGACCCGTACGGCTCGGTGTTCTACCTGACCACCGGTTTCCACGGACTGCATGTGACGGGCGGACTCATCGCCTTCCTGCTGGTCCTGGGGAGGACGTACGCGGCCAAGAGGTTCACCCACCAGCAGGCGACGGCGGCCATCGTCGTGTCCTACTACTGGCACTTCGTCGATGTCGTCTGGATCGGCCTCTTCGCCACCATCTACATGATCAAGTAAGTCGGATGATCAAGTAAGCCGGTCACCGCGACCGGAACCACGTCCTTAAAGCATCGACGCAGAAGATCCTGACACCGGGGTAATCCGTGAAAAAGCTCTCCGCACGACGGCGCCATCCGCTGGCTGCGCTCGTCGTCCTACTCTTCGCGCTGGCGGTCACTGGGGGGCTGTACGCCGCGTTCTCGCCGAGCGAGGCGAAGGCCGATGACAGCTCCGCCCAGTCCCTCGCCATCGAGGAGGGCAAGAAGCTCTATTCCGTCGGCTGCGCCAGCTGCCACGGAACGGGCGGTCAGGGGACCTCCGACGGCCCGAGTCTGGTGGGCGTCGGCTCGGCCGCCGTCGACTTCCAGGTCGGCAGCGGTCGGATGCCCGCCCAGCAGCCGGGCGCTCAGGTGCCGAAGAAGAAGAACATCTACTCGGACGCCGAGATCGAGCAGCTGGCCGCGTACGTCTCCTCACTCGGCGCCGGGCCGGTGACGCCCACCAAGAGCCAGTACAGCACCGACGGCGCGGATGCCGCGAAGGGCGGGGAGCTCTTCCGCACGAACTGCGCGCAGTGCCACAACTTCGCCGGCAAGGGCGGTGCGCTCACCAACGGCAAGTACGCGCCGTCCCTCGAGGGCGTGAGCAAGAAGCATCTGTACGAGGCCATGCAGACCGGCCCGCAGAACATGCCCTCCTTCCCCGACACCACGATGCCGGAGAAGAACAAGCAGGACATCATCGCGTACCTCGACACGGTCAACAGCGACAAGACCAAGACCCCCGGTGGCCTTGAGCTCGGCGGGCTCGGCCCGGTCAGTGAGGGCCTCTTCGCCTGGGTCTTCGGCATGGGCGCGCTGATCGTCCTCACCATCTGGGTCGCCGCCCGGACCGCAAAGGCCAAGAAGTCATGAGTAGCCACGAGATTTCAGAAGCAGAAGAGAAGCTGCCCGCGGAACGGGCGGAGGGCGGCGCGACCGCGGTCGCGGAGGACCCGTTCGCCGATCCGGGGCTGCCCCCGCACGAGCACCGCCAGCAGGACATCGACGAGCGGGCCGCCAAGCGGTCCGAGCGCACCGTCGCCCTGCTCTTCACGGTCTCGATGCTGGCGACGATCGCGTTCATCGCCTCCTACGTGGCGCTCCCGGTCGACAAGTACATCTACGTCTTCCCGATCGGTCACATCAGCGCGCTGAACTTCGCGCTGGGCCTCACCCTCGGCATCGCGCTGTTCGCCATCGGCGCCGGCGCGGTCCACTGGGCCCGCACCCTGATGTCCGACGTGGAGATCGCCGACGACCGGCACGCCATCGAGGCCAGCCCCGAGGTCAAGGCCAAGGTCCTCGACGACTTCGCGGCGGGTGCCAAGGAGTCCGGCTTCGGCCGCCGCAAGCTCGCCCGCAACACCCTCTTCGGCGCGCTCGCCCTGGTGCCGCTCTCCGGCGTCGTGCTGCTGCGCGACCTCGGCCCGCTGCCGGGCACCAAGCTCCGGCACACCGAGTGGGCCAAGGGCAAGCGGCTCATGAACTACAACACCATGCAGCCGCTGCGGCCCGAGGACATCTCCGTGGGCTCCCTGACCTTCGCCATGCCCGAGGGCATGAGCGAGGAGGACCACGACTTCCAGACCGAGATCGCCAAGGCCGCCCTGATGCTGGTCCGGCTCCAGCCGGAGAACATCAAGGACAAGCGCGAGCTGGACTGGTCGCACGAGGGCATCGTCGCCTTCTCGAAGATCTGCACCCACGTCGGCTGCCCGATCAACCTGTACGAGCAGCAGACCCACCACGTCCTGTGCCCCTGCCACCAGTCGACGTTCGACCTCTCCGACGGTGGCCGAGTGATCTTCGGTCCGGCCGGTCACGCGCTGCCCCAGCTGCGGATCAGGGCCAATGACCAGGGGTACCTCGAAGCCATGGGCGACTTCTCGGAGCCCGTCGGTCCTGCTTACTGGGAGCGCGGATGAGTACTGCAACAGACACGGGTGCGCAGCGGCGCGGCAAAGCGCCCGCCGGCGAGCGCGTCGCCGACTGGGCCGACGGCCGGCTGGGCATCTACAGCCTGGCCCGGGCCAACATGCGCAAGATCTTCCCGGACCACTGGTCCTTCATGCTGGGCGAGGTCGCGCTCTACAGCTTCATCATCATCATCCTCACGGGTGTGTATCTGACGCTGTTCTTCCACCCCAGCATGGAAGAGGTCGTCTACCACGGCCCGTACGTCCCGATGCAGGGCGTCCGGATGTCCGAGGCCTTCGCCTCGACGCTGGACATCAGCTTCGAGGTGCGCGGCGGTCTGCTGATCCGGCAGATCCACCACTGGGCCGCGCTGGTCTTCCTCTGCGCGATGTTCGTGCACATGATGCGCGTCTTCTTCACCGGCGCGTTCCGCAAGCCGCGTGAGATCAACTGGCTGTTCGGCTTCCTGCTGTTCTTCCTCGGCATGCTGACCGGCTTCACCGGCTACTCGCTCCCCGACGACCTGCTCTCCGGCACCGGTCTGCGGTTCATCGAGGGCGTGTTCCTGTCGATCCCGGTCGTGGGCACCTACATCTCGATGTTCGTGTTCGGTGGCGAGTTCCCGGGCATGGACCTCATCTCGCGGCTCTACCCGGTCCACGTCCTGCTGCTGCCGGGCATCATGCTCGGCCTGCTGGTGGCGCACCTGATCCTGGTCTTCTACCACAAGCACACGCAGTACCCCGGGGCCGGAAAGACCAACAAGAACGTCGTCGGCATGCCCCTGCTGCCGGTCTACATGGCCAAGGCGGGCGGCTTCTTCTTCCTGGTCTTCGGCGTCATCGCGGTCATCTCCGCGATCGCCACGATCAACCCGATCTGGACCATCGGCCCCTACCGGCCCGACCAGGTCTCCACCGGCGCCCAGCCCGACTGGTACATGGGCTTCGCCGAGGGTCTGGTCCGTGTCATGCCGGGCTGGGAGATCAACGCCTGGGGTCACACGCTCGTCCTGGGCGTGTTCATCCCGATCGTGGCCTTCCCGCTGGTCCTCTTCGCGATCGGCCTCTACCCGTTCATCGAGTCGTGGATCACCGGCGACAAGCGCGAGCACCACATCCTGGACCGCCCGCGCAACGCCCCGACCCGTACGGCCTTCGGTGTCGCGTGGCTGACCGCGTACTTCGTGATGCTGGTCGGTGGTGGCAACGACCTGTGGGCCACCCACTTCCACCTGTCGATCAACTCGATCACGTGGTTCGTGCGGATCGCCTTCTTCGCCGGTCCGGCCCTCGCGTTCATCGCCACCAAGCGGATCTGCATGGGCCTCCAGCGGCGCGACAAGGACAAGGTGCTGCACGGTCGCGAGACCGGCATCATCAAGCGCCTGCCGCACGGTGAGTTCATCGAGGTGCACGAGCCCCTCACGCAGGAGCAGCTGCACGTGCTCACCCAGCACGAGCAGCCGAAGGCGTACGAGATCGGCCCCGAGGTCGACGAGAACGGCGTCCGCCGCAAGGTCACGGCGTCGCAGAAGCTGCGGGCCAGGCTGTCCAAGTCGTACTACGGCAAGGACGCCTTCATCCCGAAGCCGACCTCCGAGGAGTACAAGGAGATCACCAGCGGCCACGGCCACCACTGATCTCTTCTGATCTCTTCCGTCATCTGACGCCACAGACCAGGGCCCCGGCCCGGACCTCACCGTCCGGCCCGGGGCCCTGGCCGTGTGCAGGCCGATAGGCTTGCCCTGATCGAGCGCTGATCCATTTGAGCCAGGCATCATTCAGGAGCGGACCATGGACGTTGTGACCCCAGCCGGAGGCGACAGCACCGCGGCGGCCCGCACCTGGCCGGACGTGCTCAGCGCCCTCCTCGGCGGCCAGGACCTCGGTGCCGACGACACCGCCTGGGCCATGGACCGCATCATGCGCGGCGAGGCCACCGACGCCCAGATCGCCGGGTTCGCGGTCGCGCTGCGGGCCAAGGGCGAGACCGTCGCCGAGCTGTCCGGCCTGGTCCGTGCCATGTACGGGCACGCCAGGACGATCGAGGTCCCCGGGCCGGCCGTCGACATCGTCGGCACCGGCGGCGACCGCGCCAAGACCGTCAACATCTCGACCATGTCCGCCCTGGTGGCCGCCGGCGCGGGCGCGCGCGTGGTCAAGCACGGCAACCGTGCCTCGTCCTCCGCGAGCGGTGCCTCCGACGTCCTGGAGAAGCTCGGCGTCAACCTGGAGCTGAGCCCGGCGCGGGTGGCCGAGATCGCGGAGGAGGCGGGCATCACCATGTGCTTCGCGGTCAAGTTCCACCCGTCGCTGCGGCACGTCGCCGCGGCCCGCCGCGAGCTGGGCATCGCCACCCCGTTCAACTTCCTCGGCCCCCTCACCAACCCGGCCCGGGTCCGCTGCCAGGTCACGGGCGTCGCCGACGCCCGGATGGCCCCGATCATGGCCGGGGTGCTGGCCGAGCGCGGCTCCTCGGCGCTGGTCTTCCGTGGCGACGACGGGCTCGACGAGCTGACCGTGACCGCGACGTCCCAGGTGTGGGTGGTCCGGGACGGTGAGGTCCGCCGCGAGACCTTCGACCCGCGCGACATCGGTTTCGACCTGGCCCCCGTGGAGTCCCTCCGCGGCGCGGACGCCTCCCACAACGCGGATGTCGCGCGGCGCGTCCTGGCGGGCGAGACGGGCCCGGTCCGGGACGCGGTCCTCCTGAACTCGGGCGCCGCCCTGGCCACCCTGGACTGGCACCGCGAGCCCGCCGACACCCCCCTCGCCACCCGCATCGCCGCGGGCGCGGCGAGGGCCGCCGAGTCGATCGACTCGGGCTCGGCCCGGGATGCCCTGGAGCGGTGGGTGCGGGCGAGCAACGCGTAGGCGGTACGGACGCGCGCTGGGTGCGGCCCGGCTGGGGGCCTTTGGGTTTCGTTGCCGGGTGCGGCCCGGTGGCCGGGTTGTGCCCACCCGTTCCTCCCCCAGCTACCGCTGGGAGGTGCCCCCTCCGCGGGACGATTGCCCACAGCCCAGGTCACATGCCCGGCCCCTCGGGGGCCCCTCAGCCCTCGGGTGTACCCCCCGGTTTCCGGGTGTGCTCCCAGCACCTCGGGGCGTCCAGCCTCGGGAGGTACCTCAGCCTCCGGTCGTCCCCCCAGTTTCCGGGCGCACCCCCGGCCATCGGGGTGCCCCCCCCCACCAAGCCCGCCAATCCCTCCGGGGGTACCTTCCAGCCTCTCCGGCGTTTGAGGAGCGGGGTCCGGGGGCGGAGCCCCGGGGTCGGGTAGGGGCGGGGTGGGGAACTTGGCGTCCGGGATGCGGACGGGGGTGGCGGTCGGCCCACGGCATGGCATACTCCTCCCAGGTCACGAGCGACAGCGACTTCGGCCCCGGCCCGCTGTCCGGCAACCCTCCGTCCGTGGCGGGGTGCCCCGGGTGATGACCAGGCCGCTCGCAGCGAGGCGTGCGGCAAGCGCGGACCCCTCGCACTAGGGGTCCTGGTGGTCGAGGGAGTTCTTCCGTGACGCAGCGAATGCGCTAGGGCTGTAGAGCCCGTTCCCCCATGGCTCCGCACAATCTCACCGTGCGTCGAGCGAATTTCGCAGCTCCGCAACCCCTTCGGGAGAATTCGCCATGTCCGTGTGCCCTTCTGCTGTCGCGACCCCCACCCCGCTGCCCGTCCTCGGCAGCGACGTCACCGTGCCCCTGGTCACCGGTGGTGAGGTGACGTACGCCGCGCTCGACTACGCGGCCAGCGCGCCCGCCCTGCGGCGGGTGTGGGACGACGTCGCCGCCTACGCGCCCTACTACGGGAGCGTCCACCGCGGGGCGGGTTATCTGTCGCAGCTGTCGACGGATCTGTTCGAGACGAGCCGCAAGGAGGTCGCTGCGTTCCTCGGGTGCCGCGCGGACGACCAGGTGGTGTTCACCCGGTCGACGACCGACTCGCTCAGCCTGCTGGCCGCCGCGCTGCCGACCGGCACGGAGGTGTTCGTGTTCGAGACCGAGCACCACGCCTCGCTGCTGCCGTGGGAGCAGCGGGAGGACACCCGGGTGACCTACCTGAGCGCGCCGCGCTCGCCGCGCGAGGCGGTGGAGACGCTGGAGAAGGCGCTGGCACAGCGAGAGGGCCGGGACGGCGGCCCGGCGCTGGTGTGCGTGACGGGCGCGTCGAACGTGACGGGCGAGCTGTGGCCGGTGGAGGAGCTGGCCGCGGCGGCCCACGCACACGGCGCCCGCATCGTGCTGGACGCCGCGCAGCTGGCCCCGCACCACCCGGTGGACATCACCGCGTCGGACGTGGACTGGGTGGCGTTCTCGGGCCACAAGCTGTACGCCCCGTTCGGGTCGGGCGTCCTGGCGGGCCGGGCCGACTGGCTGCGCGAGGCGCGGCCGTATCTGGCGGGCGGCGGCGCGAGCCGCAAGGTCGCGCGGCGGGACGACGGCGGGGTGGACGTCGAGTGGCACACCACCGCGGCCCGGCACGAGGCCGGTTCGCCGAACGTGATCGGGGTGTACGCGATCGCCTCGGCGTGCAAGGCGCTGACCGAGGCCGGGTTCGACAACCTGGTGGCCCGGGAGCGCCAGCTGATCGCGAAGGTGCGCGAGGGCTTGGCGGAGGTGCCGGAGGTGCGGCTGCTGTCGCTGTTCGGCGACGACGCGCCGCGCGTGGGCGTGCTGTCGTTCGTCGTGGAGGGCTGGAACAGCTCACACTTCGCGGCGGCGCTGTCCGCGGAGTACGGGATCGGCGTACGGGACGGGCTGTTCTGCGCGCATCCGCTGCTGCGGACCCTGCTGGACAGCGAGCCGGGCGACCCGGGGGAGTGCGGCGCGCCCGAGGCCGCCCCGGGCGAGCGCTCCCTGAACGCGATCCGCGTCAGCTTCGGCGCCGGCACCCCGGACGAGCATGTGGAGCGCTTCGTCCGGGCGGTGAAGGAGCTGGTCCGGGACGGCGCGCGGTGGGAGTACCGCACGGAGGACGGCCGCTGCGTGCCCGTGCGCTAGGGGGTGTCTTGCCGATCATGCCGGGCTCCCGACGCCTGGCACGGCACCTCGCGGCCCCGCGCTCGTCGCACGCAGCGCCGCTGCGCTCTCCTCACGCGGGTTGCGAGCTACCGCGCCCCCAGCTACCGCTGGGAGGTGCCCCCTGACGCCGCTCGCTGATCCGGCCTGATCGACAAGACACCCCCTAGGCGCGAGGACAGCGCTCAGCTGTCGAGGCCGATGGCGAACGCCGCTTCCAGGTCGTGCTGCGAGTAGGTGCGGAACGCGATGTGCGTCTCGGTGGAGGCCACGCCGGGGACCTTGGAGATCTGGCCCGGGATGATGTCCGCGAGGTCGTCGTGCTGGGCCACCCGCACCATGGCGATCAGATCGTGCGCCCCGGTGACCGAGTAGACCTCGCTCACGCCCTCGATCGCGGCGATCTTCTCGGCGATCTCCGGGATCCGGTCCACGCTGGTCCTGATGAGCACGATCGAAGTGATCACGGCTGGCTTTCTCCCTCGCTGGGCCTGGCTGCGCCGCCCACTCTATCCGGCCTCCCGAAACGGGCCCACGCGTAGAGAAATCCCAGGGTGAAGCCCACGAGATGGGCGAGGTAGGCCACCCCGGGGCGGGCGTCGGCCTGGCGGGCGGCGAGCCACTGGAGGGTGACCCAGAAGATCAGCACGGCCCAGGCGGGGAAGCGCAGCGGGAGGAAGAAGAGGAACGGGAACAGACTGGTCACCCGGGCGCGCGGAAAGAGCCAGAGGAAGGCGCCGAGGACGCCGGAGATGGCGCCCGAGGCGCCGACCAGCGTCTGCGGCGAGGAGGCGTGGGCGGCGGAGTAGCCGAGGAGCGCGAGATAGCCGGTGGCCAGGTAGAAGAGGGCGAAGTGAATACGCCCCATGCGCTGCTCGGTCATCGCTCCGAAGACGTAGAGGAACAGCATGTTGCCGAGGAGGTGCAGCCAGTTGCCGTGGACGAAGAGCGCGGTCAGCGGGGTCAGCGGCTCGGCGGGGGTGCCGCTCCACAGGGCGCTGGGGACGACTCCCCAGCGCTCGAAGTACGAGGTCTGCGCCTGGAGGAGGTCCCCGCCGGAGCCGTAGCGGGGGTCGAGCCCGGAGGCCGGTCCGAGGACGAAGATCAGGCAGCAGCTGACGATGAGGGCGTACGTCATCACGGGACGGCCGGACCCCGCCGACTTCTCGATCATGGGCAGATCATCGCGTACCCGGCACAACCTGCCCAGAGTGCCTCGCCGCCGCCCGGAGGGTGGGGTACGGGCCCGCCACGGCCTGGGGCTCAGGCCGTAGGGTTACAGGACGCCGATGAGCCCGAGATAGCGAGGACACGACACCATGGCCGTTCCCACGCCCACAGCCGAGACCCGCTGGCGCTGCACGCTGTGCGGCAATCTCACCCGTTTCGATGTGACCCGCTCGACGAAGGCGGTCGAGTTCGTCCACCTGGATCTCGCGGGGGAGCCTCGGATCGAGGAGCGCGACGTGGTCAGTGAGACCATTGAGTCAGTGCGTTGTCGTTGGTGCAACGCGGTCGACCAGATCGAACTGGTGGACCGCCCGAGTGCGAACGCGAACGCCTGAGAAACGGAGCGGACAGGTGGTGGACCGGACGGGCGGCCGCGTGGCGGCCGGTGACGCCGAGGGCGTCGCCGAGGCGCTGGACCGCCCCCTGCCGGAAGGGGTGCGGCGGCGTGTGGTGGCGCTGGTCGCGGACGCGTTCGGCGGGCTGACGGTCACCGAACTGCCACCCCAGTTGCGGCAGTACGCCCGTTTCACCCCGAACCGGCGCGCCAAGTTCGCGGGGAACGCGATGGCGGCGGCGGTGGAGAGCGACCCCGTCTTCCGGCAGCGGATCGGACAGCGGCTGCGCGACACCCAGACGGAGCTGGCCGAGGCCATCGAGGGCGGTTCGCCGCCCGCTGCCGCCGATCCGCTGGACGTGGCGGCGGTGGCGTACGTACTGCGCCCGGCGGGCTGGGTGAAGCTCGTCGAGGCGGCGGGCGAGGAGGCCCAGCGGGCGTCGGCCGAGCGGGCGGGCGAGGAGGCGGAGCGCGAGCTCCAGCGGCTGCGCGAGGAGCTGGTGGCCGCCCGCGGGTCGGCCCGCAAGGAGACGGAACGCATCCGCTCCGAGCTGGACGCCGCCCGCAAGGAGACGGACGCGGTGCAGCGCAAGCTGCGCAGCGCGCAGAGCGATGTGAAGCGCGGGGCGGCGGCGCTGCGCAAGACCGAGGGCGAGCTGGAGACCGTACGGTCGGAGGCCGCGGCGCGGCAGGCGGCCGCCGACGGCGAGGCGCGGCGGCTGCGGGCCCGGCTGGCGGAGGCCGAGTCGGCGCTGGAGGCGAGCCGGCGCGCGGTGCGCGAGGGCCGCAGCGTGGAGGACATGCGGCTGCGGCTGCTGCTGGACACGGTGCTGGACGCGGCCCAGGGGCTGCGCCGCGAACTGGCGCTGCCGCCCGCGGCGATGCACCCGGCGGACACGGTGGACGCGGTCGAGCCGGGCAAGATGACGCCGAAGGACATAGCGACCAGGGCGCTCTCCGAGATGGACCCTGCGCTGCTGGACCAGTTGCTGGCGCTGCCGCAGGCGCATCTGGTGGTGGACGGCTACAACGTCACCAAGACCGGCTATCCCACGATGCCGTTGGAGAAGCAGCGGCTGCGGCTGCTGGGCGGGCTCGCGGTGCTCGCGGCGCAGACGGGCGCGGAGATGACGTGCGTCTTCGACGGCGCGGAGCTGGCGGCTCCGGTGCTGCTGGCGCCGCCGCGCGGGGTCAGGGTGCTCTTCAGCAAGCCAGGCGTGACGGCGGACGAGCTGATCCGGCAGCTGGTGCGGGCCGAGCCGCCGGGCCGTCCCGTGGTCGTGGTGTCGACTGACCGCGAGGTCGCCGACGGGGTCGCGCACGCCGGAGCGCGCCCCGTGGCATCCGCTCTGCTGCTGAAGCGACTTGCGCGCACCTGACGGGCGCTCATCATCAGCACAGCGTCAATTGACCGTCACTGCCCGTGCGATGTTTGTAAAAGATGCGTCCGTGGCCAATTTTTTTGTCGTCGGGATTTGAACGGATCACGGCAGGGTCACTAATGTCGGCTCGAACCTTCGCGCGGTTGATCACCCATCCGGGGTGACAGCGGGGGTACCGCCGAGTCCGCGGCGTATCCGTGGAGCCGGGGTCGCGTTTCAACCCCTGGTAGGCGGCCGGAGGAAGAAGGAGATCGCCTTCGTGGCGTCCCACCGTCGACCCAAGCAGCCGAGCCGCACTCGGGTATCCGTACTCACGGCGACCGCCGCAGCCGCCGTCGCGCTCACGTCCCAGGCCGCCCAGGCCGCTCCGAAGCAGGACAAGAAGGACGTCAAGGAGCAGGTCGACAAACTCTACGAAGAGGCGGAGCAGGCGACCGAGAAGTACAACGGCGCCAAGGAGAAGCAGGACAAGCTGGAGAAGCAGGTCGGCGACCTCCAGGACAACGTGGCGCGCGGCCAGCAGGACCTGAACAAGCTGCGCGACGGCCTGGGTTCGATGGCCACCGCCCAGTACCGCACCGGCGGTATCGACCCCTCCGTGCAGCTGATCCTCTCCTCCGACCCGGACACCTACCTCGACAAGGCGTCCACCCTCGACCAGGTCAGCGGCAAGCAGGCCGAGTCCCTGCGGAAGATCGCCGACAAGCAGCGCACGCTCAAGCAGCAGCGCGAGGAGGCGTCCACCAAGCTCCAGGACCTGGCGGACACCCGGAAGGCCCTGGGCGAGAAGAAGAAGCAGATCCAGGGCAAGCTCACCAAGGCCCGCAACCTCCTCAACACCCTCACCGCGCAGGAGCGCGCGAAGATGGCGCAGCAGGAGAAGGAGCGCGCCAACCGCTCCAGCAGCCGGGTCGACCTGGGCAGCGAGGTGCCCGACTCGCAGCGTGCCGCCGCCGCGCTGGCCGCCGCCAAGACCAAGATCGGCTCGCCCTACGTCTGGGGCGCCACCGGGCCGTCCTCCTTCGACTGCTCCGGCCTCACCGGCTGGGCGTACCAGCAGGCCGGGGTCCAGCTGCCGCGCATCTCCCAGGACCAGGCCAACGCCGGTACCCGCATCGGCCGCGGCGAGCTGAAGCCCGGCGACCTGGTGCTGTTCTACGGAGACCTGCACCACATAGGTCTGTACGCGGGCAACGGGCAGGTGCTGCACGCCCCTAAGCCCGGTGCCGGTGTGCGCTTCGAGTCGATGGACAACATGCCGTTCCAGTTCGGCGTGCGGGTCTGACGTCCGGCTCCGACGTCCGTCCGTTCGGGCGAATCGGTACAACTCCCCACGACTCCCGCCCCGTCGGTGACCTGCGGTCTCCGGCGGGGCGTCAGTTTGTGTGCTCGCGATCGGCTTTGGATCCCGGGTGGTCGCGCCGCTACTGTCTGCCCGCAGTTCCTCACCGACACCGCGGAAGGGAGTGCGGCTCCCATGGCGTCCTCTCGCCGCCACTCGAAGCCCGGGCCCGTCCGGGCCACCGTCGTCTGGACCGCCGCCTCGGCGGCCGCCGCCACCGGCGCCGTGCTCGCGGCCCCGGCCGGGGCCGAACCCCACGACACCACGACGGGCCAGCCCTTGGCCCGGACCGCCGCCTCGGCGACCGCCGACCGGGCCAGCGCCCCGGCCTTCGCCGACCGGACCGCCGCCGACCGGATCGAGCGGCTCTACGAGCAGGCGGAGCGGGCCACCGAGCGCTACAACGCGGCCGACACCCGGACCCACCGGCTGCGCCGCCAGGTGGACCGGCTCCAGGACCGGGCCGCCCGCGGCCAGGAGCGGGTCAACCGGCTGCGGGTGGTGCTCGGCGCGATCGCGGGCGGGCAGTACCGCACCGGCGGCTTCGACCCGGGCCTCGCCCTGCTCCTCTCCGCCGACCCGGACCACTACCTCGACCAGGCCGCCATGCTGGACCGCATCAGCAGCCGCCAGGCCGGTCAGATGCGGGTCCTGGCGCGCGCCCAGCGCACGTTGGGGCGGCAGCGCGCGGACGCCGCGGAGCGGCTGGTGAAGCTGGAGCACAGCCGCCTGGCCGTGGCCCGCCACAAGCGCGAGGTCCAGCGCAAGCTGGCCACCGCGCGGCGGCTGCTGGGCGGACTGCGGCCGGGGGAGTGGGAGGCGTACGCGCGCGCCTCCCGGGACGGGGACGGGCACGGGGCGTACGCGGTGCCGGGCGCGCCCCTGGGGGGCGCCCACGCAACGGTCGGTCTGCCGCCGTCCTCACCACACGCCGCCGCGGCGTTCGGCGCGGCGCGGGCCGCGGTCGGCCTGCCGTACGCCTGGGGGCAGGCCGGGCCCACCGCCTTCGACTGCTCCGGGCTGACCCAGTGGGCGTACCGCCGGGCCGGGGTGGCGATCCCCCGCACCTCCCAGGCCCAGGCGCAGACCGGGCAGCGGGTGGCGCTGACCCAGGCCCGCCCCGGCGACCTGATCGTCTACCGCTCCGACGCCGGGCACGTCGCCATGTACGCCGGGGGCGGACAGGTGATCCACGCGCCCTACCCCGGGGCGAAGGTCCGCTATGACCCCGTCGGCATGATGCCGATCTTTTCCATCACTCGTGTCTGAGGCACCGCGGCGGCTCGTACGATCTATGGCGTGACGGGTCGGTGGAGATCGGGGCGATGGCGGACGGCACTCTGTCTGCCGGTGGTGTGGGCGCTGCCGCTGGCCGCGCTCACCTCATGCGGCACGAGCGTTCCGCCCGACGACCCCGCGGGGCGCGACGGGCGCGCCGTGCAGCGCATGCTCGACCAGCGGGCCGCGGCCGTACGCGGCCGGGACGCGGGCGCCTTCCTCGCCACCGTCGACCGAGGCTCGGCGGACTACCGGGCCGAGCAGCGGCGGGTCTTCCGGCGGCTGTCCGCCGTACCGCTGCGCTCCTGGACGTACCGACTGGTCCACACCGGCGGCTTCCGGCCCGCCGTGGGCACCGGCCACCGCCTGGCCGCCCAGGTCGAACTCCGCTACCGGCTCGCCGGATACGACACCGCCCCCGTCGTCGCCCCCCAGTACCTGACGCTCGCGCAGCGCGGCGGGCGGTGGTTCGTCGCCGACGACGACGGCCGCGTGGACGGCAAGCCCGGTGTCGACCAGCTGTGGGACCAGGGCCGGGTCGACGTCGTCCGGGGCGAGCACAGCCTCGTCCTCGGGGTGGGCCAGAACCGTCGTCTGCTGCGGGGGGTCGCCGCCACCGCCGACCGGGCCGTACCCGCCCTCAGCCAGGTCTGGCCCGGCTCCTGGGCCCGGCGCGTCGTCGTCGAGGTGCCCGCCTCGCTGGACCGGATGGCCGCCCTGCTCGGCGCCTCCGCGAGCGCCTACCGGGGCATCGCTGCCGTCACCACGGGTGAGGTCGGCGGTGCGAGCGACTCCTCTCCGGCCGATCGTGTGATCGTCAACCCCGACGCCTACCGGGCGCTCGGGGACTTCGGCCGTCAGGTCGTGGTCACCCACGAGACGGCGCATGTCGCCACCCGGGCCGCCACGACCGCGGCCACGCCGCTGTGGCTCTCCGAGGGCTTCGCCGACTGGACCGGCTACCGCACGCCCGGGCGCACCCCGCGCCAAGTCGCCCCCGAACTCTCCGAGTCCGTGGCCTCCGGCCGTCTCCCCAAGGCCCTCCCGCCCGATGACGCCTTCCGCTTCGGCAGCCGCCCCGATCGCCTCTCGGAGGCGTACGAGCAGGGCTGGCTGGCCTGCCGCATGATCGCCGACCGGTGGGGCGCGCGGAAGCTGGTAGCCCTCTACCACGCGGTGGGCGCCGCTCCGCGGCGTGAGGGCGCGGTGGAGGCGGGCCTGCGCGATGTCCTGGACATGAGCCTGCCGGACTTCACGGCCCAGTGGCGCACGTACGTGGCCAAGGTCCTGAGCTAGCCCGTCGGGTGCGGCCCGGTGGGTTTTCCCCACCCCGCCCCTACCCGAACCGGGGCTCCGCCCCGGACCCGCTCCTCGAACGCCGGAGGGGCTGGGTGGTACAGCCCGGAGGGCCCAGGGCGGCACGCCGGGCATGCGACCTGGTTGTGGGCAATCGTTCCGCGGAGGGGGCACCTCCCAGCGGTAGCTGGGGGAGGAACGGGTGGGCACAACCCGGCCACCGGGCCGCACCCGGCAACGAAACCCCGAGCCCAGTAGGGCTGCCCGGCTCCGGCGCCGAGGTCCGGGGTCCGGGGTCCGGGGCGGGTAGGGGCGGGGTGGGGACAGAACCGGCGGGCCACCACCGCACGGTACTGTCGGCGCGATGGACAAGACCCTGCTCGTGACGAACGACTTCCCGCCCCGCCCCGGCGGCATCCAGGCGTTCCTGCACAACATGGCCCTCCACCTGGACCCGGAGCAGATCGTCGTCTACGCCTCCACCTGGAAGCGCGGAGCGGAAGGCACCGAGGCCACCGCGAGGTTCGACGCCGAGCAGCCGTACCCCGTCATCCGCGACCGTACGACGATGCTGCTGCCCACGCCCCGCGTCACCCGCCGCGCGACCGAGCTGCTGCGCGAGCACGGCTGCCGCTCGGTGTGGTTCGGGGCGGCGGCCCCGCTCGGGCTGATGGCGCCCGCGCTGCGCAAGGCGGGGGTCGAACGCGCGGTGGCGACCACGCACGGCCACGAGGCGGCCTGGGCCCAGCTCCCGGCCTCCCGCGCGCTGCTGCGCCGGATCGGCGAGGGGACGGACACGATCACGTACCTCGGCGAGTACACCCGCTCCCGCATCGCCGCCGCGCTCACCCCTGAGGCCGCCGACCGGATGGTCCAACTGCCGCCGGGGGTGGACGAGAAGACGTTCCACCCGGGCTCGGGCGGAGAGGCGGTCCGGGCCCGGCTGGGGCTGGCGGGGCGGCCCGTCGTGGTGTGCGTGTCGCGGCTGGTGCCGCGCAAGGGGCAGGACACGTTGATCGAGGCGATGCCGCACATCCTGAAGCGGGTCCCGGACGCGGTGCTGCTGATCGTCGGGGGCGGCCCGTACAGCAAGGATCTGCACCGCCTCGCGGAGACGACGGGCGTGGCCGGATCCGTACGGTTCACCGGTCCGGTGCCGTGGGAGGAGCTGCCCGCCCACTACGGCGCGGGCGACGTGTTCGCCATGCCGTGCCGTACGAGGCGCGGCGGGCTGGACGTCGAGGGCCTGGGCATCGTCTATCTGGAGGCGTCAGCGACGGGGCTCCCGGTCGTCGCCGGGGACTCGGGCGGCGCACCGGACGCGGTGCTGGAGGGCGAGACCGGCTGGGTGGTGCCGGGCGGTTCCGCGGAGCAGTGCGCGGAGCGGATCGTGGTCCTGCTGAAGGACGAGGCGCTGCGCCGCAGGATGGGCGAGCGGGGCCGGGCCTGGGTCGAGGAGCGCTGGCGGTGGGACCTGCTGGCCGACCGGCTGCGGTCGTTGCTGTAGTTGCTGTAAAAGAGAAGAGCCCGGGGCCGCACGGGCCCCGGGCTCGACCAGGAACAACGGCTCAGCGCCCGCCGTACAGCGCCTCGATCTCCGGCGCGAAATCCTTCGCCACCACATTCCGCTTCAGCTTCAGCGACGGCGTCACATGCCCCGAGTCCTCGGTGAACTGCTTCGTCAGCACCCGGAACTTCCGCACGGACTCCGCCTTCGAGACCGCCGCGTTGCCGTCGTCCACGGCCGTCTGGATCTCGGCCAGCAGATCGGCGTCCTCGCACAGGTCGGCGGCGGTCGCGTCGGCCGGTTTGCCGTGTTCGGCGGCCCAGCGGGGCAGGAACTCCTCGTCCAGGGTGATCAGCGCGCCCACGAACGGGCGGCCGTCGCCGACGACCATGCACTCGGCGACCAGGGCGTGCGCCCGGATGCGGTCCTCGATCACCGCGGGGGCGACGTTCTTGCCGCCCGCGGTGATGATGATCTCCTTCTTGCGGCCGGTGATGGTGAGGTAGCCGTCCTCGTCGAGGGTGCCGACGTCCCCGGTGTGGAACCAGCCGTCGGCCAGCGCCTCGGCCGTCGCCGCCTCGTTGTTCCAGTACTCCGTGAACAGATGGTCGCCGTGCAGCATCACCTCGCCGTCGTCGGCGATGCGCACCACCGTGCCCGGCATCGGCTGGCCGACCGAGCCGATCTTCTGCCGGTCCCACGGGTTGAAGGTGGTGGCCGCGCAGGACTCGGTCAGCCCGTAGCCCTCCAGCACGGTGAAGCCGATGCCCCGGTAGAAGTGGCCGAGCCGCTCGCCCAGCGGGGCGCCGCCGGAGATGGCGTGGGTGGCGCGGCCGCCGAGGGCGGCGCGCAGCTTGCTGAAGACCAGCCGGTCGAAGACCCGGTGCTTGAGCCGGAGCCCGAAGGACGGACCGGCCGGGGTGTCCAGCGCCTTGCTGTAGGCGATGGCGGCGTCGGCGGCCTTGTCGAAGATCTTTCCCTTGCCCTCGGCCTGGGCCTTCGCCCGCGCCGAGTTGAAGACCTTCTCGAAGACGCGCGGCACGCCCAGCACCAAGGTCGGCTGGAAGGCGGCCAGTTCATCGGTGAGGGTCTTGATGTCCGAAACATGGCCGAGTTTGATCGGTGCCAGGACCGCGCAAATCTCCACCAACCGCCCGAAGACGTGCGCCTCCGGCAGGAACAGCAGCACGGAGGACTCGCCGGTGGAGAAGATCGGCTTGAGCCGGGCCACCGCGTTCCCGCATTCGGCGAAGAAGCTGCGGTGCGACAGGACGCAGCCCTTGGGGCGGCCGGTGGTGCCCGAGGTGTAGACGATGGTCGCGGGGGAGTCCGCGGTGGCGAGCGAGGAGCGCTCGTCCACCGTCTCGTCCTTGACGTCCGAACCCAGGCTCCCCAGCGTCCCGATCGCGTCGTCCTCGATCTGCCAGACGTGCTTGAGGCCGGGCAGGGTGTCCCGCACGGACTCCACGGCCGCCTCGTGCACCCCGGTCTCCACGACGACCGCGACCGCGCCCGAGTCGCTGAGGATCCACTGCACCTGCTCCGGCGAACTCGTCTCGTACACCGGCACGGTGACGGCGCCCGCGCTCCAGATGGCGAAGTCCAGCAGCGTCCACTCGTAGCGGGTGCGCGACATCAGCCCGACCCGGTCGCCCGGCGACACCCCGGCCGCGATCAGGCCCTTGGCGGCGGCCCGCACCTCGGCCAGGAAGTCCGCCGCGGTGACGTCCTCCCACCGACCGCCGACCTTGCGGCCGACCACCGCCACATCCGGGTGCTGCGCCGCGTTGCGTTGGATGAGGTCCGTCAGATTGCCGTCGGCCGGAACCTCGTACAGGGCCGGAAGGCTGAACTCGCGCAAGACTGCTGCTCCTCGTGGGCGCCGGCGCCGCTACAGGGCAATGGGGGGTGCTGGACTGCCCGGACGTTACCCATCGGTATGGCTGTGGGATAGGGGTTTCCGTACAGATGTTTTATGCGTCACACACCGCCTTCGAGTTGCCCGCACACTAGCCGACGGCCGCCGGGGCCCGGGAGGAACCGCAGGTGGACGCGGGTCACTGCGAACGGAACACCTTACGGACGGATGGTCACAGGTCTTAGGGTGACACGCATGCGAGTCCACGTGGTGAGTGACGTGCACGGGAACAGCCAGGATCTGGAGAAGGCCGGGGACGGGGCCGACGCCCTGATCTGCCTCGGTGACCTGGTCCTCTTCCTCGACTACGCCGACCACTCCCGCGGCATCTTCCCCGACCTCTTCGGCGTCGAGAACGCCGACCGCCTGGTCGAACTCCGCACCGCCCGCCGCTTCGAGGAGGCCCGTGAGCTGGGCAACCGGCTCTGGGACGGGCTCGACCGCAACGCGGCCATCGAGTCCGCGGTACGCAAGCAATACGCCGAACTGTTCGCCGCTTTCCCGGCCCCGACGTACGCCACCTACGGCAATGTCGACATCCCCGCACTCTGGCCGGAATACGCCCAATCCGGCACCACGATCCTCGACGGTGAGCGGGTCGAGATCGGCGGTCTCGTCTTCGGCTTCGTCGGCGGGGGCCTGCGCACCCCGATGCGCACCCCGTACGAGATAGACGACGAGACCTACGCCGCGAAGATCGCGGCGCTCGGCGGCCGGAGCGACGTGGACGTGCTGTGCACCCACATCCCGCCCGACGTGCCGGACCTCTGCTACGACACCGTCGCCCGCCGCTTCGAGCGCGGCAGCGCCGCGCTGCTGGACGCGATCCACACCCTCCGCCCCCGCTACTCGCTTTTCGGCCATGTCCACCAGCCGCTCGCCCGCCGCATGCGGATCGGCGCCACCGAATGCGTCAACGTCGGACACTTCGCCTCCACCGGGACCCCCTGGAGCCTGGAGTGGTGACCCACCCGCGATAGCCTTCACCGGCAGACACCCCATGCGGCGGACCGGTACGGAGGAGCCACGGCGATGGCGGAACACACCAGCTCGAGCATCACGATCGAGGCGGCACCGGCCGACGTGATGGAGGTGATCGCCGACTTCGACCGCTACCCGGAGTGGTCCGGTGAGGTGAAGGAGGCCGAGATCCTCACCAAGGACGAGCAGGGTCGCGGCGAGCAGGTGCGGATGGTGCTCGACGCCGGGGCGATCAAGGACGACTACACGCTCCAGTACACCTGGAGCGGCGACAAGGTCAGCTGGTCCCTGCTCAAGTCCCAGATGCTGCGCACCCTCGACGGCTCCTACAGCCTGGCCGTGCGGGACGGCGGCACCCGCACCGAGGTGACGTACCAGCTCACCGTGGACGTCAAGATCCCCATGCTCGGCATGATCAAGCGCAAGGCCGAGAAGGTCATCATCGACCGCGCGCTCGCGGGCCTGAAGAAGCGCGTCGAGGCCGCGTAACGCCGTTTCGGCGCGCGGCCGCCACCGGGCGGGAGCGGGCCTGCGGCGGGGTACGCTCCGGCGGGGCGGCCACCGGGAGCCGCACCGCACACCCACGCAACCCCTGCCGGAGGCTCCTTTCATGCGTACGGTCCTCGTCACCGGTACGGGCGGCGCGGGCCGCACCACCGTGGCCGCCGCGACCGCCCTCGCCGCCGCCCGCGAGGGACAGCGCACCCTGCTGCTCACCGCGGACCGGGACGGCACGCCCGAGGCGCTGCTCGGCATCGGCCCGCTGCGCGGCGCGCCCGGCGGCAGTGCCGAGCGGCTTCCGTGGTCCGTCCCCGTCGCGCTGGCCCCCGGGCTGTGGGCCGCCCGCGTCGTCACCGAGGAGTGGTTCCGCGACGAGCTGGCCGCCCTCCAGGACCGCGGCCGCGGCGTGCTCGACATGCTCGGCTCGTCCCCGCTGGACGGCGAGGAGCTGACCGCGCTCCCCGGGATCGAGTCGATCGCCCTGCTGCGCGCGCTGCGCGTCGCCCAGACCGCGCCGCCCGGCACCGGCTGGGACGTCCTCGTGGTCGACCTGCCGCCGGCGCCGGAGACCATCGCCCTGCTCGCCCTGCCCGAACAGCTGCGCCGCTATCTGCGGCGGCTGCTGCCCGCCGAGCGGCAGGCGGCCCGCGCGCTGCGGCCGATGCTGGCGCAGCTGGCCGGGATGCCGATGCCCGCGCAGAAGCTGTACGAGACGGCCGAGCGCTGGGAGCAGGACCTGGCCGCCGTCCAGGACGTGCTGGAGTCGGAGGCCACGACCGTGCGGCTGGTGGTGGACCCCGGGCCGCTCACCGACCGCGCGCTGCGCACCGCCCGCGCCGGGCTGGCGCTGCACGGCTGCCGGGTGGAGTCGGTCGTCGCCAACCGGCTGCTGCCCACCGGCACCCCCGACCCCTGGCTGGGGGCTCTGTCCGGGCAGCAGCAGGCGGCGCTGAAGGACCTGTACGAGCAGTGGGCACCGGCCGTGCCGGTCCGCGAGCTGCCGCATCTGGGCCGTGACCCGCAGGGCCTCGGCGACGCCGCCGACAGCGGCCCCGCCGACAGCGGCCCCGGCGACAGCGGCCTCGGCGACGGCGGTCCGGACGACAGCGGTCCCGATGACGCGTCCGGCGACGGCGGTCCCGGTGTCGTCTCCGGAGTGATCTCCGGCGTGGTGGTCTCCGGCGCGGGCGGCGCCCCCCGCCCGGCCGCCGGTCTCGCCGCGCTGGCCGGTCCCGTCGGTCCGCCCGACCCCCGGCCCGACTGCCCGGCGGCCGACCCGTGGAGCGTCGAGGACCGGCTGGCCGACGAGGGCGTGCTGCTGTGGCGGCTGCCGCTGCCCGGCGCCGACCGGGACGGGCTGAACCTGGTCCGGCGCGGTGACGAACTGATCGTCACCGTCGGACCGTTCCACCGCGTGCTGCCGCTGCCGTCCGCGCTGCGCCGCTGCACGGTCTCCGGGGCCGGGCTGCGCGACGGCCACCTCCAGGTCCGCTTCACCCCGGACCCCGACCTGTGGCCCAGGCGCCCCTGACCCGCTCCGGTACGCCCGCTTCCGTACGCCCCTCCGGAGCCAGCCTCGGGCTCTGACTGGGGGCCGTCGTTCCGGTAACGTCGAGAGCAAGCCCGGTTGAACGAACGGCCGGGCAGCCAGCCTCCCCGCCGCAGGAGTTCGCCATGAGCGATGCCACCGAGCGCCCCGCCGACACCGGCACCGACGTACCGGTCACCGAGATCGACCCCGACGCCTGGGAGCGCGCCTGCGCCGAGGACCTGGCCGCCGAGAAGGCCCGGCGGAAGGCGCGGGAGCGTGGCGAGGGGCATGAGGAGCCGGGCAGCGCCGCCGAGGAGCTGCGCAAGCTGGCCGACGCCGTCGCGGAGAAGCTGGCCGGGATGCAGACCCCGCTCGCCGGTACGGCGGTCGAAGGGGCCGTACAACAGTTGATCGCAGGGGCGAAGGCGGCCGTCGAGCCGGTCATAGAGCGCAATCCCGACGTATTCGAGCATCTCGCCAGCGCCGGGAGTGAGCTGCTCGCCGCCTACCGGGCCGCCGTGACGGGCCAGGAGCAGCGTTGGACCCAGCGCGACGACAGTGGCGGCGCCTCGCGCGGGGACGAAGGTCAGAGTTCGAGTAGTGAACACATCGACCTCGATTGAGCGCTAACTCCGGTACCGTTAGCCATGGCGGGGTTCGACCAAATAACTGAGGGACTCATGGGACTCACCATCGGCGTCGACATCGGCGGTACCAAGATCGCGGCTGGCGTGGTCGACGAAGAGGGCTCGATTCTCGAAACGAGCAAGGTGCCGACCCCGCCGACCCCCGAGGGCGTCGTCGACGCCATCGCGGACGCGGTGCGCAAGGTCAGCACCGGTCATGACGTCGAGGCGGTCGGCATCGGCGCGGCCGGTTACGTGGACGACAAGCGCGCCACCGTGCTCTTCGCGCCCAACATCAACTGGCGGCACGAGGCGCTGAAGGACAAGGTCGAGCAGCGCGTCGGCCTGCCCGTCGTCGTGGAGAACGACGCGAACGCGGCAGCGTGGGGCGAGTACCGGTTCGGCGCCGGGGCGGGCCATGACGACGTCGTGTGCATCACCCTCGGCACCGGCCTCGGCGGCGGCATCATCATCGGCGGCAAGCTGCACCGCGGCCGCTTCGGCGTCGCGGCCGAGTTCGGCCACATAAGGGTCGTCCCCGACGGTCTGCTGTGCGGCTGCGGCAGCCAGGGCTGCTGGGAGCAGTACGCCTCGGGCCGTGCCCTGGTGCGTTACGCCCAGCAGCGCGCCAACGCCACCCCGGAGAACGCGGAGCTGCTGCTCGGCCTCGGCGACGGCACCCCGGAGAACATCCAGGGCAAGCACATCAGCGACGCCGCCCGTCAGGGCGACCCGGTCGCCATCGACTCCTTCCGTGAGCTGGCCCGCTGGGCCGGGGCCGGGCTCGCCGACCTCGCCTCGCTCTTCGACCCCTCGGCGTTCATCGTCGGCGGCGGGGTCTCCGACGAGGGCGATCTCGTCCTGGAGCCGATCCGCAAGTCGTTCCGCCGCTGGCTGGTCGGCAACCAGTGGCGGCCGCACGCCCAGGTGCTCGCCGCCCAGCTCGGCGGCAAGGCGGGGCTGGTCGGCGCCGCCGACCTCGCCCGCCAGGGCTGAGGCCGAGGGGCCGGGGTGCTCGCGGATCTGCCCGCCTCCACCACCGGCCCTGACGCGGCCGTGGTGCGGGTGCTCAGCTACAACGTCCACTCGCTGCGCGACGACCGCGAGGCGCTGGCCCGGGTGATCCGGGCCTGCGCCCCCGACGTCGTCTGCGTCCAGGAGGCGCCGCGCTTCTTCCGCTGGCGCAAGGCCGCCGCCTGGCTGGCCCGGGAGACCGGCCTCCTCTACGCCACGGGCGGGGCCACCGCCACCGGCCCCATGATCCTCACCTCGCTGCGCGCCCAGGTCGAGCGCGCCGAGGACGTCCTGCTGCCCCACATCCCCGGGCTGCACCGGCGCGGCTTCGCCACCGCCGTGCTGCGGTTCGGCGGCGGGCACCGAGGCGCCGACGGCGTCTTCCGGCTCGGCGTCGTCAGCTGCCATCTGAGCCTGGCCGCGGCCGAGCGCTACGACCAGGCCGGGATGCTGCTGGACCGGGTCGCCGGGCTCGACGTGCCGTACGCCGTCGCCGCCGGGGACATCAACGAGCAGCCCGACGGCCGCGCCTTCCGCCGCATCGCCGGGACGCTGCGGGACGGCTGGACGACCGAGCCGTGGGGGAGCGAGGCCACGTTCGACCCGGGCGATCCGCGCCGCCGCATCGACGCGCTGTTCGCGTCCGACGGCATCGAGATCATCGGCTGTGGGGTGCCGTACGGGCTGCCCGGCGTCAGCGACGCCGATCTGCGGGCGGCCACGGACCACCTTCCGGTCCTGGCCGCGCTCCGGCTGCCCAGGGTCTAGCTCAGACGTCAGACGACGGCGCCCCGGCCCGGGTCGTCGTCCTCCTCGTCGTCGCTCTCCTTCATCCGCAGCACCAGCGTGACGAAGCCGCCCAGGAAGCCGCCGACGCCCAGCGTCGCGATCCACCAGACCATCTCCACCTGGAACAGCACCACGCCGAGCAGCAGCAGCGGCCCGCCCAGCACGCCCAGCCAGGCGAACCGGGACGTGGTGTCGGACTCGGGCAGCGGCGGCGGCTCGGGCGGGACGAAGTGGTCCTCGTCGGTCTCGTCGAAGTCGCTGTCGGAGGGCTCGGCGGCATCCCAGTCGCGCGGGCCCACGCCCGGCGCGTACACGATGAAGCTGCCGACGGGCTTGTCGCCCTTGTCGGCCTTGTTCCCCTCGTCGCCCTGCTCGCCCTTGGCGGCCTTCTCGGCCTTCTCGGTCTTGGTGAGGGCGTCCGGGGCGGCCGCGCCCCTGCGGTCGTCCTCGACGTCGGGGTCGAAGTCGTCCTCGAACCGCTCGTCCAGCTCGTCCAGCGGGTCGTCACGGCGGGAATCGTCACGGCGCAGGTCGTCGCCGCGCAGGTCGTCCCGGCCGGAGTCCTCACGGCGGGCGTCCTCGCGGCCCCACTTCTCCGTCAGGTCGTCGGCGACGGGCCACCGCTCCGCGCCCGGCGGGTCCGGCGGCTCCTCCCCGTACGCGGCGACGATCGCCGCGAAGGCGGCATCGTCGTCCCGGCGCGCCCCCGCCCCGTTCTCGTTCGAATCGCGCTCAGCCACTGGCCGCCGCCCCCTCCTTCCCGCCGACGTCCCCGGAATCCGTCCCGGTGTCCTCTCCCATACCCGCCGTCAACCGGGTGATGAACGTGTCCGTCTCCTCGAAGATGAACTCGGCGTCGTAGTCCAGCGTCGCCACGTGGTAGCTGCGCTCCAGCAGCCGCTCGGTGACGTCCCGGGACGAGACCTGGCTCAGGATGCGCTCGGAGTCGGCGGGCGGCACCACGTGGTCCTGCGGGCTGTGCATCACCAGCAGCGGCTGGGTCACCTGCGGCAGTTCGGCGTCCACCAGCCGGTAGAAGCGGCGCATCGAGTGCACGGCGTGCAACGGCATCCGGTCGTATCCCCATTCCTGGGAACCCGGCTTGGCGATGTCACTCGCGATTCCCTTGACGGAGGGCACCAGATGACGCAGCACCGGGAGCGCCACGGCCAGCGGATCGTGGATCCGGTTGGCCGGGTTCACCACGACGAGACCACTGATCTCCGCGCCGTGCTGGGCGGCCAGCCGCAGCGCGAGCGCGCCGCCCATCGACAGCCCGCAGACGAAGACCCGGGCGCACCGCTCGCGCAGCGCCCGCAGCTCCCGGTCGACCTCGGCGTACCAGTCCTGCCACCCGGTGACCGCGAGGTCCTGCCAGCGGGTCCCGTGGCCGGGGAGCAGGGGGAGCGAGACGGTGAGTCCGCGCCGGGCCAGATGCTCGGCCCAGGGGCGCACCGACTGCGGGGAACCGGTGAAGCCGTGACAGACGAGGACGCCGATCTCTCCGCCGTCGTGGCGGAACGGCTCGGCTCCGGGGAGGAGCGGCACCACGGATCTCCGTTCGGTGGTGAAGCGGTCAACGGGACCTCAGCGTACGCGGCGCGCCGGACCTGGGGTAGGCAGGTTAAGGTCTCCTCGTCGGATACAGGAGGTTCTCGGTTGTTCTACGGCGCAATGAAGCTGTCGGTGGGTGGGACGTTGAAGCTCGCCTTCCGGCCCTGGGTTGAGGGACTGGAGAACGTCCCCGCCGAGGGGCCGGCCATTCTCGCGAGCAACCACCTGTCCTTCTCCGACTCCTTCTTCCTGCCCGCGATGCTCGACCGGAAGGTCACCTTCATCGCCAAGCAGGAGTACTTCACCACTCCGGGGATCAAGGGCAGGCTGACCGCGGCGTTCTTCAAGGGCGTCGGCCAGCTGCCGGTGGACCGCTCGGGCAGCCGGGGCGCGGGCGAGGCCGCGATCAAGGCCGGGATCGAGGTCATCAAGCGCGGTGAGCTGTTCGGCATCTATCCGGAGGGCACGCGCTCACCGGACGGCCGCCTCTACCGCGGCAAGCCCGGCGGCCTGGCGCGGGTCGCGCTGGCGACGGGCGCACCGGTGATCCCGGTCGCGATGATCGACACCGAGAAGATCCAGCCGCCGGGCAAGGTCATGCCCAAGCTGATGCGTCCCGGCATCAAGATCGGCAAGCCGCTGGACTTCAGCCGCTACCACGGCATGGACGGCGACCGCTTCATCCTGCGCTCGGTGACCGACGAGGTCATGTACGAGATCATGAAGCTGTCCGGCCAGGAGTACGTCGACATCTACGCGACCGCCGCCAAGCGGCAGATCGCGGACGCGGAGGCGGCCCGCAAGCAGGCCGAGAAGTCCGAGAAGGCCACCGAGAAGGGCACGGACAAGGGCACGGACAAGAGTACGGACAAGAGTACGGACAAGGACAAGACCGGGGCGTAACGTCGCGCCGGACCCGGGGGTGGGGGGAAGTTGGCGCTGCCGTCCAAGCGCGAGCGTGTCGTACGCATGTCCGTGGAGCAGCCGCTGTGGCAGGCGCTGACCGCCTACCGGGTGCTCACGCTGGTCTACGCGCTCTGCCTCTTCGTCTACTCCTTCCACGACTACGACCGTCCGCTCGGCGCCGGCGCGTACATGGCGGTGCTGACCGTGTGGACGGCGCTCACCTTCCGCATGGTCTCCTCCGCCGAGCGCTGCACCCGGCGCTTCCTGATCGGCGACCTGGCGGTGGCCATCACCGGCATCCTGCTCACCCCGCTGGTCGACAACCACGACCGGATCGTCGAGGGCACTCCGACGCTGCCCTCCATATGGACGGCGGGCGCGGTCCTCGGCTTCGCCATCAAGGGCGGCTGGCGGTGGGCCGCGTGGGCGTCGACCGTCGTGTGCGCGGCCAACATCATCGAGCGCGGCGGCTTCGCCCAGGACACCGTCCACATGCTGATGCTGGTGTGGGTGGCGAGCGTGGCCATCGGGTACGTCGTGGAGGTCGCCCGCGCCAGTGAACGCACCCTGGAACGCGCGCTGCGCATCGAGGCGGCGACCCGGGAGCGTGAGCGGCTGGCCCGGGACATCCACGACAGCGTGCTCCAGGTGCTGGCCATGGTGCAGCGCCGGGGCGCCGCGATCGGTGGCGAGGCGGCCGAACTGGGCCGGATGGCGGGGGAGCAGGAGGTCGCGCTGCGGTCGCTGGTGGCCACCGGCCTGGTCACCCCGCCGCGCGGTGCGGCTGACGCCCGTACGGACGCCGCCGACGAGGCATCGCTGCCCGAACCCGACCTCGCTGCCGCCCAGCCCGATCCCCGCCTGCCCGAGGACAGCGCCGAACCGTGCGATCTGCGGGCCCTGATCGCCCCGCACGCCGGATCCCGGGTCACCTTCTCCGAACCGGGCGCCCCGGTGGTCCTCCCGGCGGCCGCGGCGGGGGAGTTGGCGGCCGCTGTCGGTGCCGCGCTGGACAATGTACGGGTGCACGCGGGGGAGGCGGCCCGGGCGTGGATCCTGCTGGAGGACGAGCCGGGCGCGGTGATGGTCACCGTACGGGACGACGGGCCCGGCATCCCCGAAGGCAGGCTCGCCGACGCCGAGCGGGAAGGGCGGCTCGGCGTCGCCCTGTCGATCCGGGGGCGGCTGCGCGACCTCGGCGGCACCGCCGAGTGGATCTCGGCGCCGGGTCAGGGCACCGAGGTGGAACTGACCGTTCCGAAGCCCGTGGCGACGATGAAAGGGACGACTGCGCGATGACCGACGACGACCGGGAAGCCGAGCGGCCGGTGGAACGGCCGGTGACGGTGATGGTGGTGGACGACCACCCGATGTGGCGCGACGCCGTCGCCCGCGATCTGTCCGAGGCCGGGTTCGACGTGGTGGCCACCGCGGGGGACGGCCCGCAGGCGGTCCGCCGGTCCAAGGCCGCCGAGCCCGACGTCCTGGTGCTCGACCTCAACCTGCCCGGGCTGCCCGGCGTCGAGGTCTGCAAGGAGGTCGTCGCCGCCCACCCCAAGCTCCGGGTGCTGGTGCTCTCCGCGAGCGGTGAGCACGCGGACGTCCTGGAGGCGGTCAAGTCCGGCGCCACCGGCTATCTGGTGAAGTCGGCCAGCACCGAAGAGCTGACCGACGCGGTGCGCCGTACCGCCGTCGGGGACGCCGTGTTCACCCCGGGCCTCGCGGGTCTCGTACTCGGCGAGTACCGGCGGCTCGCCAGCGAGCCCGCCCCCGCCACCGCCGACCAGCCGGTCGCCCCCCAGCTCACCGAGCGGGAGACGGAGGTGCTGCGGCTGGTGGCCAAGGGGCTGTCGTACAAGCAGATCGCCGAGCGCCTGGTGATCTCCCACCGGACCGTGCAGAACCACGTCCAGAACACCCTGGGCAAGCTTCAGTTGCACAACCGGGTGGAGCTGGTGCGGTACGCCATCGAGGCGGGTCTGGACGACGCCTGAGTCCCGTCGCCGGCCCGTCCGCTCGAACGGGTGAACTTCCGCCCCAACTCCCTTGGCAGACGCGGGAATCACTTTCCGCCCCATCCCCTGTGACCTGGATCACCGTTAGCGTGGCCCCGTACCGGGCCCAATCTCGGGATTTCAGCGACAGAAGGGATGAAAAGGATGCGGGTCGGAGTGCTGACCGGTGGCGGTGACTGCCCCGGGCTCAACGCGGTCATCCGCGCCGTCGTGCGCAAGGGCGTGAAGGAATACGGCTACGACTTCGTCGGCTTCCGGGACGGCTGGCGCGGTCCCCTCCAGAACGACACCGTTCCCCTCGACATCCGCGCGGTACGCGGCATCCTGCCGCGCGGAGGCACCATCCTCGGCTCGTCCCGCACCAACCCCTTCAACAGCGAGGACGGCATCCGCCGGGTCAAGGACACCCTGGCCAAGCAGGAGGTCGACGCGCTCATCGCCATCGGCGGCGAGGACACCCTCGGCGTCGCCGCCCGGCTCTCCGGCGACTACGGCATTCCCTGCGTCGGCGTCCCCAAGACCATCGACAACGACCTCTCCGCCACGGACTACACCTTCGGCTTCGACACGGCGGTGAACATCGCGACGGAGGCCATCGACCGCCTCCACACCACCGCCGAATCCCATATGCGGGTGCTGGTGGTGGAGGTGATGGGCCGCCATGCGGGCTGGATCGCCCTCCACGCCGGTCTCGCGGGCGGCGCCAACGTCATCCTCATCCCTGAGCAGCGCTTCGACGTCGACCGCATCTGCGCATGGGTCGAATCCCGCTTCAAGATCCGCTACGCGCCGATCGTGGTCGTGGCGGAGGGCGCGATGCCGAAGGACGGCGACGCGGTCCTGAAGGACGACTCGACGGACTCCTTCGGCCACGTCCGGCTCTCCGGCATCGGGGAATGGCTGGCCAAGGAGATCGAGCGGCGCACGGGCAAGGAGGCCCGTACGACCGTCCTGGGCCACGTCCAGCGGGGTGGCACCCCCAGTGCGTTCGACCGCTGGCTGGCCACCCGCTTCGGTCTGCACGCGATCGATGCCGTGCGGGACGGCGACTTCGGCAAGATGGTCGCCCTGCGCGGCACCGACATCGTCCGGGTCCCCCTGGCCGACGCGACGGCCCGCCTCAAGACGGTGGACCCGTCCCTGTACGCCGAGGCCGAGGTCTTCTTCGGCTGAGCCCGCTGCTCCCCGCCGGGGCGCCGCCCCCGGCGGGGAGCAGCGCGGTCGCTACCGCAGCCGGGTCTCCAGGCCGTCCAGCACCCGCTCCAGCCCGTAGCGGAACGTCTCCTCGCGCGCCGCCTGCGGGTCCTTGCCCCGTTGCTCCGCGTAGCCCTCGCGCAGGCGGGGGTATGCCTCGGCCGCTTGCTCCGCGGCGGGCCAGAGGCGTTCCATCCACTCCCGTTCGTCTTGGCCGCTGCGGGCCAGGACCGTCAGCCAGGCGGCCTCGCTGGTCGCCATGCCCGTGACGTACCCGAGAACCGTCGCCACCGCCTGGTCCGCCTCGTCCACCACGAGTCCCGCCGTCGTGAACAGGCTCAGCATCCCCTCGGAGAGGCGCATCCAGTTGGGGCCCAGGTACGACAGGCCCATCTCGCCCAGCACCGAGGCGATCCACGGATGGCGCAGCATCGTGGCGCGGAGGCTGTGCGCACAGTGCGCCGCGTCCTCGCGCCAGCGCGCCGCGGCCATGGTCTCCGGCACCTCGATCTCGCCGTAGATCTCGTCCACGGCCAGCTCGATCAACTCGTCCTTGTTGGCCACGTGCCGGTACAGCGACGTCGCCCCCGCGCTCAGCCGCTGCCCGAGCTTGCGCATGCTGAGCGCGTCAATGCCCTCCGAGTCCAGCAGGCGTACCGCCTCGACGACGATCTGCTCCCGGCTCAGCGCCGGCTGCTCCCGTTTGCCCCGCGGTCGTGTCCACACCGACGGAAGCATCTGCTCCGGTGAAGGGGGCGGGGCCGGAGACGGCATGGGTGCTTCCTCCTCCTCATGGGGTGCGTACCTCCGGTGAGCGTAGTGGACACCATGCGCGAATGCGTACACACTCCGTACCTTGCGCACAGCTCGCGCTGCTGCGTACAGTGTGCGCATCAACGGGAACGCCGTACGCATCATCGAAGGAGAGGTCATGTCGCAGACCGAGAAGCGCGAGGTCACCTGGGACGCCGAGGGCAACTGGGAGGCCGGCGGTGACTGGGGGGTGCGCGACTCGCGGGGACGAGCCTTCCACCTGGGCAAATGGCAGGCCCGGCTCGACCGGTTACGCGAGGCCCACCACGTGCCGGGCGCCACCCTGGCCGTTCTCAGCCACGGCCGGCTGTACGAGATGGCGAGCGGTGTCCTTCACCGGGGGACCGGAGTGGAGGCGACCACCGACTCCGTCTTCCAGCTCGGTTCGCTCGCCAAGACCTACACGGCCACCCTCGTCATGCAGCTCGTGGACGAGGGGAAGCTCGACCTCGACGCGCCGGTCAAGGAGGTCCTGCCCGACTTCGCCGTCGGCGACCCCGTCGCCACCGAGACCATCACCACCCGCCAACTGCTCTCCCACACCAGCGGCCTCACCTGCGACTTCACCTACGACTCCGGACGCGGCGACGACTGCCTCGCCCGGTACGTCGAGGCCGCCAAGGACGTCGGGCTCGACTGCCCCACCGGCACGGCGGTCTCGTACAGCAGCCTCGGGTACAACGTGCTCGGCCGGATCGTTGAGGTCCTCACCGGGCTCACCTGGGACGAGGCCCTCAAGGAACGGCTGGTCGCGCCCCTCGGACTCACCGGGACCATGACCCTGCCGGAGGAGGCGCTCGCGCACCGCGCGGCGATGGGGCACCTAGGGGAGCTGGGGCAGGACCCCGAGCCCGCACCGGCCTGGGATCTGATGCCCCGGTCGGCGGGGCCGTACGGACGGGTCCTCGCGACCGCCGGGGACACCGCGCGGTTCGCGAAGATGCACCTCGACGGCGGTATCGCCGGGGACGGCACCCGGCTGCTCACCCCGGACAGCGTGCGCGCGATGCATCGGCGCGAGGTCGACGTCCCGGACAAGTGGACGGTCAGCGCGGACGGTTGGGGCCTGGGGTGGACGCTCTACGACTGGTCGGGCACCGCCGGGTTCGGGCATGACGGGGCCTCCATCGGGCAGTACGGCTTCCTGCGGGTGGTGCCGGAGTCGGATGTCGTGCTCGTCCTGCTCACCAACGGAGGGGACGCGCGCCGGCTGTACGAGGAGCTGTTCACCGCGTTGCTGCGCGATCTCGCCGGGGTGCGGATGCCGGAGCCGTTCGGGCCGCCCGCCGAACCGCCCGCCGTGGACATCACGCCGCTGACCGGCACGTACCTGCGGGAGGGCGTGCGCATCACCGTCAGCGGGGAGGGTGCGAAGGGGCACCTGGTGTACGAGTTCGTCGACGGGATGAAGGACTTCTCGCCGCCGCTGGAGATGGACCTCGTGCCCGTGGCGCCGAACGTCTTCGCGGGTCCCGGTTCCGGGGCGTACAGCGCGGACTGGATGCCGGTGGTCTTCTCGACCCTCGCCGACGGCACCGGATGCGTCTACATAGGCATGCGCGCGGCCCCGAAGACGGCATGAGCCCGGCCGCCCCCGCCCCGCCGGGGATGCCGGCGCGGCCCAGCCTCTCGGGGCATGCCCCTTCCTCCAGGGCGTATCCCTCAGCCCATTCATGGCGCACCCCCAGGCGGCACCTCCCAACCCCCCACAGGGTGCCCCCGCCCTCTCCGGCGTTTGAGGAGCGGGGGGTTTGGGGGCGGAGCCCCCACCCGGGGGCCGGGGCGGAGCCCCGGGGCGGGAAGGGGCGGGGTGGGGAACAGTCAGACGCGGACCGCCGCCAGCAGCTCCGCCACCAGCCCCACCCCACCCCGCGACAGCACCGACTCCGGGTGGAACTGCACCCCCGCGAACCCAGGCCCGCGCAGCGCATGCACATCCCCCGTCGACGGGTCGCGGCTCAACTCCACCCGGTGCATCGCCAACTCCGCCTCCACCCCCTCATCGCACCGCGCGGTAAACGTGTTGTAGAACCCCACCGTCTCCTCCCGCCCGAAGAAGTCGATCCGCTCCTGCGCCCCCTGGAACGGCACATCCTTGCGCACGATCTCCAGCCCCAGCTCCGCCGCGAGAAGCTCGTGCCCCAGGCACACCCCGAGCAGCCCGTGCCGGTGCCCGGCCACCAACTCGGCCGCCAGCCCCCGCAGGAACCGCATCTTCACGTCCGTCACATCCAGCGGATCGCCCGGCCCGGGGCCCAGCACGACCGGCCCCTCGTGCGCGAGCGCGGCCTCCCGGACGCCCGGCTCGTCGTACCGCCGCACGGTCACCGTCAGCCCGGCCGTCCGCAGCAGATGCGCGAGCATCGCCGTGAACGTGTCCTCGGCGTCGATCACCAGCGCGTGCCCGGACAGCAGCCCCTCGGCCGACTGCATCCGCAGCCAGAACGGCGCCAGGTCCGCCCGCCGCGCGTCCAGCGCCGCCCGTACCCGCGGATCGTCCGCGAGCCGAGTCCCGGCGCCCCCGGAACCGGACCGTACGGGCGCGGCTCGCACACCCAGCGCGGTCAGCACCCCGGCCGCCTTGGCGTGCGTCTCGGCGACCTCGCCGCGCGGGTCGGAGTGGCGCACCAGCGTCGCCCCGACCGGCACCCGCAGCGCGCCACCGCCGTCGATGTCGGCGGTGCGGATGAGGATCGGCGAGTCGAGAGTCTGCGCGCCCCCGCCGTCCCGCCCGATGAGCGCGAGCGCCCCCGCGTAGTACCCCCGCCCACCCGGCTCGTACCGCTCGATCACGCGGCACGCGTTCTGCACCGGCGACCCGGTGACCGTCGCGGCGAACATCGTCTCCCGCAGCACCTCCCGCACGTCCAGCGAGGACCGCCCCCGCAGCTCGTACTCGGTGTGCGCGAGGTGCGCCATCTCCTTGAGCCGGGGCCCGACCACGACGCCGCCCATGTCGCCGACGGTGCACATCATCTTCAGCTCCTCGTCCACGACCATGGACAGCTCCTCCACCTCCTTGGGGTCGTGCAGGAACTCCAGCAGCCCGTCCGCCGACGCCCCGCCCTCCGGATAGCGGTACGTCCCGCTGATCGGGTTCATGACGACCGTGCCCCCGGACATCCGTACGTGCACCTCCGGGCTGGCCCCGACCAGCGTCCGCCCGCCGTCCAGCCGTACGACGTACGTCCAGTACGCGCCCCGCTCACCCGCGAGCAGCCGCCGGAAGAGCGCGAGCGCGTCGGTACTCGCGAAGCCCGGGATCTCCCCCTCGAAGGTCCGCCGGATGACGAAATTGGCTCCCTCCCCGGTGCCGATCTCGTCCTCGATGACCCGGCTCACGATGTCCGCGTACGCGTCGTCGCCGACGTCGAAGCGCCCGCCCTCGACCCGCACGGCGTGCGCGGGCAGCGCCTCCAGCAGCTCGGCGAGCGGCAGCGCGTACGTGGTCTCGGGCCGCAGCACGGCCAGCGGCGTCCCGTCGTCCCGTACGTCGAACCCGCGCTCCCGGATCTGCCGGAACGGCACCAGCGCGAGCGCGTCGCTCACCGGACCGCCGCCCTCCGGCGCCCCGGTCGGCAACGGGATGTCGGTCAGCCGCTCGACCTCGTCGGCCGGGCCGATCAGCACCTCGACGGTGTCGGCGGCATGCCCTGGCGTACGGCGGTGCAGCAGGGCGAAGGGCGGGCAGTCGTCGGAGAGCAGCCGGGCGACGACGGCCTGAGCGTCTGCGTTGTGCATGGCGGGATCGTTGTTCCTTCCGGAGAGGAGGAACGACCCGCGGAAACGCCGAAGGCCGCCCCTCGGGCGGCCTTCGCGTGTGTCTGGGTGCGCGCGATTCAGTGGGCCGCCGGATGAGCGGTCCACCACCAGGTCATGGTCAGTCGCGCGAACATGTGCAGGACTCTACCTCAGTTCCACGGGTTCGCAGGCTGGTCGTTGATCGCCGCCCAGAAGCGGGTGCCGTCCGGGACATAGCCGTACGCCCAGAAGGACCAGCCACCGCTGGCCTCCAGGTTCGCGCCGTACCGGCCGTCGTGGAACTCGGCCATCCGCCAGTCCGCGCCGTAGTACTGCGCACACACGGCGTCCGCCGCGGCCCGGCTGGTCAGCGACTTGCCCAGCACGGGCGGCGTCGCGGCCACGGTGCCGCGGGCCCAGCCCGCGTAGAAGTCCGGCGTGATCCCGCTGGGCACCGCGCTGCCGTTGATTCTCAGGCACAGCATGGGGAGCGTCGCGGTGGCGGCGGTGTCGCCGTTGTACGCGTCGGTCGCGGCGTCGGCGCCGACCCGCACCGTGCCGTTGCCCTTGGCGAGCACGGTCCACGTCATCCCGGACGGGATGGCGGAGGAGTCCGCCTGCGCGGGCGCGGCGGCGTTGAGCGACATCAGCACGAGCGAGGCGGCGGCCGCGAAGGCGGCGGCGCTGCGGCGGAGCAACTTCCTCATAGGGCACTCCTTCGGCTGGACGCACCGGCCACGGGGCGGGCCGGTCACCCGAACAGCGTCCGAGGAGCGCACGGTTCCATCGCGCTTTCTTCACGGCATGGCCGTAAGTGGCCGAGGGATGCCCGAACGTCCGTTCTTGCGCGACGCGTCCCGCGTGTGCTTGGTACGGACCTTTGTTACGCGGAGCGCCTGCCGACGGAGGTGAGGTCGATGTCGAGGGTGAACGGCGTCGTGACCTTGAGCTGGTTGTGATGGATGCCGGTCAAGGAGAAGCCTTCCGTGGCCGGGTCGCGCTCGTAGACGTAGACCACGGTGCGCCCCTTGTCGTTCTCCACCCGCCAGTAGTGCTGGATGCCCGCCTTCGCGTACTTCCGGGGCTTGGTGTCGCGGTCCCGCTCCTCCGAGTCCGGCGACACGGCTTCGACAGCCAGCGCGACGTCCTCCGGGAGGTAGTACGTGGACGGTTCGTCGCGCTCGTAGGCCTCGCTGGTCACCACGACGACGTCCGGTTCGGGAGCCTGGCGCTTGGCGAGCCGCACGGTCATCTCCCGGTCGGCCCGCAATCCGCCGGGGGCTTGCCGGTCCAGCTCCGCGACCAGCAGATTGATCACCCGGCTGTGCCATTTTTCTTGCGGGCTCACGAAGACGAGGCTCCCGTCGATGAGCTCGGTGTGCGGGGGAAGTCCGGGCAGCCGCAGCAGGTCCTCGGCGGTGAAGCCGCCGGGAGGCGGGATCACCCAGTCGGGCAGCGGCTCGGCACTCATGAGGACAGAGTACGCGGCAGAAGGGGCCGCAGGCGGGGAGAAATGCACCATCCTTCCCTTCCGCGTGTGTGGACGGTGTGGAGGCCGCCACCCCGGGTGTCGGGGGTGTCGGTGCGGGCGGTTACGTTACGGGGCCCGCGCATCGGTCTGATGCGCGATCATCACCATGCTCTTCAACGGGGAGAACCGCTCTGTCCACGAACGCACCGCCGCCCCACGGCCACAGCCCCTCCTACCCGGCGCAGCAGCCGTACCCGTACGGTCAGCCCCAGTACGGCCAGCAGCCGCCGTACGGCCAGCCCGCTCCGCCGCCTCCGCCCCGGCCGAGCCGCTTCGGCGGCCTCAGCCGTCAGACGAAGATCCGTCTGATCGCCATCCCGCTGGCCGTGATCGCCTACGGCATCTGGTACGCCGTGGGCGACCACGACACGTCCACCCCGGCCAACACGGACAGCAACAGCGCGTCCTCCGCCGAGGTCGGCGACTGCCTCCAGAACAAGGGCTCCGAGAGCGACCCGGACCTCACCATCGTGGACTGCGGTGGCGCCGCCGCGGACTACAAGGTGAAGCAGCGCGAGGTGCTGGACTACACCTGCGATCCGCAGTACGCCACGTACCAGTTGACGCGCAACGGCAGGCCGCAGTTCACGTTGTGCATGGAGCACGTCAGCAAGTGACGCGGTGTCCGTGACCGCCGCCCGCACGCCGGGTGGCGGTCACGGTCGTTTCAGGGCCGAGATGAAGTCACCGAAGGCGGCGGGGGAGAGGAGCAGGACGGGCCCGTCGGGGTTCTTGGAGTCGCGGACGGCCACCCGGCCGGGTATCTCGGCGATCTCCACGCATTCGCCTTGGTCGGCGCTGTAGCTGGACTTGCGCCACTCAGGACTGCGTTCCATAGCGTTCCTCCATCACGCGGGTGATCAGCTTGGCCGAGTCCTGGATGGACAGCGCGGCGGCCTGGAGGTGAGCGTAACGGAGCGTGCGGTCGGTGACGTCCTCCGGATTGGCGGTCAAGTGGCCGACTTCGTAATCCTCGCTGAAGGCGAGGTCCGGGCTATTGCGGAAGCGGAAGAGGCTGAACGCGCCCAGAAGTCCGGCGTGCGCGCCGGCGGCGAAGGGCAGCACCTGGATGTGCACCGACCGGTGGTCGCGGATCTCCAACAGATGGGCCAGTTGGTTTCGCATGATCTCCCGGCTGCCGACGATCTGATGCAGCGCGGCTTCGCCGAGAACCACCCAGATCAGCGCCGGATTCTGCCGCTCCAGGATGAGTTGACGATCCAATCGGTTCGCCAACCGGGCGTCGAGGCTGTCCTTGTGGAGGACGCCGAGTACCTCCCGTGCGTACTCCTTGGTCTGGAGACGACCGTGCACCACTGATGGTTCGAAGAAGTACGCCTGAGTGGCCTCCGCTTCTAGGTCGGCGATTTCCTGGGCCTGTAGCGGTACCTGGAAGCACAACGCCATCTCCAGCAGCCGCAGCAACGCACCCCCGGTGCCCAACGTGTCGTCGAGCTGCATTGTGAACCGCCGGGTAGGGATCTTCCTGGCGGTCTCGTACTGACCGACGAGCGAACCCGTGCAGTAGACCTTCCCGCCCAACTGATCCTGTGTGAGGCCCGCGGCCTCCCGGTACCGGCGTAACTCCGCGCCGAGGTGATGCATCGGAGACGTAGTCGGGTCCAGCTTTCGGATGTTCGGCATAGACAGCCCCCAACAACCAGCACGTTGTGTTCGCGAGGTAGCCCACGGTAATCGTCCGAATCCATCCTTGTGGCGTGAACGAAGACATTGCGTACCCGCCGCCCCACTACCACCTGAACTTCACCGCGCTGTCCGCGCACGCGGCCTGCCACATCCGCCGTATCGTCCGTACGTTCCTCGCCATGTGGGACATGCCGCACCTGGCCGAGCCCGCCGGGCTGGCCGTGACCGAACTCCTCGCGAACGTGATCAAGCACGTGCCGGACCGGAGCTGCACCGTGGTGCTCCTCGCACAGGAGGGGAAGCTGCGGGTCGAGGTGGGGGACGGCTCGGCCGCCGTGCCCGCGAAACGTGCGGCCGGGCCGTGGGACGAGAACGGGCGGGGGCTGGCGATGGTGGAGCTGGCCACGGACGCGTGGGGCGTGGAGCGGGACCCGGACCGACCAGGGAAGACGGTGTGGTTCGAGATCAAAGCGTGAGTCGGGGCGTCTCATACCGTGGGCGGCGGGCTGGACACGGATGAAGACCCCGTAACCTTGTCCGGGTGACCGTGAACGCTGAATCCCACGCCGGTGGCAACACCTGGCAGTCCCTTCCCGCGGCGCAGCAGCCTGACTGGCCGGACCAAGAGGCTCTGCGCGATGTCATCGCTGAGCTCGAGGCCTATCCGCCGCTCGTCTTCGCGGGCGAGTGCGACCAGCTGCGGCACCGTCTGGGGGCCGTGGCCCGGGGTGAGGCGTTTCTGCTCCAGGGCGGCGACTGCGCCGAGGCCTTCGACGGGGTCGGCGCCGACCAGATCCGCAACAAGCTGAAGACGCTCCTCCAGATGGGCGCCGTGCTGACCTACGCCGGGTCCGTCCCGGTGGTGAAGGTCGGCCGGATCGCCGGTCAGTACAGCAAGCCGCGCTCGAAGCCGACCGAGACCCGCGACGGGGTCACCCTGCCGACGTACCGCGGCGACTCCGTCAACGGTTTCGAGTTCACCGAGGCGGCCCGGATCCCGGACCCGCAGCGGCTGAAGCGGATGTACCAGGCGTCGGCGTCGACGCTGAACCTGGTCCGCGCCTTCACCACCGGCGGCTACGCCGATCTGCGGCAGGTGCACGCCTGGAACCAGGACTTCGTGAAGTCGTCCCCGTCGGGTCAGCGCTACGAGGCGCTGGCGCGCGAGATCGACCGGGCGCTGAACTTCATGAACGCCTGCGGGGTGGACCCGGAGGAGTTCAAGACCGTCGAGTTCTTCTCGTCGCACGAGGCGCTGATCCTGGCCTACGAGTCGGCGATGACCCGTACCGACTCGCGGACCGGCGACCTGTACGACGTGTCCGGCCACATGGTGTGGATCGGCGAGCGCACCCGGCAGCTGGACGGGGCGCACATCGAGTTCGCGTCGAAGGTCCGTAACCCGGTGGGCGTCAAGCTGGGCCCGACGACCACGCCGGAAGAGGCGCTGACGCTGATCGACAAGATCGACCCGGACCGGGAGCCGGGCCGCCTCACCTTCATCACGCGGATGGGCGCGGACAAGGTACGCGACAAGCTGCCGCACCTGGTGGAGAAGGTCACCGCGTCCGGTGCGCAGGTGGCGTGGGTGTGCGACCCGATGCACGGCAACACCTTCGAGGCCGCGTCGGGCCACAAGACGCGCCGCTTCGACGATGTGCTGGACGAGGTCAAGGGCTTCTTCGAGGTCCACAAGGAGCTGGGCACCCACCCGGGCGGCATCCACGTGGAGCTGACCGGTGACGACGTCACGGAGTGCGTGGGCGGTGGCGACGAGATCTTCGTCGACGATCTGCACCAGCGCTACGAGACGGCCTGCGACCCCCGGCTGAACCGCAGCCAGTCGCTGGACCTGGCGTTCCTGGTCGCGGAGATGTACCGGGACCAGTAACCCTGGCAGAGATCATTTACGCAGGTGGGGCGCGGATCACACATCGATCCGCGCCCCACGGCGTTGTAAGCCTCCGGCATGGAAGGTAAGGTAAGGGTTACCTTATTGATCAACGCTGGAGAGTCTGCCCGTGTACGTCTGCTCATGCTTCGGGATCACCGAGAAGCAGGTGCGCGAGCACGCCGCCACGGGCGCGTGCACACCGCGCCAGATCGCCGGTGCCTGCAAGGCGGGCACGGACTGCGGTTCCTGTGTACGCAAGATCCAGGCGCTGCTGGGCCGGGGCGCGTGCCCGCGCCGCGAGACCCCGCTCGAACCCGTCGTGCTCCCTGCCGCGGCGGTCGAGGCTGCCGAGGCGGCGTAGCGGGTCAGCTGCTCGGCTGCTCGATCTGCTGGGCGATGTAGAGCGCCTCGCCCAGTTTCTCGATCAGTTCGAGCTGGGTGTCGAGGTAGTCGATGTGCTCCTCCTCGTCGGCGAGGATGCTCTCGAAGATGTTGGCCGAGGTGATGTCGCCCTTGGACCGCATCAGCTCGATGCCGCGCTTGAGCCGGTCGATGGCCTCCAGCTCCACCTGGCGGTCGGCCTGGAACATCTCGGTGACCGTCTGGCCCACCCGGACGTGGAAGAGCCGCTGGTAATTGGGGAGACCGTCCAGGAGGAGGATGCGGTCGGTGAGCATCTCCGCGTGCTTCATCTCATCGAACGACTCCGACCGGGTGTAGGCCGCGAGCCGAGTCCAGCCATTGTTGTCCTGCATCTTCGAATGCAGGAAATACTGATTGATGGCCGTCAGCTCGCCGGTCAGCTGCTCGTTGAGAAATTCCAGAACCTCGGGGTCGCCCTGCATCGAAGGGGCTCCTTCCCGTCAGAAGGGGGAATGCCAGGTTCCGGGCATCGTTGCATCGTCGCAGCTAGGGCGTCCAGCAAGGGCACGCTTAGTGCGCGTTGCCCCGGCGCCGCACGGCCCTGGTCCCGACCACCCCCGGCGGTCTGAGAGCATGGAGTCCATGGGTCAGTCGGAGCACCGTGAGGGAGAGCTTGCGCAGCTGCCTCCGGGACAGCGACTCCAGCGCGGGTGGCCGGTTACGCACTATGGACCGGTGCCGAAATTCCGGCCGGACCGCTGGGAGTTCCGCGTCTTCGGCGCGACCGCGGACGGGGACAAGCACTGCTGGACCCATGAGGAGTTCTCCGCGCTGCCGTACTCGACGGTCGTCGCCGATCTGCACTGCGTCACCAAGTTCTCCATGCTGGGCGCGGAATGGGGCGGCGTCGCGGCGAGCGAGATCGTCGAGCTGGCGCCGCCGGCGCCCGGCGTCACGCACGTCATGGTGTGGGCGGAGTACGGCTTCAGCTCGAATCTGCGGCTGTCGGACTTCATGACCGAGGCGGCCATGTTCGCCACCCACAAGGACGGCGAGCTGCTGACCGCCGAGCACGGCTTTCCGCTGCGGCTGATCGTCCCGCATCTGTACGCCTGGAAGGGCCCCAAGTGGGTCCGCGGCGTCGAGTACATGACCGCCGACCGGCGCGGCTTCTGGGAAGAGCGCGGCTACCACAACATCGGCGACCCGTGGCGGGAGCAGCGCTACACGTACCAGGAGGAGCCGGGCGACGGTCCCGAGCTGTAGTCCTCAGTAGAAGCTGTCGTTCTCAGTGGAATTGGTGCACCACCGCGTGGCCCTTCCCCCGCCCGATCATCCACTTGTTGACCGGTGTGGTGATGGCGAAGGCGACCACGAAGGAGAGGGCCAGGCTCAGCCAGAACAGCGCGTCGGAGAGCGTCGCGTCCATCGCGCCCGGGAACAGCAGGATCGTTCCGTTGTCCGCCAGCTCCATCACGATGATCGACACGGTGTCCGCCGCGAGGGCGACCCGTAGCGCGCTCCGCAGGTCGAGCCCGGCGCGCAGGACGCCGCGCATCGTGAGCGAGTAGCCGAAGACGAAGGCGAGCACGATCGCCAGGATCATGGTCGGGACGTTGTGCCAGGCCAGCGCCGTGCCGATGGCCATGCCCAGGATCTCGCCGATGGCGCAGCCGGTGAGGCAGTGCAGGGTGGCCTGCGCGGCCATGGGCCAGGTGGCGCCGTGGTGGTGGTGCGCGTGCTCCGTGCTGTGATCCATGACGGATGCCCCCAGGGGTAGTAGCGAACCTTCGCCGGAAGGAACGCTATACCCCTAGGGGGTATTCCCGGAAGCCCTCTACCCGTCCCGCAGCGCCTTGAGGCGGGCGATGTCCGCCGCGTGCCCCTCGATCCCGTCGGCCCCGCCCGGCGTCTCGACCACCAGCGGGACCCCTGCCGTGGCCGGATGCGTGAACAGCTCCCGGAACGGCTCCTCGCCGATGTGCCCCGCGCCGATGTTCTCGTGCCGGTCCTTGTGCGCGCCTACCACGTCCTTGGAGTCGTTCGCGTGGATCAGCTTCAGCCGCCCCTTGCCGGTGACGTCCACCAGCTCGTCCAGCGTGTGCTTCATCCCGCCGGGCGCGGCCAGGTCGTGGCCCGCGGCGAACACATGGCAGGTGTCGAGGCAGACGCCGAGCTTCGGATGCCGGTCCAGTGCCTCGAAGTACGGGCCGAGATCCTCGACCAGCGCACACAGCGACGTGCCCTGCCCCGCCGTCGGCTCCAGCAGCAGCGGCGGGTCGCCGTCGTCCGTCAGCTCGTCCAGCAACGGCAGCATCCGCTCCCGTACCTGCGCCATCGCCGTCGCGCGTGCCCGCCCACCGGTCGCCGACCCGGTGTGCACGACGACCCCGAGCGCTCCGATCTCCCGCCCACGGCGCAGGGAATGCCGCAGCGACTCCACGGAGCGGTCGGCGGTGGCCTCGGTGTGCGACCCGAAGTTGATCAGGTACGGGGCGTGGATGTACACCGGCACCGACCGCTCGGCGCAGGCCGTACGGAACGCCTCGTCCTGCGCCGGGGTGCCGGTCGGCGTGGCCCAGCCGCGCGGATTGGCGACGAAGACCTGCACGGCCTCCGCGCCGATGTCCTGCGCGTGCGGGAGCCCGGTAGTGGCGAGGCCACCGGCCACGCGGATGTGGCCGCCGATGGGATTGCGACTGCGGTTCGTACTCACCCTTCCAGCATCCCAGCCCGGCCCCGCCCTCCGACCCGGGCTCCGCTTACCCCGCCGTCTCCGTCCAGGTGACCGGCAACGCGTGGACGCCGTAGATGTTCATGTCGGTCCTGAGCCGCACCTCGTCCGCGGGGACGGCGAGCGCGAGAGTCGGGAAGCGGCGCAGCAGCCCGTCGAAACCGGCGCGCATCTCGATGCGGGCAAGCTGCTGGCCGAGGCATTGGTGGACGCCGTGACCGAAGGACAGATGGCCGCGGGCCTTGCGGTGGATGTCCAGCGTGCCGGGGTCGGTGAAGCGCCGGGGGTCGTGGTTGGCGGCCAGCAGCGAGACAACGACGGTCGATCCCTTGCCGATTGTCTCGCCGCCCAGCTCGATGTCCTCCGTGGCGTAGCGGTAGAAGACGTCGGCGACGGACAGATAGCGCATCAATTCCTCGACGGCACCGGGCATCAGATCCGGCCGGGCGCGCAGCTCGGCCATCTGCTCGGGGTGCTCCAGGAGCGCGAAGGTGCCCAGCGCCAGCATGTTGGCGGTGGTCTCGTGGCCCGCCAGCAGCAACAGGAAGGCGGCGCCGGTCAGTTCCTCGATGCTGAGGTCGTCATCGCGGGCCAGGTCGGACAGGATGTCCTCGCCGGGTTCGGCGCGCTTGCGCGTGACCAGTTCGGCCAGGTACGAGGTCATGGCCCCGTACGCGGCCATCTTCTCGTCGAGCGTCACGTCCTTCAACATGAACGTGGCGGAGTTGGCCTGGAAGGTCTCCCGGTCCGCGTAGGGGACGCCGAGCAGTTCGCAGATCACCAGCGAGGGCACCGGCAGCGCGAACTCCTTGACCAGATCGACCGGCGGAGCCAGCCGCGCCAGATCGTCCAGCTGCCGCTCGGTGATCTCGGTGATCTGCTCTTCGAGCGTCTTCATGCGTTTGACGGTGAAGGCGCCGGTGAGCTTGCGCCGCATCCGGGTGTGGTCCGGCGGGTCCATGCTGATGAACAGGCCCGGCACCGGCGGGGACGGCTCGGTGGGGGCGGGCATGCCGGGGGTCTCGTACGGCAGGTGGAGAATGCCGATGTCCCCGCGGGAGCTGAACCGGGTGTCGGCCATGAGCTGGCGGACCGCCTCGTACCCGGTGACGAGCCAGCCCTCGTGACCGTCGGGGAAGACCAGGGGACTGACGGGGCGAGCCTCGCGCAGCCGGGTGATCTGGCGTGGCGGGTCGAAGGGACCCGCGTCGCGCTGCATGGGGAGACCGTGCGGGAGGGGAACCGTCCGACTCATCGGAGTCCTTTCGTGGCCGCTGTTGCGGCCACCCTCGCCGACGGCCCTGACATACGGCTTACACGGCTTTGACACCGACCACGCCACGCCGGGCGGGGAGGGTCAGAAGACCCCGCCCTTCACGGTGATGGTGATCTCGCTCCCCTTCGGCGCCTTGTCGCCGCCCGACACCGACTGGTCCTTGACCGTGTCGCCCGGGAACAGCAGCGGCTTGTCGACGTTCACCGTGAAGCCCGCGTCCTCCAGCTGCTGCTTCGCGTCGTCGATCTTGTCGCCCACGACGTCCGGGACCTCGATCATCTCCTGGCCCTTGGAGAGGGTGAGGGTCACGGTGTCGCCCTTGGCGCCCTCGGTGCCGGAGGGGGACTGCTCGGCGATCGTGCCCTTGTCCTCGTCCGAGAAGACGCCGCGCTCGGCGAACTTGACCTTGAAGCCCGCGTCGCTCAGCTCGGAGCGGGCGTCGGACGGGTCGTCGCCGGTGACGTCCGGGATGCTGATCTTCTCGCCCTTGCTGACCCGGATGTTCACGGGCGTGTCGGGGCGGCGTACGGAGTCCGGGCCGGGGGTGGTGGAGAGCACCGAGTCCTGGGGGGTTTCGGTGCTGAAGTCGCGCGTGATGGTGCCCACCGTCAGACCCGCGTCGGCGATCTTCTGCTTGGCCTCGGTGAGCGGTCGGCCGACGACGTTCGGGACCTCGGCGCGCGGCGGCCCCTGGGAGACGTGGATGGTGACGGTGCCGGTGGAGCGGATGCGCTCGCCGACGCCGGGGTTGGAGCTGATGACCTTGTTCTTGTCGACCACGTCGCTGTAATCCTGGACGACCTTGACGTCCAGACCGGCGCTGTGCAGCTTCTTCTCCGCGTCCGTGCGGGTCATCTTCAGCACGGACGGCACATTGGTGAACTGCCCGGCGCTGATGTACCAGACCCCGGCGCCGATGCCGAGCGCCAGCAGCACGGCGGCGACGATCGTCACCACGCCGCGGCGCGGCATCCGGCGGCGCTGCCGCGGGGGCTCGGGCGGGTCCTGGGGGAGGTCCAGGCGGCTGGTGTGGTGCAGGTCGTCCTGCTGGGCCGCACCGGCGGGCCGGGGGATCACCGTCGTACGGTCCTCGGAGCCGCCGCCCGGCGCCTCCTCGTGGGCCTGCGGCGGTACGGCGTCCAGCTGGGCGTCGGTGAGGGCGGCCCGCGCGGTCCGGACCTGGCCGAGGAGCGCGACGGCGTCCGTGGGCCGCAGGGCCACGTCGCGCGCGGTGGCGGAGGCGACCAGCGCGTCCAGCTCCGGGGCGACCTCGGGCGCGGCGACGGACGGGGGCGGGACGTCCTGGTGGAGGTGCTGGTAGAGCACCTGCGCTGGGGTGTCGCCGCCGTGCGGCTTGGAGCCGGTGAGCATCTCGTACAGGACGACACCGCACGCGTAGACGTCGGCGCGGGTGTCGGCCGTACCGTGCTCGATCTGCTCCGGCGCGAGGTAGGACACGGTGCCCAGGACGGACCCTGTGGAGGCGCTGGTGTTGGTGTCCACGGCCCTGACCAGGCCGAAGTCGGCGACCTTGACCCGGCCGTCGTCGCCGATCAGGACGTTCTCCGGCTTCATGTCGCGGTGGACGAAGCCCGCGCGATGGGCGGCGCCGAGGGCGGCCAGGACCGGTTCCAGGATGTCCAGGGCGGCGCGCGGCTGGAGGGCCCCGCGCTCGCGCAGCACGTCCCGCAGGGTGCACCCGGCGACGTACTCCATGGCCAGGTAGACGTGCGCGCCGTCCGTGCCCTGGTCGTACATGCCGACCACATTGGCGTGCGCGAGTCTGGCGACGGACTTGGCCTCGCGGATGAAGCGGTCCACGAAGGCGGTGTCCGAGGCGAGGCTCTGGTGCATCACCTTCAGGGCGAGCACGCGGTCGAGCCGCGTGTCGACGGCCCGGTAGACCGTCGCCATCCCGCCCACGGCGATGCGCGCCTCAACGCGGTAGCGGCCGTCGAGCACCTGCCCGACAAGGGGGTCCTGGAGCGTCGTATCCACGAGAGTGCAGTCTACGATCCGTCACCGACGCGTTGGACCGGTGCCCGGATGTCCGGTACGTACTGCGACAGAACGGTGACCTGTGCGTAGACCGTTCCCAGCCCCCAGCCCCGGGCGGCGTCAGTTGTGGGAGGCCGCGGCCAGGGCGGTCAGCTCCTCCAGGGCGGAGGTCCAGGCCAGGGCGGCGTACTCGGCGTGCTTGGCCTTGGCCTCGTCGGGGAGGTCGAGCGCGCGGATGCCGGTCTCGGCGAGGCGGAGGCGGGTGCCCGCGCCCTCCGGGGAGAGCGTGAACTCGACCACGGTGGTCTGCCCGGGCCCGAGCGGGGCGCGGTCGGGCGCATGGGCCAGCCGGAAGCGGAAGAGGGCGTCCGGGACCGCCCGCTCGACCTGGCCGTGGAACTCACCGTGCTCGTCCCAGCGGAAGCGGACGGTGCCGCCGGGGCGCGGATCGATCTCGCAGCCGCCGGGGGCGTACCAGGTGCGGATGTGCTCCGGAGTGGTCAGCACCCGCCAGACGCGGTCGGCGGGGGCGGGGACGTAGATCTCGCGCTCGATCCGGTCGGCCACGGTCACGGTCACGGCGACCACCTCCGCCTCCCACGGTATGCCGGTCCGTTTCAGCCCGTTACGCGAACGCGGGCCGCTCCGGGTCGAGCGCGGCCAGGCCCTCCGCGGGGGAGGACGCCTCGGCGAAGTGGCGGCGGGGGATACGGCCCGCCCGGTGCGCCAGCCGCCCCGCGGCGACCGCGTGCCGCATGGCACCCGCCATCAGCACCGGCTCCTGGGCGCGTGTCACGGCCGAGGCCAGCATGACGGCCGCGCAGCCCAGCTCCATGGCCAGCGCGGCGTCGGACGCCGTGCCCGCGCCCGCGTCGAGGATCACCGGGACCCCGGCGCGCTCGGTGATCAGCTGGAAGTTGTGCGGGTTGCGGATGCCGAGGCCGGAGCCGATCGGCGAGCCCAGTGGCATGATCGCCGCGCAGCCGACGTCCTCCAGCTTCCGGGCCAGCACCGGATCGTCGTTGGTGTACGGCAGGACCGTGAAGCCGTCGTCCACCAGGGTCTCGGCGGCGTCCAGCGTCTCGATGGGGTCGGGGAGGAGGGTGCGTTCGTCGGCGACGACCTCCAGCTTCACCCAGTCGGTGCCCAGCGCCTCGCGGGCGAGCCGGGCGGTCAGCACGGCCTCCCCGGCGGTGAAACAGCCCGCGGTGTTGGGCAGCGGGCGGATGCCGTGCCGGTTCAGCACGGACAGCACCGAACCCTGCACCGTGGGGTCGAGGCGGCGCATCGCGACCGTGGTCAGCTCGGTGCCGGAGGCGATCAGCGAGCGCTCCAGGATGTCGAGGCTGGGCGCGCCGCCGGTGCCCATGATCAGGCGGGAGCCGAAGGTCGTACCGGCGATGGTGAGCGGATCGGCGCCGGTGAGGACCTCGTCGAGGGTGGTGGGCTGCGACGTGGCGTGGGACGTGGCGTGAGACATGGGGTTCAGCCTCCTTGGACCGCGGTGAGGACCTCGACGCGATCGCCGTCGCCGAGCGGGGTCGCGGGCCACTGGCCGCGCGGGACGACCGTCTCGTTGACGGCCGCGGCGACGCCCGAGGGCGCCTGGGTGAGGGTCGCGACGACCCCGTCGAGGGTGGTGCCGTCGGGCAGCTCCCGGGGCTCGCCGTTCACGGTGACGGTCATGCGGTGTGCTCCTGTACTGCGGCTGCCGCTGTGGTGGGAGGCGCGAAGCGCCGAGGGGAGAACGGGCGTGCCTCGGGCGGGAGTTCGCCACGGTGAAGCGCCTCGGCCATGACATCGCCGGTGATCGGGGTGAGCAGGACGCCGTTGCGGTAGTGGCCGGTGGCCAGCTGGAGGCCCGGCAGCGCGGTCGGGCCGAGCAGCGGGGCGTTGTCGGGAGAGCCGGGGCGCAGCCCGGCGAGGGTCTCGACGAGCGGCAGTTCGGTGATGCCGGGCACCAGCTCGTGCGCGTCGCGCAGCAGCTCGTACACCCCGCCCGCGGTGACCGTGGTGTCCCAGCCCAGCTCCTCGGTGGTCGCGCCGACGACCAGCTCGCCGTTCTCGCGCGGGACGAGGTAGACGTGCCCGCCGCGCACCACGGCGCGCACGGTCCTGGACAGGAAGGGCGCGTACGGGCCGGGCACCGACAGCCGCAGCACCTGGCCCTTGACCGGGCGTACGGGCGGCAGGACGTCCTCGGGGACGCCGGGGAGCCGTCCGCTGAGGCTGCCCGCGGCCAGCACGGTCTGCCCGGCGGTCAGCCGGGTGCGCGCACCGTCGGCCAGCTCGGCCCCGGTGGCCCGGCCGCCGTCGCGGTCCAGCAGCAGCCGCTCCGCGCGGACGCGGTGGAACACCACCCCGGCGCGCTCGCACGCCGTCAGGAGCGCCGCCGCCAGCCGTCGCGGGTCGATCTGGTGGTCGCCGTCGACGCGCAGGCCCCCGCGCACGCCCGGCGCGAGCATCGGCTCCAGGCGCCGGCATTCGCGTCCGTTCAACCACTGGGCGTCAAGACCGAGCCGCTGCTGGAAGGCGTGCAGCTCGCGCAGATGGGCGCGGTCGTCGGCGTCGAGCGCGACGGAGAGCGTGCCGCAGGTGCGGAAGCCCAGGTCATGGCCGCTCGCCTGCTCCAGCTCCGCCACGAAGGACGGATAGCGGCGCGCCGAGTCCAGATTCAGCCCGAGCAGGGTCTGCTCGCCGTAGTGCAGCTCGGTGACGGCCGCCAGCATCCCGGCCGCGACCCGGGCGGCCCCGCCGCCGGGCGCGGCGTCCGCGAGGGCGGTGCGCAGGCCCCGCTGGGCCGCCCGCCAGGCCGTGACGAGGCCGATGATGCCGCCGCCGATGACGAGGACGTCGTACGGCGCTTCGTCGGCGGTCGTTCGATGTGGTGTGTGGGGTGGCGTGTGCATGGGCTGGTCGCCCCCTCCCTTCGCCGGCATGACCCGGATCAGGTTCGTACGGTCGGAGGCCGCGCCAGCCTCCCTCTCAGCCCGGTGCGCCCGGGCTCCCGCGAGTGCTCTGTCCCGCCACCCTAGTACGCGCCCCGAATCGCCCGGAAGGGAGCGTCCCGGGCGGCGTCGGCCGCCGGGCCCGCGGCGCGCCCGTACGAAGCGGCGTCCGGCCCGGCGTCCGGCCCCTCGGGCTGTGCCCGAGATCTCGTCGTGCGCTCTGCGGTCCGCCCCACCTGCCGCAATACAGTGATCGTGTGAGCGATGAGACGACGAAGACGATGGCGTCCTCGGCGGGTGGCGGCGGACAGCGGGTGGTGATCGTCGGCGCGGGCATGGCGGGCGTGCAGACCGCCGTGGCGCTGCGGGAACAGGGCTGGACCGGGGAGATCCTGCTGCTGGGGGCCGAGCCCCATCAGCCGTACGACCGGCCGCCGCTGTCCAAGGCCGTGCTGCTCGGCAAGGCCGAAGGGTCCGCGTTCGACGTGGACTTCGCCGCGCTCGGCATCGGGCTGCGCCTCGGCGTGCCCGTGACCGGGCTGGACACGGCCGGGCGGACGGTCGAGACGGGGTCCGGGCCGGTCCGCTACGACGTCCTGGTGATCGCCACCGGCGCCGAGCCGATCGCCCTGCCCGGCAGCGAGGACGTACCGGGCGTCCACCTCCTGCGCACCCTGGACGACGCCGAGCGGCTGCGCCCGGTGCTCGCCGGGCAGCAGGAGATCGTGGTGGTCGGGGCGGGCTGGATCGGCGCGGAGTTCGCGACCGCCGCCCGCGAGGCGGGCTGCGCGGTGACGGTCGTCGAGGCCGCTGACCGGCCGCTGGCGGGCGCCCTCCCGGCGGAGGTCGCCGCCCATATGACCGGCTGGTACGCGGACTACGGCGCCACCCTGGTCACCGGCGCCCGGGTGACCGCGCTCGACGCCAACGGGCTCCAGCTCGGCGACGGCACCCGGCTGCGCGCCGGTGCGGTGGTCGTCGGCATCGGGGCCCGGCCCGCGACCGGCTGGCTGGCCGGTTCGGGCATCGCGCTCGCCGAGGACCGGTCCGTCGCCGCCGACGAGGGACTGCGCACCTCGGCGCCGGACGTGTACGCGGTCGGCGACTGCGCGTCCTTCCCGTCCGCCCGCTACGGGACGCGGCTGCTGGTGCACCACTGGGACAACGCGCTCCAGGGGCCGCGGACGGTCGCCGCCAATGTGGTCGGCAGCCGGACCGCGCACTTCCCCGGCCAGGTCTACGACCCGGTGCCGTACTTCTGGTCCGAGCAGTTCGGGCGCTTCGTGCAGTACGCCGGACACCACTCCGACGCCGACGAGCTGGTCTGGCGGGGCGACCCGGACGGCGCCGCCTGGTCGGTGTGCTGGCTGCGGGACGGGGCCCTGGTCGCCCTGCTGGCGGTCGGCCGTCCGCGCGATCTGGCCCAGGGCCGCAAGCTGATCGAACGCGGCGCCCGGCTGGACCGGACCCGGGCCACCGATCCTTCGGTGCCGCTGAAGTCCGCCGTTCTGTGACCCGCCGGTACGCCCCGGCGGGTGGGGGCGCGGGGCCCGGCGGGACCGGCGGGCCCCGGATCCGGCGGCCGCACGGCGGACGCCCGGCTACCCACTGTCAGTCCCAGATGGCAGGCTTGTTCCGTGACCGAGATTGACGCAAAGATCGATGCTCTCGTCCCCGCCTGGCTCACTCTCCCCGACATCGCCGACCGGCTCGGCGTCGAGGTGACTCGTGTGAGGCAACTGGTCAAGGAGGGCCAGCTGATCGCGGTGCGCCGTGGCGAGAACAGGGTGCTCCAGGTGCCCGAGGACTTCATCGGTGACGGAAAGGTCGTCAAGGGCCTCGTGGGCACCTTGACGCTGCTCAAGGACGACGGCTTCAGCGACGAGGAGATGCTGGAGTGGCTCTTCACCCCCGACCCGAGCCTGCCGGGCACCCCGGCGCAGGCGCTGCACGAGAATCGCGGCACGGAAGTGAAGCGGCGCGCGCAGGCGCTCGCCGTCTGACGCCGCCCGCCGTTTCCTGAACCACCACCTGGCGTGCGGACCGGGGCCCGACGGCACCCCCGGCCCGCACGCCGCACGACCCGGGGGGAAACCCACCCATGACCGCACGTGAGCAGCTGGCCGACGCCCGCCTCTACCTGTGCACCGACGCGCGCAAGCGCCAGGGCGACCTGCCGGAGTTCCTGGACGCCGTGCTGGGCGCCGGAGTGGACATCGTCCAGCTGCGGGACAAGGGCATGGAGGCCGCCGAGGAGCTGGACCACCTCGCCGTCTTCGCTGATGCCTGCCGCCGCCACGGCAAGCTGCTCGCCGTGAACGACCGGGCGGACGTCGCCCACGCCGCCGGTGCCGACGTGCTCCACCTGGGCCAGGGCGACCTGCCGGTCCCGGCCGCGCGCGCCATCATCGGCGACGGCCCGCTGATCGGGCGCTCCACCCACGCCGAGGCCGAGGTGGACGCGGCGCTGGCCGAGCCCGGCGTGGACTACTTCTGCACCGGCCCCTGCTGGCCCACCCCCACCAAGCCGGGCCGTCACGCCCCGGGCCTGTCCCTGGTCCGTCACGCGGCCGCTCAGCGCCCGGCCCGGCCCTGGTTCGCGATCGGCGGCATCGACGCGTCGAACCTGGACGAGGTGCTGGAGGCGGGAGCACGGCGGGTCGTCGTGGTGCGGGCCATCACCGAGGCCGCGGACCCTGCGGCGGCCACGGAAGCCCTGGCGAAGCGTGTGCGAGCGGCAGATGTCCGGTAGGTGTCGGAGTTGAGCCCGGCTCGGTGATTCCGTCCGCATTGCGGACAGGAGACCGGCAAAACCCCCATAACCACGCTGCCGGGTGGGCGCCGACCACCCGGCTGGCTAACCTTCCCGTATGGCCCTAGGTACCGCTTCCACCAGGACTGATCGAGCCCTTACCGTGCGTGACCTGCTCGCGTCGGGTGAGCAATCGTATTCCTTCGAGTTCTTCGCCCCCAAAACGGACAAGGGGCAGCACACGCTGTGGAACGCCATCCGCCGGCTGGAGGCCGTCTCACCGACCTTCGTCTCCGTGACGTACGGCGCGGGCGGCTCCTCCCGTGAGGGCACCGTCCGCGCCACCGAGCAGATCGCGACCGACACCACCCTGACCCCCGTCGCGCACCTGACCGCGGTCAACCACTCGCTCGCCGAGCTGCGCAACATCATCGGCCAGTACGCCGGTGCCGGGATCCGGAACATGCTCGCCCTGCGCGGCGACCCGCCCGGCGACCCGATGGCCGACTGGGTCAAGCACCCCGACGGCATCACCTACGCCGCCGAGCTGGTCCGCCTGATCAAGGAGTCCGGGGACTTCTGCGTCGGTGTCGCCGCCTTCCCCGAGATGCATCCGCGCTCGACGGACTGGGACACCGACATCCGTCACTTCGTCGACAAGTGCCGCGCGGGCGCCGACTTCGCGATCACTCAGATGTTCTTCTATCCGGAGGACTATCTGCGGCTGCGCGACCGGGTCGCGGCCTCGGGCTGTACGACGCCGATCATCCCTGAGATCATGCCGGTCACGAACGTCAGGCAGATCGAGCGGTTCGCACAGCTCAGCAACGCCGCCTTCCCGCCGGAGCTGGCCGAACGCATCCTGGCGGTCAAGGACGACGCGGCGGCTGTACGCTCGATCGGGATCGACTACGCGACAGAGCTGTGCGCGCGGTTGATGGCCGAGGAGATCCCCGGGCTGCACTTCATTACGCTCAACCACTCCACGGCGACGCTGGAAATCTACAAGAATCTGGGACTGCACCAGCGGTCCTGATGACGGCGGCCGACGGGCAGCCGCACTGAGAGGGGCGGGCATGGGCTGGACGGTCCTCTACATCGCTTTCGGCGTCGTGGCGCTGTGGCTGTTGGGAGAGGTACTCCTTCAGTACAAGGCGCGGCTGCGCTGGCGGCTGCTGGCCTTCGTCGGCTTTCTGGGCGTCGTGGTCGGGGTGCTGATCCCCGCGGTGGTGGTGATCGCCATCGGCGCGATCGCCTTCGCGATCGGCCAGACCTACGTCACGCTCTCCTTCCGCCAGGGCTTCGAGAAGGGCTGGGCGCTGGACGGCATCCCCGGGGTGCCCGGGCTCGGCCGCGGCGGACGCGAGCGCGACCCCGGCCCGGAGGGTCCGGAGCCCGAGCCGGTCCTCCAGGTCTCGGACCTGGAGGACATCCCGGTCTCGCGGCCCGAGCCGCCGACCTACCGGCCGGAGCCGCTGCCGGACGACACCAGCGAGTACGGCGTGTACGAGGAGCCGTCCCCGTTCACCCCCGCCTCCGGTGGCTACGCGGACCCGAACGCCGGGTACAGCCCGTACGAGACGTACGCCGGGTACGGCGCGCAGGACGGCCACGACATGCAGGGTGCTGGGGCCCAGGGGCAGGGCTACGGTGACGTGGGCTATGGCCAGGGCCAGGACGTGTACGCGGACGCCGCGCAGTACGGCTACCAGGACCAGGCGTACGCGGGCTACCAGCAGGACCCGTACGCCGGTGGCTACGACCAGCAGGGCTACGACCAGCAGCAGCCCTACGCCCAGGCGCAGTACCAGGACCCGTACGCGGGCTACCAGCAGGACCCGTACGCCGCCGGTGGCTTCGGCGGCGACCACTACGCGGCGGACGCCTCGTACGGCTCCCCGCAGGGTTACGCCCCGGGCGCCGACGGGATGGAGCCGGGCGGGTCCTGGGTCCCGCAGCAGCGCGAGGGCGACGTCCCGCCCGGCCAGCAGGACCAGCCGCCATACCCCTACCAGCAACAGCAGGGCTTCCAGCAGGGGTACGACGAGCAGTACCGCTTCTGACGCGGCAAGCTCCGGCTCAGGCCGCTCGGGCCGGGACCGGCGCTGCTCACTGCGAGCCGCGCCAGTCCTGGCCCTCGACGATCAGGCCCGCCACCAGCGCGCCCGACATCCCGGCGTGGGCCAGCCCGCCGCCCGGATGGGACCAGCCGCCCGCCAGATAGAGCCCCGGGAGCCGGGTGAGGTTGGCCGGGTGCAGATACCCGCCCTCGGCACCGGCCAGTGCCGGGCCCGGCACGGAGCCGCCCGCCACACCGGTGTCCGCCGCGACGTCGCACGGGGTGCGGACCTCGCGCCACAGGATCCGGTCCCGCAGCCCCGGTATCGCCGCTTCGGCGGCCGAGACGAGCCGGTCCGCGGCCTCCTCGCCGGTCTCCCCGTCGGCCCAGTCGACCGGTCCGTGCGGGGCGACGGTCGCGCTGAGGGTGACGGCCTCGTGGTCGTCGTCGGGGCGGATCGCGGGATCGTCAGGGCGCAGGACGGTCACCGTGGGGCGCGGACAGGGCGCGCGCAGGCCCCTGCCGCCCGCTTCGCCCGCCTCGCCCGCCTCGCCGAAGACGGCGGTCAGCTCCGCCTCACGGTCCGGGGTGTGCACCACGGTCCGGTGCACCGCGCCGTCGGGGCGGCCGCCGCGCAGCGCCAGGAAGACGCTGAGACGGCCGGGCGGACCGGCGGCGGCCCCCGGTCCGGGCGCCACGTCCTCGCCCGCCCGCCATGGCTCCTGGCCGCCGAGCAGGGCGGGCAGCAGCGCCGGGGCGATGCCCGCGACCACCGCGTCCGCCTCGGCGACCGTGCCGTCGGCCAGCTCGACGCCCGCCGCCCGGCCGTCCTTCTCGACGATGCCGGTGACCTCCGCCTCGAAGCAGAACTCCACCTTCCGCTTCCCGCAGCGCTCGTACAGCGCGTCGGCGAGCGCCCGCATCCCGCCGCCCACGTACCAGGTGCCGAAGGTCTGCTCCACATAGGGCAGCACGGTGGCGCTCGCGGGGGCGGTACGCGGGTCCAGGCCGTGCGCGAGCGCATGGCTCTCCAGCAGCGCGGCGGCCCGCGCCTCCGCCAGCTCGCGCCGCGCCACCCCGGCCAGGGTGGGCGCCTGCGGACGGCTGCCGCCGCGCCCGAAGAGCCCGCCGAACCAGCCACCACGCCGCGCCGGGGCGGCGGCCGGATACGGATCGTCACCCAGCACGCGCCAGTCGGCGCGCAGCGGCTCCTCCAGCAGCGGTCTGCGGGTGGCGTCCCACGCCTCGCGCGCCCGGTTGACCAGATCGCTCCAGCGCTCGCCCGCGCCCGCGCCGAAGGCGCCGTCCAGCGCCCGGAGCACCCCGGCGCGCGAGGCGTTGGGCAGCGCCACGTCCGTACCGTCGGCGAAGAGGTGCCGCGCCGCCGGGTCGACCTGGGTGAGCCGGACGGTCTGCTCCAGGCTCTCCTTGCCGGTCTTCACGAACAGGTCCCGGTAGACGGCGGGCAGATGCAGCACCCCCGGGCCCGTATCGAAGCGGAAGCCGTCCTTCTCGAACCGCCCGACCCCGCCGCCATGGGTCCGCCCGCGCTCGTACACCACCACCCGGTGGCCCGCCACGGCCAGCCGGGCGGCGGCCGCCATGGCGCCCATCCCAGCGCCGATCACCGCAATCCGTGCCATGCCAGTGACTTTATCGGCCCCCACCGACAGCCCGGCGCTCGTCCCCGGGCGAACCCTGGGCACGTGCACGGGGGCCTGAGTACCCGTACCTAGTCGGCGAGATGAGTAGGTACGCGGATGGGCGGGCGCCCCCATGAACGAGAGAGTGGAGCACACGGAAGGGGCGCGGACCTGACCGCCGACACGGGGCGGCGGTACGGCACGGTGGCCCTTCCGGACGGGGGAGCCGCCGGGGAATACGCCCCGGGGGCTCTCACGGGGGAAAACGGGGGAAGTACGGGGGAAAACGGGGGAAGTACGGGGGGAGGCGCTGTTCCGAGGCGGGTCGATGGGGGTCGAACCGCTCCGGAACAGCGCCTTCTGTTTCGTGCGGGCGACCGCCCCGCGGCAGCTGTCGTACGGCGGCCGCCGTGCGGCGGCGTCAGCCCGAGGCCGGAGCCTCTTTGACCAGGGCTCCGCCCACCCTCCCCTGCAACAGCCGGGACAGGGCGGCGTGGACATCGTCCAGCGACCGCTCCGGCTGGTAGGACTGCCAGTCGAGCGCGGCCACCAGCACCATCCCGAACAGCGCCGACGCGGTCAGGGGGATGTCGATGTCGTCGCTCAGCTCCCGCGCCGCCACCCCGGCCCGCAGCTCGGTCTCGATCACCGTTATGGCCTGCTGCCTGACCATCATCAGCGTCGACTGCCAGGCCCGGTTGGTGCGCCACAGCTCGGCCACGTACAGCTGGGTCAGGGCCGGATAGCGGGAGATGAAGTGCAGTCCGGCCCGGACCATGGCGTCCAGCGCGTCCACATGGCTGCCGCCGCGCTCGGCGTTCTCGTCGGCGGCGTTCTGGAGCGAGGCGGTCAGCAGCTCGACGCCGTGCCGCAGCAGCTCCTCGAAGAGCACGGTCTTCGACGCGAAGTTGTAGTAGACCGTGCCCTTGGCCACCCCCGCCCGCTCGGCGATCTCGTCCACGGTGGTGGAGGAGAAGCCCTGTTCGGCGATGAGGGTGACCGCTGCCTCGAAGAGTTTCTGCCGGGTGCCCTGGCGGCGCGTGCTGCTGCTGTCCATGGCGCCGATTCTGCCCGCTGCCGGAGTGGTCCCGCTCACAGGCTCGGCGCTCACCGGCTCGGCGTTCACAAGGACAGCTCGGGGTGCAGCCGGTCGACCGACCAGACCTGCCTGCGCCGCGCCGACCACGCGGTGAGCGCGAGCGCCGCGGCGCCGAAGCCGGTCAGCACCCCGCACGCGACCCACACCGGGCCGAGCCCGCCGCCCGTGATGAGCCGCCGCAGCCCGTCCACGACGTAGCTCATCGGCAGGAAGGGGTGGATCGCGTTGAAGAACCGGGGGCTGGTCTGCACCGGATACGTGCCGCCCGCCGAGGTCAGCTGGAGCATCAGCAGCGCCAGGACGAGGATCCGCCCGGCCGGTCCGAAGCGGGCGTTGAGCCACTGCACGATCGCCGCGAAACAGGCGGCCACCAGCACCAGGAAGCCGATCGTGCCCGCCGCCCGGACCATCTCCAGCCCCACCGCCCAGTGCAGCACGGCCATCAGGGCCGCCGTCTGGAGCGCGCCGATCGCGGCGACCGGCAGCCATCCGGCGAGCGCGACGCGCCAGGAGGAGGCCCCGGCGGCGACCGCCCGGGCGTTGAGCGGCGGGATCAGCATGTAGGCCACCATCGCGCCGACCCACAGGGACAGCGGGATGAAGTACGGGGCGAAGCCGGTGCCGTAGTTGGGCGCCTTGTGCAGCGCGTGGTCGACGAGCTGGACGGGGTCCGACATCACCCCCGTACGGGCGTCCCGGTCGTGCTTGTCGTAGGCGGGGATCTTCGCGGCACCGTCGTGCAGCCCTCCGGAGAGCGTGCCGGAGCCGTCGGCCAGCTTGACCAGCCCGCCCTTGAGGGTGGTCGACCCGGTGCGCAGCTTCCCGACGCCGCTGTCGAGGGTGGACGACGCCGTATGGGCGGTGGTCAGCCCGGAGTGCAGCGTGCCCGCGCCCTTGGCGACCTTGTGCGCCCCGGAGTTGAGGGCGTTGACCTTCTTGACCGCGGAGTCGAGGTCGGTGCCCAGATGCGGGGCCTTGTCGGCGAGCAGCAGCGCCTTGTCGTGCAGATCGGTCAAGTCGCCCGCGAGGGTGTCGAGTTGCCCGGTGTTGTCCTTGACGAGCTGGTTGACGTCCTCGGCCACGTCGGCGGCGCGGTCGGCCGCCCCCACGGCCTTCTTCAGCGCCGGGCAGTCGGGGGCGGTGGCCACCGGCCCCTCGCAGCGGGTCCGGTAGTCGGCGGCGAGGTCGTCGGACGCCTGACGGGCGTCGGTCGCGGCGGTGGAGGCAGCTTCGGGGAGGTCGTCCAGGTTGTCGGACGCCCGCTGGGAGGCGTCCGCGACCAGCCGGGCGACGTCGCCGATCTCCTTGCCGTGCTTCTTGAGGAACGGCCCGGCCTTCTCCGACACGCCGTTCACCGTGTCGGCCAGCGTCTGGGTGCCGTCGGCGACCCCGCCCGCGCCCGTGTCCAGCGTCCCGGCGCCCTTGTTGAGCTTGCTCAGCCCGGACTTCAGGCCGTGGGTGCCCTCCTTCGCCGTGCCCAGGCCCTTGGCGAGCTCACCCGCGGCCGCCCTGGCCTCGCCGATGCCCCGGCCCAGCTCGTCGGCGCCCTTGGCGGCCTTCTCGGTGCGGCCGTGGATGTCGGCGAAGGAGACGAAGATGTTGTCGTAGAAGCCGCGGGACGCCTTGGTGGAGGCCGCAGCGCGCACCTCGGAGAAGACGCTGCGGGAGATCTGGCCGACGATGTAGTTGTTGGCGTCGTTGGTGCGCACCCTGAGGGCGCCGGTCTCCGGGTTCCCGCCGGAGCTGGAGGCGATGCGCTTGCTGAAGTCCTCGGGCACGGTCAGCGACAGGTAGTACGTGCCGTCCTCGACGCCCTTGCGCGCCTCGGCGGCGCTGGTGCGGTGCCAGTCGAAGCTCTTGCCGCTGCCGAGCAGCCGCTCGGTGAGGTCGTCGCCCGCGGTGAGGTGCTTGCCCTTCACGGTGGCGCCGCTGTCGGAGTCGACGAGCGCCACCGGGATCTTGTCGAGTTTGCCGTACGGGTCCCAGAAGGACCACAGATAGAGCGCGCCGTACAGCAGGGGCAGCAGGAGCAGGGCGGCGAGCGCCGCCCGGGGCAGCCTGCCCCTGCCGAACCGCTTCAGCTCAAGCGCGGCCAGTTTCGGCGAGCGCATCCGCCGCCCCCTCCTCGTCGTCCTCGTGGTCGTCGTCCCGAGCGTCCGCGGCGGTCGGGACCACCACGGCGCCCTCCGGGGCCTGGCTGCACACCGCGAGGACGGTGACGCCGCTCTCCGCGATCCCCCGCAGCAGCGCCCAGGCACGCTCGCGCTCGGCGTCGACAAGCTTCAGGTCGGTGTCGTCCACGGCCAGCAGCCGCGGCCGGGAGATCAGCGCGAGCGCCACCGACAGCCGCAGCGCCTCCAGCCGCTCCAGGTCCCGTACGGCCGTACGCGCCCCCTTGGGCAGCGCGTCCGGGTCGAGCCCCGCGGCCGCGAGGGCCGCCTCGATCGCGGCCCGGGAGGCGGCGGCGCGCTCCCGGCGCGGCCGCAGCAGCCCGCGCGGCGAGTCCCCGAACCGGCGCTGGAGCAGGGCCCGCTCGCGAAGATGCTCGGCGACCGTCAGCGCCGGTTCGAGTTCGCTGACGCCGGGTACGTGGGCGAGCGCGCTGATCCGGCGTATACGGCGCATCTGCTGGGGAACCCGGAAGCCGCCGACGGCGGCCTCCCCGGTGGTGGGGCGCATCCGTCCGGTGAGGGTGAGCAGCAGGCAGGTACGGCCGGAGCCCGAGGGACCCTCGACCGCGATCAGCGCGCCGGGGTCCGCGGTGACGACGGCATCGCGATACGCCCAGCCGTGTGAGCCCTTGACGCCGAGTCCGCGGGCCGTCACCGCCGCTCCGGCGGCCGGGCCCGCGTCCGGGGTGCCCGTCACGAGAACCACTCCCTGTGTGCGTCGGCTGTGTGAATCATCAACTTTTTGAACTGACCAGTCAGTTCAAATTCAGTATGGGGGATCGCGGAACGGGCATCCGCACCGGGGGCGGTACCGGAGGCGAAAGGCGCAGGTCGGAGCCGATTGTCAGTGGTGGCCCCCACGATGGGCACATACGGCGGCCGTTCCGTCACGCGACGCGGCCGTCACGCGACGACAGGAGGTTCGTCATGGCCAGTACCGCCGCGGAGCGCCGGCACCGTGCCGCCGCCCCTGCCCCTACCCCTGCCCCTTCGTCGACCGGCCCCGCGAGCGATGTCCACCCCGTGCTGCGCCGCTCCGCGGCCCCACCCGCCGCGCTCGACCTGCTCACCCAGGCCCATCAGGGGCTGGAGGAGGCCGCCGCGCTGGAGACCGCGAACGAGCGATTCGCCACCGCACACCTGGCGGCCCTGCGCACGGCGGCCGCCGTGCTCGCCGTGCGGGGCCGCCCCGAGACCTCGGCCCGGCGCCGCGCCCGCATCCGCAGCACCTGGGACGTGCTCCCGGAGGTCGCCCCCGAACTGACCGAGTGGAGCGCCCTGTTCGCCTCCGGCGCCGAGCGCCGGGCCCGCGCCGAGGCGGGCATACAGGGCGCGGCCAGCTGCCGGGACGCGGACGATCTGCTGCGCGCCGCCGCCATGTTCCTGCGGCTGGTCGAGCGGATGCTGGTGCTCCAGCCCGCGCTGCCCCGGCAGACCCCGCCGACGGACGGCGAGCCGGGGCCGTCCCGCGCCTGACGCCACCACGGGGCGGGCCCGTGGCCCGGAGGCAATAGGCTGGGAGCGACGTCAGCAACCCGTCGTCGCCGCCCCCGGGCGGTGGCGGCACCGCGCCGAGGAGCCACCCGCCGTGTCAGACCCGCAGCGCCCCCGTGCGTCCCTCCGTACCGCCGTGGTGTGGGAGGTCCTGAAAGACGCCCTGGAACGGCGGGCCAAGGCCGCGGGCGGCGAGACAGCGGCGGCCGAGGGGGCGGCGCACGGGGCGCTCGACGTGCTCGACACCGGCGGCGGCAGCGGCAACTTCGCCGTGCCGGTCGCCCAGCTGGGGCACCGTGTCACGGTCGTCGACCCCAGCCCCAACGCGCTGTTCGCGCTGGAGCGCCGGGCCGCCGAGGCCGGGGTCGCCGACCGGGTGCGCGGCGTCCAGGGCGATGCCCACGGACTGTTCGACGTCGTCGAGCGCGGTGGCTACGACGTGGTCCTGTGCCACGGCGTGCTGGAGTACGTCGACGACCCCGCCGAGGGCCTGCGGAACGCGGCGGACGCGCTGCGCCCGGCGGGCACCCTCAGCGTGCTCGCCGCGGGGCTGGGCGGGGCCGTGCTCGCCCGCGCCCTGGCCGGACACTTCACCGAGGCCAGGCAAGCGCTTACCGGGCCTGACGGCCGCTGGGGCGAGGGTGACCCCGTGCCGCGCCGCTTCACCGCCGACCAGCTGTCCGGGCTGGTGGCCGATGCCGGACTGGAGATCGCCGCGGTGCACGGCGTACGAGTCTTCGCCGATCTGGTGCCCGGGGTGCTGGTCGACACCGAGCCCGGCGCCCTCGACGCGCTGCTGCGGCTGGAGGAGGCCGCCGCCGAGCTGCCCGCCTTCCACTCGGTCGCGACCCAGCTGCACGTCCTCGCCGAGCGCGACTGACGCACCCGCCCGTCCTGCGCTGATTTCCGTCCCCGCCCCACCCCGTCCCTGTCTCGTTCCGTGACGGACGGCGCAGGTGGAGTAGGCCACAGGGCACCCGCGCGGCCGTCCGGCCCCGTATGATCGGGGTACACCGTCCGGCATGGCGAATCGGCGGGAGGGGAATGGACGTCTCAGCGTCAACTTTCGTCACACACCTAACGGTGGGCGAATTGGCGCTGAGGGGCGGGTTTCACGGGGGCGATTCCCTGCCTATCCTGAAAGGGTCGCACCCCGGTCGCCCCCCGCGACCGACGAGTAGGAGGACTCCGTGCCGCTCTCGGAGCACGAGCAGCGCATGCTCGAGCAAATGGAGCGAGCGTTGTACGCCGAAGATCCCAAGTTCGCGACAACGCTTGAGGGAAGCGGCCTGCGCACGTACACCCGGCGACGGGTCTACCAGGCGGTCGCGGGATTTCTGGTCGGCATCGCGCTCCTGATGGTCGGAGTGATCGTTCCACAGATCTGGATCAGCGTGGTGGGCTTCCTCATCATGCTGGGATGTGCGGTGCTCGCCGTGACGGGCTGGCGCAAGGCGCCCAAGCCGGGCGAGGCGCAGCGGCCGGGCGGGGCGGGGCCGCCCCGCCGCCAGGGCCGCCAGCGCCGTTCCATGATGGACCGCATCGAGGAGCGGTGGCAGCGCCGCCGTGATGAGCAGGGCCACTGAGCCTGAGAACGCATGAGTGAGGGGGGGGGGGCCCCCCCCCCCCCCCCCCACCCCAAAAAGGGGGCCCCCCCCCCCCCCCCCGTTAGGGGCTGCCCCCCGCCCGGCCGGCCCCCGC
>NZ_JBIRQF010000009.1:239907-370309 GCF_044333065.1 Streptomyces sp. NPDC021115
GGGCGGGGTTTTTGAGCGGGCCCTGGGCGACTGATAACGATTTTGTGGGGGGGGGCCCCCCCCGCCCCCCGCCCCTCACTCATGTACGGGCACCAGCCGCCCCGGTCCGTATCGGACGAGCCCCGCGCCGGGCCGCACCAAGCCCACCCCCACCCGGTGCCTTCCACCGGCGGTGGTGCCGACGGTGGAAGGGGCCCGGGGCGGTTCTCAGCCTCGCTCGCCGCGGGGGGTGCGCAGCTGGGCTGCCCAGCGGGCCCAGCGGGGGGCTCCCCAGCGGTCGACCAGGGCGGACCAGCGCTGGGCGCCCGACCACACCACCTGGGCCGCCGAGCGCGGGGCCAGCAGGGCCCGCAGCCGCTCCCGGCGCCCGGCCCCGGCCTGGAGACCGGCCAGGACGCGCCGCACATCGTCGGCGACCCCGGCAACCGGGCGCGGCCGTGGCGCGTACAGCACCTGCTCGACCGCCATGGCCACCCGCTCCGCCGCCCGGCTCGCCTCGTCGTCCAGCTCGGCGAGCCGCACGATCCGGGCCACGGCCTTGCGCGAGGTCTGCGAGTCGTCCGGCAGGACGCCGAAGTCCCAGGCCGAATCGACCAGTTCGTGCCAGGCCGCCAGGGTCCGGTCGGCGGCGTCCTGTTCGGTGCGCCCGCCGGAGCCGTCCAGTCTGCGGGCCCGGAGCCGCCGTCGCCACAGCATGGGCAGCAGCGGCACCACCACGAGCAGCAGCGCCAGCGCACTCCAGCCGGCGACCGTGGCCACCGAGAATCCGCCGCCCGAGGCGCCGTCACCGGGCTGCGGCACCGCGGCGGCCTCGCAGCCGCCCTGCTTCCGCAGCTCCGGTGCGCAGCTGTCCGAGGCGGACGGCGCGGCCGACGGCTCGGAGCTGGTGCTCGGCTGGGACGACGGCTCGTCGGGGACCTCGCCCGACGGCGTCTGCTCCATCGTGTAGTCGGGCTGGGTGCCGCGGCTCGGGGTGGGCTCGAAGCGGGTCCAGCCGACCCCCTCGAAGTACAGCTCGGGCCAGGCGTGGGCGTCCTTGAGCCCGACCGACACCGAACCGTCCGCCTGCGAGGTGCCGGGAGTGAACCCCACGGCCACCCGCGCCGGTATGCCGAGCGTCCGGGCCATGGCGGCCATGGAGAACGAGAAGTGGACGCAGAAGCCCGCCTTCTGCTTCAGGAACTTCGCGATGGCGGCCGAACCGCTGCCGGACTGCACCTCGGTGTCGTACCGGAAGCCCCCGTTCACCGCGAACCAGTCCTGGAGCTTGACCGCCTTCTCGTACGCGTTGGACGCGCCCGCGGTCACCTCGCGCGCGGTCCGGGAGACCACGGGCGGGAGCGAGTCCGGCACCTCGGTGTACTCGCGCTGCACCCGCGGGGGCGCCGGCGGGGCGCTGGCGAGCTGGTCGGCGGTCGGCTCGACCAGCAGGCTGGTGACCCGGTAGCGGGCGCCCCGGGTGGTCTGGCCGCGGTCGCCGACCAGCGTGCGGCCCTCCGGCTCGTACCGCCAGCGCCCGTCGATCTGCACCTTGTCGGCCGGGTAGGGGAGGGGCAGCCAGTTCTGCGCGTACCACTCGGCGGCCGAGATGGACGTGTCCACGGAGGTGGTCCGGACCGCGGGGCTGAGGCCGGGCGGCGACGGCAGCCGGTTCGGCACATCGGTGACGTGCCGCTCCGACGACTTCCAGGAGGCGCCGTCGAACTTGTCGAGTGCCACGATCCGCAGATACATGTCCTGGGTGGTCTGCGAGGAGGTGCGGTACCGCAGCACCTCCCTGTTCTCCGGCTGGTTCAGGCTGTCCTGGAGCGACACCAGCGGATTCACCGCCGAGATGGTGCCGCCGCCGCTCGGCCCGCCGCCGCTGCCCCGCCGGTCCAGCAGCCCGCCGTCCAGGGACGGCAGCACCGCGGGCACCGCGACCGCGATGCCCAGCGCCAGCACGCCGATCCGGTGGCCCGCCCGGACCGGGGCCGACGCCGGGGCGCCACCGGCTCCGCCGAGCCCCGAGGGCGGCATGCCCGGTGCGCGCGGGGCGCCGCCGCTGAAGACGCGGCCCCACTGGGAGAGCCGGTCCCGGCCCTCGGCCAGGAGCAGCAGCAGATAACCGGCCGCCGCTACCAGGAACCACACCCAGTCGCTGCCGTCGTCCGACAGGCCAGCCGCGACCGAGTACAGCGCGAGCAGCGGCAGCCCGGCGGGGGCCGCGCTGCGGTACGTCACCGCGAGCGCGTCGACCACCAGCCCTATCAGCAGCACCCCGCCGACCAGCAGCAGCCGGATGCCGTCGGTGACCGGCGCCGGGGTCGCGTACTGGCCGACGTCGCTGGCGCCCTCGCGCAGCAGCAGCCCGAACTCATGGAGGGCCTCCGGGCTCGGCACCACTCCGGCGAACGCCTGCCCGGAGGCGAAGACGGCCGTGAGCAGCAGCATCATCACCAGGCCCTGCCCCGCCACGGTCAGCGGACGGGCCAGCGGCACCCGGCGGGCGGCCACGCCCGCCGCGCTCTGGACCGCCAGCAGCAGCACGGCCTGGAGCAGCCACCCGGCCGGATTCACCAGCGGCAGCAGCGCACACGCGGCCGCGGCCGTGGCCACCGCCGCGCAGACCGCCAGCCGAACGCTCCCACTCATCCCCAGCTCCCTGTCATGCCGCCGACGACCGGATGCCCGGTGTCGGCCCGGGTGGCGCCGTGCCCGTCGGCCTGCCGCCACAGCTCCGCCAGCGAGGCGCCCGGGGCGACCGGCAGCGCCGTCCACCCCGCCTCGCGCAGCCGGCGCAGCGCGTCCTCCAGCTGCCCAGGGTCGGCGGGCTCCAGCCCGCGCGACCAGGCCGGGCCGTCCATGACGAACGCCACGGCCGCCGTGGCGCGGTGCCGCATGCGGCCGACGAGCGCCGCCTGCTCCTCGTCCAGATCGCCCAGGAAGGCCACCAGCAGACCCTCACCGCCGCCGCCCAGCACGTCGTACGCGAGGGACAGCCCGTCCTCGTCGGAGTGGTCCACCACCGCGAGGGTGTCCAGCATCAGCCCGGCCGTCTCCGCGGAGTCATGCGTGGAACCGGCGAATCCGCCCCCGCCCTCCGGTCCTGGCACCGAGGTTCCGGTGTCGGTCAGCAACCGGACCGCATAGCCCCGCTCCAGCAGGTGCACCGAGGCCGAGGCCGCGCCGCACACCGCCCACTCGAAGGGGGCGTCGGGCCCCGCGCCCTCGTAGGCGATGCCCCTGGTGTCCAGCAGCACGGTGCAGTGGGCGCGCCGCGGCTGCTCCTCCCGGCGCACCATCAGCTCTCCGTAGCGCGCGGTGGACCGCCAGTGCACCCGGCGCAGATCGTCGCCGTGGCGATAGCCGCGCGGGATCACATCGTCCTCACCGGCCAGGGCCAGCGAGCGGTGCCGCCCGTCCCCGTACCCCGCGGCCTCGCCGGTCAGCGGCACCGCGGGCAGCGGCTCGACCCGGGGCACCACGGTGAGCGTGTCGTACGCGCTGAAGGCGCGGGTCAGCTCGCACATCCCGAACGGGTCGTCGAGCCGCAGCTGGAGCGGGCCCAGCGGATAGCGGCCGCGCAGATCGGAACGGACCCGGTAGGACACCTCGCGGCGGCCGCCCGGCTCCACCCGGTCCAGCACGAAGCGGGGGCGCGGCCCCAGCACGTACGGCACCCGGTCCTGGAGCATCAGCAGCCCGGTGGGCAGCCGCGACACGTTGTCCATCCGCAGGTGCACCCGGGCCTCGGAGCCCGCCGGGACCCGCGCGGGCGCGAGCCGCCGGCTGCCCGCGACCCGGTACCGGGTGCGGTGGACGACGGCCACGCACACCAGGGGCAGGGCCGCCAGCAGCAGCCCCACCCGCAGCAGATCGGCCTGGCCCAGCACATAGCTGCACACCGCGGCGGCGACCCCGGCGGCCAGGAAGGACCGGCCGCGGGTGGTCAGCCCGGCGAGCGCCGCCCGGATCGTGCCCCGGTCCTCCCCGCTTCCGGCGCTCCCGGGGCCCGCGCCCGTCCCCCCTGTGGTCATCACAGCCTCCGGCTGCCCGGCTGCTGCCCGTAGTCCATCGGGGGCATGGGGGGCACCGGCGGCACAGGGCCGCCGGACCGCTGCCCGGAGGTGGGCAGCGGGGTGCGCTGGAGGATGTCCCCGACGACCTGCTCCGCGGTGCGCCGGTTCAGCTGGGCCTGGGCGGTCGGCAGCAGCCGGTGGGCCAGGACGGGGACGGCGAGGGATTGCACATCGTCGGGGAGGGCGAAGTCCCGCCCGGCCAGCGCGGCGGCCGCCTTGGCGGCCCGCAGCAGGTGCAGGGTGGCCCGGGGCGAGGCGCCGAGCCGCAGATCGGGATGGTTGCGGGTGGCGGACACCAGGTCCACCGCATACCGCCGGATGGCCTCGGCGACATGCACCGAGCGCACCGCTTCGACCAGCTTGACGATCTCGTGGGCGTGGGCGACCGGCTGCATGTCGTCCAGCGGGGAGACCCCGCCGTGCACGTCCAGCATCTCCAGCTCCGCCTGTGGGCTGGGGTAGCCGATGGAGACGCGCGCCATGAAGCGGTCGCGCTGCGCCTCGGGCAGCGGATAGGTGCCCTCCATCTCGACCGGGTTCTGCGTGGCCACCACCATGAAGGGGCCGGGCAGTTCGTAGCTCTTGCCGTCGATGGTGACCTGGCGCTCTTCCATCGATTCAAGGAGCGCGGACTGGGTCTTGGGCGAGGCGCGGTTGATCTCGTCGCCGATGACGATCTGGGCGAAGATCGCGCCCGGTTTGAACTCGAATTCCTTGCGCTGCTGGTCGTAGATGCTCACCCCGGTGATGTCCGACGGCAGCAGGTCGGGAGTGAACTGGATACGGCGCACCGAGCAGTCGATGGACCGCGCGAGCGCCTTGGCGAGCATGGTCTTGCCCACGCCAGGGACATCCTCGATCAGCAGATGCCCCTCGGCGAGCAGCACGGTCAGCGAAAGCCGTACGACCTCGGGCTTGCCCTCGATCACACCCTCCACCGACCGGCGGACGCGCTCCACTGTGGTGGTCAGATCGCTGAGGCTCGCTCGTTCGTCATAGGTCGTCACCCGGCCCTCCTCGGCCCGTTCTCAGGGCCGACTGTTGTCCCACCCAGGGACGGACCGGCCCACCGCAAACGCTGTCACCGTCCCCCGCGGGGTTGCGGGGGACGATGTCATCTACGCATTCTTGCGGTCTTCGCCGTCTCGCGTCACTCGGCTGTGGATAACCCGGGGTTATTTGTCACGCTTGTACGAGTTAGGGCTGAAAATCCACTCAGGCGCGGGGCTCGACCTCGCGCAGCAGACCGGTCGTCACATCGAAGACGAAGCCCCGCACATCGTCGCGGTGCAGCAGGAACGGCGAGGTGCGCACCCGCTCGATCGACTGGCGTACGTCGGCGTCGAGGTCCTTGAAGCACTCGACCGCCCACGACGGCCGCTGGCCCACTTCCTCCTCCAGCTCGTGCCGGAAGTCCTCGGTGAGGTTCAGCAGGCCGCAGCCGGTGTGGTGGATCAGCACGACGCTGCGGGTGCCCAGCGCGCGCTGGCTGATGGTCAGGGAACGGATGATGTCGTCGGTGACCACACCGCCCGCGTTGCGGATGGTGTGGCAGTCGCCCAGCTCCAGGCCGAGCGCTTCGTGCAGATCGAGACGTGCGTCCATGCAGGCGACGATGGCGACGTGCTGCACGGGGCGCGCGTCCATACCGGGGTCGGTGAAGCCCGCGGCGTACTGACGGTTGGCCTCGACGAGGCGATCGGTGACCGAACCGGCGGTGCCGGCGGCGCTGTCGGAGGACTGGGACTGCGGCTGCGACGCTGATATCGACATGGCTATGACCCTAAGCCCACCAGGGGATTTTGTCTTTTCTTTAGGTTGCGCAAAGGAGGGCATCAGGTGCTCCGAAGGGGTGATTGTGAGCCACTTCACGCTCCCGTGCGCCCCGTCCCGGCGCGTTCGGACGGAACCGTTCCGCTCCTGTCGACTCCGGTGGCGGGACGCGCTGGCCGGTTGGTTGACCGAAGGGACGAGTGGACTAAAGTGGCGCGAAGTGGGAGGCGTGACGCTCCCCTTGGATCCCGGAAATTTCGCGTGAGCGCGGTGCGTACGTACCCCTCGGCCTCCTCCCGCTCCGGTCGCCTGACGTCACTTCCCCGGCGCCAGTCGGCCGCTTCCCCTTCAGAGCGGGTGGGGACCCGGCGGTGCGTACCCGCCACGCCAGACCCTCAGAAGGGCGCACGAGCAGCGCAATGAGCAGCAACGCTCTCCACGTTCCCGTCATGCTTCAGCGCTGCCTGGACATGCTGGCCCCCGCCCTCGCCGAACCCGGCGCGGTGGTGGTCGACTGCACGCTCGGCCTCGGGGGGCACAGCGAGGCGCTGCTGAGCAGCTTCCCCGCGGCCCGGCTCATCGCCCTCGACCGCGACCCCGACGCGCTCCGGCTGGCCGGTGAGCGGCTGGCCCCCTACGGCGACCGGGCGACCCTGGTGCACGCCGTCTACGACGAGCTGCCCGAGGTGCTGGACCGGCTCGGGGTGCCGCGCGTCCAGGGCGTCCTGTTCGACCTCGGCGTCTCATCCATGCAGCTGGACGAGGCCGGGCGCGGCTTCGCCTACGCGCAGGACGCCCCGCTGGACATGCGGATGGACCAGACGGCGGGCATCAGCGCCGCCGAGGTGCTGAACACCTACCCGCCCGGCGACCTGGTGCGCATCCTGCGGGCGTACGGCGAGGAGAAGTTCGCCAAGAAGATCGTGGACGCGGTGGTCAGGGAGCGCGCCAAGGAGCCGTTCAGCAACAGTGCCCGGCTCGTGGAGCTGATCCGCGACGCCCTGCCGCAAGCCGCCAAGCGCACCGGCGGCAACCCGGCCAAGCGCACCTTCCAGGCGCTGCGCATCGAGGTCAACGGCGAGCTGGCGGTGCTGGAGCGGGCCGTTCCGGCGGCCGTGGCGGCGCTCGCGGTGGGCGGGCGGATCGCCGTGCTGTCGTACCACTCGCTTGAGGACCGGCTGGTCAAGCAGGTGCTGGCGGCCGGTGCCACCAACACCGCGCCGCCCGGCCTGCCGGTCGTCCCTGAGCGCTATCAGCCCCGGCTCAAGCTGCTGACCCGCGGCGCCGAGCTGCCCACCGAGGAAGAGATCGCCGAGAACCGCCGCGCCGCCCCGGCCCGCTTCCGGGGCGCGGAGCGCATCCGCGAGGACGCCCTGTGAGGGCGGCCGGGGCGAAAGGGCTCGCCGGGGCCAGAAGGCTTACCAGTGCGCAGGGGGCGGCCACGGCCAGGCGCACGCCCTTCGTGCTGCTCGTCGTCGTCCTGCTCGGCTCCGGCCTCATCGCGCTGCTGCTGCTGAACTCCTCCCTCAACCAGGGCTCGTTCGAGCTGACCAAGCTGGAGAAGCAGACCGACGAGCTGAGCGACGAGCGCCAGGCGCTCCAGCAGGAGGTCGATCAGCTCTCCGCCCCCGGCGCGCTGGAGCAGCGCGCCCGGGAGCTGGGCATGGTGCCCGGCGGCAGCCCGGCCTTCCTCAACCCGGACGGCACGATCGCCGGGGTGCCCGCACCGGCCACCGGGCAGCCCTCGGTGGCACACGCCCCCGGCCCGCTGCCTCCGCTCGTGCTCGACCCCACCCCCACCCCGGCGCCCTCGGCTTCCACCAAGGCCCCGGCCGTCCTGCCGTCGGCGAGCCCCGCGCCCCCGGCGGCCGCCACCGGCGCCCCGACCACCCCGGCCCCTGGCAGGTGACACGGTGACGCGACCCCAGGACCCCCGCCGGCGGGTGCCCGGCCCGGCGGCGCCGCGCGGCGACCGCGACCGCCGCCCGCGCCAGGGGGCGCAGCGCCGCCCCGCCGGGCGCGCCCCGCGCCCCGGCGCACAGCGCGGCGGGCGCCCCGGGGGCGCCTCGTCGCAGCTGCGTCTTGGCAGCCCGCGGCCCCGGCTGCGGCTGATCAGCCTCGGCCTCACCCTGGTCATGCTGGTCTTCGTCGTGCGGCTGCTCCAGGTGCAGGCCGTGGACGCCTCCGCGTACGCCGCCAAGGCCAACGTCAACCGCTACATCCCGGTGAAGCTGTCCGCGGAGCGCGGCTCCATCACCGACCGCGACGGCGTCAACCTGGCCACCACCGTGGACGCGTACGACATCACCGCCGCCCCCGATCTGCTCACCCCGCGCAACGCCAAGATGAAGGACGCGCCCCGGCAGGCGGCCGCCCTCCTCGCGCCGATCCTCGGGAAGAACGAGGCGGACCTCGAGGAGAAGCTCACCGACAACCCGAAGTCGCAGTACGCCGTGCTGGCCCGGCAGCAGACCCCGCAGGTCTGGAACCAGATCAAGGACCTGAAGAGCAACCTGGACGACGCCGCGGCCAAGGGCAAGGGCACCAACGTCCTGGCCGGGGTCAACCGGGAGTCGCACAGCAAGCGGGTCTACCCGGGCGGTTCCCTCGCCGCCGGGATCCTCGGCTTCATCGGCGCCGACGGGCGCGGCGCCGCGGGGATCGAGCAGCATCTGAACGGCAAGCTCGCGGGCAAGGACGGCAAGCGCGTCTACGCCCAGTCCGGCGGCCATCAGGTGCCCACCGGGGACCTCAGCGAGAAGCCCGCGGTGCCCGGCAGCGACGTCGAGCTGACGATCGACCGCGACATCCAGTGGGCCGCCCAGAGCGCCATCTCCGAGCAGGTGAAGAAGTCACAGGCGGACCGCGGCTACGTCGTCGTCCAGGACACCCGCACCGGACAGCTGCTGGCCATGGCCAACGCCCCCGGCTTCGACCCCAACGACATCTCCGCCGCGGACGGCGACGCCCTCGGCAACGCCGCCGTCTCCGACGCGTACGAACCGGGCAGCGTCAGCAAGCTGATGTCGATGGCCGCCGTGCTCCAGGAGGGCGCCGCCCGCTGGGACACCCAGGTGGAGGTCCCGAACCGGCTGCCGCGCGCGGGCCGGGCCTTCGCCGACGACATCGACCACCCCACCTGGTACCTCACGCTCAACGGGGTGCTCGCCAAGTCCAGCAACATCGGCACCATCCTCGCCACCGAGCAGCTGGCCAAGAACGAGAAGCGGAGGAACCAGATCCTCTACTCCTATCTGCGGCGGTTCGGCATCGGGCAGCCCACCGGGCTCGACCTCCCCGGCGAGACCCCGGGCATCCTGGCCAAGCCGCGGGACTGGAGCCCCTCGCAGGCGTACACCATCCCGTTCGGCCAGGGCCTGTCGCTCAACGCCGTCCAGGCGGCCTCCGTCTACTCCACCGTCGCCAACGGCGGCCAGCGCATCGCCCCCAGCCTGGTGCGCGGCACCCGGGGCCCCGGCGGCGACTTCAGCCCCGGTCCGGCGCCCAAGAAGACCCGGGTGGTGAGCGAGAAGACCGCGAAGACGCTCGCCGAGATGCTGGAGTCGGTCGTGGACGACCAGGAGGGCACCGGCGCCAAGGCGAAGATCCCCGGCTATCTGGTCGCCGGCAAGACCGGCACCTCCAACCGCGTGGACCCGAAAACCGGCCATTACCACGGTTACACCGCTTCCTTCGCCGGTTTCGCACCAGCCGACAAACCGCGCCTCACGGTCTACTGCGCGGTGCAGAATCCCACCAAGGGCAGCTATTTCGGCGGGCAGGTCTGCGGTCCGGTCTACAAGAAGGTCATGGAGTTCGGGCTCAAGTCGCTCCAGGTCCCGCCTACGGGTGCGCAGCCCAAGCGGCTCCCCGTGAGCTACAGCCCGGGCCAGTGAGCGGGTCCAGCCGTGACGACGATCACGCCGGAGCCCGGGAACCAGGGGCCGGTGCGCCGCTGCTCCGCCGCCGGATTTCGCGACGGAGCGGGTGGGCCGGGTACGCTCACCGCCGTGCCCGAAGCTGATCAGTCTCAAACCCCTCAGAAGGACGTTTCTGTGGAATACCCGGGAGCGCCCCGCCCTCTCCAGGTCCGGCCCGTACCGCTGGCGGAGCTGGCCGACCAGCTGGGCATCGATGCCTCCGGTCTCCCCGCGGAGGCCGCGGTCACCGGGATCACCCATGACTCGCGCGCGGTGCGCCCGGGCGATGTGTACGCCGCGCTGTCCGGCGCCCGGCTGCACGGCGCGGACTTCGCCGCCCAGGCCGCCGACCTCGGCGCGGCCGCCGTGCTGACCGACCCGGACGGTGCCGAGCGGGCCGCCGCCACCGGGCTGCCGGTCCTGGTCGTGGACAACCCGCGCGGCCGGATGGGCGCGCTGGCCGCCACGATCTACGACGAGCCGGGCCACAGCCTGCTCCAGATCGGCATCACCGGTACCTCAGGCAAGACCACCACCGCCTACCTCGTCGACGGCGGGCTCAGGGCGGCCGCGGAGAAGGCGGGCGGCGGTCCGACGGGGCTGATCGGCACCGTCGAGATGCGCATCGGCGACGAGCGCATCAAGTCCGAGCGCACCACCCCCGAGGCCACCGACCTCCAGGCGCTGTTCGCGGTCATGCGCGAGCGCGACGTCCACTCGGTCGTCATGGAGGTCTCCAGCCACGCCCTGGTCCTCGGCCGCGTCGACGGCTGCGTCTTCGATGTCGCCGTCTTCAACAACCTCTCCCCGGAGCACATGGAGTTCCACTCGGGGATGGAGGACTACTTCCAGGCCAAGGCGCAGCTGTTCACCAAGGCCCGCAGCCGGGCCGGAGTGATCAACTACGACGACGAGTACGGCCGTCGGCTCATCGAGGAGTCCGAGGTCCCGGTCACCACCTTCTCCGCCGAGGGCCACCCCGACGCCCACTGGCGCGCCGACGACGTCGAGGTCGGCCCGCTCGGCTCGACGTTCACCGCGATCGGCCCGAACGGCGAGACGGTACGGGCCGCCGCCCCGATCGCGGGTCCGTTCAACGTCGCCAACGCGCTCGCCGCCCTCGTCGCGCTCGCCGTCGCCGGAATCGACCCGCAGACGGCCGCGGACGGCATCGGCGCCGTCCCCGGCGTGCCCGGCCGGCTGGAGCGCGTCGACGTGGGCCAGCCGTACCTCGCGGTGGTCGACTACGCCCACAAGACCGACGCCGTGGAGTCGGTGCTGCGCGCCCTGCGCAAGGTCACCGACGGCAAGCTGCACGCCGTCCTCGGCTGCGGCGGCGACCGCGACCGGCTCAAGCGCGGGCCGATGGGCTCCGCGGTGGCCCGGTACGCCGACACGGCCGTGCTGACCTCGGACAACCCCCGCTCCGAGGATCCGCTCGCCATCCTCGCCGCGATGCTCGCGGGCGCCGCGGAGGTGCCCGCGCACGAGCGCGGCGACGTCCTGGTCGAGGAGGACCGGGCCAACGCCATCGCCGCCGCCGTCGCCCGCGCGGAACCCGGCGACACCGTGATCGTCGCGGGCAAGGGCCATGAGCAGGGCCAGACGATCGCCGGGGTGGTTCGCGCCTTCGACGACCGCCAGGTCCTGCGGGAAGCCATCGAGCTCAGCGAGCGAGCCAAGGGGCGCGGTCCGCGACGCCCCGAGGCCAGCGAACCGCACGGGCACACACTTCAAGACAACCAGGGATGACAGACCGCCATGCGCGCACCAGCCCCCTCCAGGCAGCTCTCCCGCACGGCCGGAGGTGATCAGTGATCCCACTGTCCCTCACCGAGATCACCGGCCTCGTCGGTGGGCAGCCGCACGACATACCGGACCCTGACCTGAAGGTCACAGGACCCGTCGTGATCGACTCCCGCGAGGTGCGGCCCGGGAGCCTGTTCGCCGCGCTCCCCGGCGAGCGCGTGGACGGCCACGACTACGCGCGCGGCGCGGTCGAGGCGGGCGCGGTGGCGGTCCTGGCCACCCGCCCGGTCTCCACACCGGACGCCCCCGTTCCGGCGATCGTCGTCCCCGACGTCGTCGCCGCCATGGGCGCGCTCGCCCGCGCCGTCGTCGAGCGTCTGGGCACCACCGTGGTGGCGCTCACCGGCTCCGCCGGCAAGACCAGCACCAAGGACCTCATCGCCCAGCTGCTCCAGCGGCACGGCCCGACCGTGTGGACGCACGGCTCGTTCAACAACGAGATCGGGCTGCCGCTGACCGCGCTGCGCGCCGATCCGACGACCCAGCACCTGGTGCTGGAGATGGGCGCCCGAGGCAAGGGCCACATCCGTTATCTGACGGACCTCACCCCGCCCCGCATCGGGCTCGTCCTCAACGTCGGCACCGCGCACATCGGCGAGTTCGGCGGCCGCGAGCAGATCGCCGAGGCCAAGGGCGAACTGGTCGAGGCGCTGCCCTCCGCCGAGGACGGCGGGGTGGCGGTGCTCAACGCCGACGACCCCCTGGTGCGCGCCATGGCGTCCCGTACGAAGGCCCGTACCGTCCTGTTCGGCGAGACCGAGGACGCCCAGGTGCGTGCCTCGAATGTCCGGCTTGCCGACGGTGGCCGCCCCGCCTTCACGCTTCACACCCCTACCGGGTGCGGTGACGTGACCATGCGCCTGTACGGTGAGCACCACGTGTCGAACGCGCTCGCCGCGGCCGCCGTCGCCCATGAGACGGGCATGTCCGTCGACGAGATCGCCGTGGCGCTCTCCGAGGCGGGGCAGCTCTCCCGCTGGCGGATGGAGGTCACCGAGCGCTCGGACGGCGTGACGGTCGTCAACGACGCCTACAACGCGAACCCCGAGTCCATGCGAGCCGCGCTGCGCGCGCTGGCCGCGATGGGCGCAGCTCAACCGGGGCGTCGTACGTGGGCGGTGCTGGGCCCGATGGCCGAGCTGGGCGATGAGTCACTGGCCGAGCACGACGCGGTCGGGCGGCTGGCCGTCCGGCTCAACGTCAGCAAGCTCGTGGCGGTCGGCGGCCGGGAGGCCGCGTGGCTGGACATGGGCGCCAAGAACGAGGGTTCGTGGGGTGAGGAGTCGGTGCACGTGTCCGACGTGCGGGCAGCGGTCGATCTGCTGCGGAGCGAGCTGCGACCGGGGGATGTCGTGTTGGTGAAGGCGTCCAGGTCGGTCGGCCTGGAGGCACTCGCGCAGGCGTTGCTCGAGGGTGAGGTCGCCGGGCGATGACCATGGGGCAGATCCTCCTCGCCGGTGGCCTCGCCGCGGGAGAAGAACACGTACCCGCCATGAGGCAGATCCTCTTCTCCGGAGCCATCGGGCTCTTTCTGACCCTGATCGGCACCCCGCTGCTGATCAAGCTGCTCGCCCGCAAGGGTTACGGCCAGTACATCCGGGACGACGGCCCGCGGACGCACGGCAGCAAGAAGGGCACGCCCACCATGGGCGGCATCTCCTTCATCCTGGCCACGCTGATCGCCTACGCCGTGACGAAGGTGATCACCGGCAGCCAGCCGACCTTCTCCGGTGTGCTGGTGCTCTTCCTGTTCGCGGGCATGGGCCTGGTCGGCTTCCTCGACGACTACATCAAGATCGTCAAGCAGCGCAGCCTGGGCCTGCGGGCCAAGGCCAAGATGGCCGGACAGCTGATCGTCGGCGTCGCCTTCGCGATCCTCGCGCTGAACTTCGCCGACGCCCGCCAGCAGACCCCGGCCTCCGACCGGCTCTCCTTCGTCCAGGACTTCGGCTGGTCCTTCGGCCCGGTGATCTTCGCGATCTGGGCGCTGTTCATGATCCTCGCGATGTCGAACGGCGTGAACCTCACCGACGGCCTGGACGGCCTGGCCACCGGCGCCTCCGTGATGGTCTTCGGCGCCTACACCTTCATCGGAGTCTGGCAGTACCAGGAGTCCTGCGCCAACGCGCAGACCCTCACCAACCCCTCGTCCTGTTTCGAGGTGCGCGACCCGCTCGACCTCGCGGTCGTCGCCTCCGCGCTGATGGGCGCCTGCTTCGGCTTCCTGTGGTGGAACACCTCGCCCGCCAAGATCTTCATGGGGGACACCGGCTCGCTCGCGCTCGGCGGCGCCCTCGCGGGGCTCGCCATCTGCTCCCGTACGGAGCTGCTGATGGCCGTCCTCGGCGGGCTGTTCGTCCTGATCACCCTGTCCGTGGTCATCCAGGTCGGCTCGTTCCGGCTCACCGGGCGCCGGGTCTTCCGGATGGCACCGCTCCAGCACCACTTCGAACTCAAGGGGTGGAGCGAAGTCCTTGTGGTGGTCCGCTTCTGGATCATCCAGGGCATGTGCGTGATCGTCGGACTCGGCATCTTCTACGCGGGCTGGCGGGCTTCGTGACCATCGACGTCACCGACCTCGCCGGACGGCATGTCACCGTCGCCGGACTCGGCGTCTCCGGGGTCCCCGCAGCGCGTGCGCTGCGGGGCCTCGGGGCCACGGTGACCGTCGTCAACGGAAGCGACGGCGACCCCCAGCGCGCCCAGGCCGCCGAACTGGAGCCGCTCGGCATCACGGTCCGGCTCGGCGACGGGGACACCCTGCCCGAGGGCACCGAGCTGGTCGTCACCACGCCCGGCTGGAAGCCCACCAGCCCGCTCTTCCTGGCCGCCGAGAAGGCGGGCGTCCCCGTGTGGGGCGACGTGGAGCTGGCCTGGCGGCTGCGTGGCCCGGACGCCCCGCCCTGGCTCGCCGTCACCGGCACCAACGGCAAGACGACCACCGTGCGCATGCTGGCGTCCATCCTGGAGGCGGCCGGGCTGCGCACCGCCGCCGTCGGCAACATCGGCGTCTCGCTCCTGGACATCGTGCTGGGTGACACCCCGTACGACGTGCTCGCCGTCGAGCTGTCCAGCTACCAGCTGCACTGGGCGCCCTCGCTGCGCGCCCACTCCGCCACGGTGCTCAACCTCGCCCCCGACCACCTCGACTGGCACGGCTCCATGGCGGCCTACGCGGCCGACAAGGGCCGGATCTACGAGGGCAACCAGGTGGCCTGCGTCTACAACGCCGCCGACCCCGCCACCGAGGACCTGGTCCGGGCGGCCGACGTCGAGGAGGGCTGCCGGGCGATCGGCTTCACCCTCGGCACCCCCGGCCCCTCCCAGCTCGGCGTCGTCGAGAACATCCTCGTCGACCGGGCCTTCGTCGCGAACCGGCAGAAGCACGCCCAGGAGCTGGCCGAGGTCGCCGACGTCAACCCGCCCGCCCCGCACAACATCGCCAACGCGCTCGCCGCCGCGGCCCTGGCCCGCGCCTTCGGCGTGCCGCCCGCGGCCGTACGGGACGGGCTGCGCGCCTTCCGCCCGGACCCGCACCGGGTGGAGCACGTCGCGGACGTCGAGGGCGTGAGCTACGTGGACGACTCCAAGGCGACCAACACCCACGCCGCCGAGGCGTCGTTGGGCGCGTACGAGCACATCGTGTGGGTCGCCGGGGGCCTCGCCAAGGGCGCCACCTTCGACGACCTCGTGACCACGGCCGCCCCGCGGCTGCGCGGCGTGGTGCTGATCGGCGCCGACCGCGCCCTGATCGGGGAAGCGCTCGCGCGACACGCAGCGGATGTCCCGGTCGTGGACCTCGACCGGACCGACACTGGGGCGATGGCGGCGGCTGTCCGGGAAGCGGCCCGGCTCGCCCGGCCGGGCGATACCGTCCTTCTGGCCCCGGCCTGCGCCTCGATGGACATGTTCACCAACTACAACAAGCGGGGCGACGCCTTCGCCGCGGCGGTTCACGACCTGGCCTCCGGTCCGGTCACGGACGAGCAGTAGCCCGCCGGTCCCCCGCGAGGACCACCGCTCGCGCGGAGAACCTGGAGGGGATACGACATGACGCCTGACCAGCCCGCCGCGCCGCGGTCCCGGCAGGCCCCGGCAGCCACCGGCCGCACCGCGCAGCGGGCGGGCGGCGGCGGGCGGCCGCGGGCCGCGGCGCCCGGGCGCGCGCAGGGCGGCCGCGGCAAGGCGACCCCCCAGGACAAGCCCAGGACCGACCGGGCCCCCCAGGACAAGAACAGGGCCGGGAAGGCGGGCAAGGCCGCGGCGGGCAAGGCCCGTCAGAGCGCGCCGAGGCCGCCCCGGCGCCCGATGATCCGCACGCCCCGCCGTCCCTCCAAGGGCAGCGTCCTGGACGCGCTGCGGAGCGCACAGCAGCGCACCAAGAAGGCCTGGGACCGGCCGCTCACCGCGTACTACCTGATCCTCGGCGGCGCCGCGCTGATCACCGTGCTGGGCCTGGTGATGGTCTACTCCGCGTCCCAGATCAAGGCGCTCCAGTCGGGCCTGGCGCCCTCGTACTTCTTCCGCAAGCAGCTCTTCGCCGCGGCGCTCGGCGCCGCGCTGATGCTGCTGGCCGTGCGCATGCCGATCAAGCTGCACCGCGCCTTCGCCTATCCGCTGCTGGCCGCCTCGGTCTTCCTGATGTGCCTGGTCCAGGTGCCGGGGATAGGGATTTCGGTCAACGGCAACCAGAACTGGATCTCCTTCGGCGGCCCCTTCATGCTCCAGCCGAGCGAGTTCGGCAAGCTCGCGCTCGTCCTGTGGGGCGCCGATCTGCTGGCCCGCAAGCAGGACAAGCGGCTGCTCGCGCAGTGGAAGCACCTTCTGGTGCCGCTCGTCCCGGCGGCCGCCCTGCTGCTCGGGGTGATCATGCTGGGCGGCGACATGGGCACCGCGATCATTCTCACGGCGATTCTTTTCGGCCTGCTTTGGCTGGCGGGCGCCCCCACCCGGCTCTTCGCCGGCGTGCTCGCCTTCGCCGGGGTGATCGGCGTGCTGCTGATCAAAACCAGCGCCAACCGGATGTCCCGGCTCGCCTGCATCGGCGCCACCGAGCCCGGAGCCAACGATCAGTGCTGGCAGGCGGTGCATGGGATCTATGCTCTGGCCAACGGCGGATGGTTCGGCTCCGGACTCGGTGCGTCCATGGAGAAATGGGGCGAACTACCTGAACCGCACACTGACTTCATCTTCGCCATTACCGGGGAGGAACTCGGCCTGGCGGGGACGCTGTCGGTGCTCGTCCTCTTCGCGGCTCTAGGCTATGCGGGTATCCGCGTGGCCGGACGCACGGAGGACCCCTTCGTGAGGTACGCCGCGGGAGGCGTGACCACCTGGATCACGGCCCAGGCCGTGATCAACATCGGTGCGGTGCTCGGTCTGCTGCCGATCGCCGGGGTTCCGCTCCCGCTGTTCTCCTACGGAGGGTCCGCCCTGCTGCCGACCATGTTCGCCGTTGGCCTGCTGATCGCCTTCGCACGGGCCGAGCCCGCTGCACGGGCGGCACTGGCCATGCGGCAGCCTGCTTTGCGGAAGAAGCTGGCCCGGGTGAGACGGAAGACGATGAGACGGCGCGTCAAGGAACCGCCGTCTGGAGAGCGGTGAATTTCGGTGCATGTCGTACTCGCCGGTGGGGGGACCGCCGGCCACATCGAGCCCGCGCTCGCCCTCGCGGACGCCCTGCGGAGGCAGGATCCGACCGTGGGGATCACGGCGCTCGGCACGGAGCGCGGGCTGGAGACCCGCCTCGTGCCCGAGCGCGGCTACGAACTCGGCCTCATCCCGGCCGTGCCGCTGCCACGCAAACCAACGCCCGAGCTGATCACCGTCCCCGGGCGGCTGCGCGGCACCATCAAGGCCGCCGAGCAGATCCTCGAGCGCACCAAGGCCGATTGCGTGGTCGGCTTCGGCGGCTATGTGGCCCTGCCCGGCTATCTGGCCGCCAAGCGGCTGGGCGTGCCGATCATCGTCCACGAGGCCAACGCCCGGCCCGGTCTCGCCAACAAGATCGGCTCCCGCTACGCCACGTCCGTCGGCGTCTCCACCCCGGACAGCAAGCTCCGGGGCGCCCGCTACGTGGGCATCCCGCTGCGCCGCTCCATCGCCACCCTGGACCGGGCGGCGGTCCGCCCCGAGGCGCGCGCGGCCTTCGGCCTCGACCCCAACCTGCCGACGCTGCTGGTCTCCGGCGGCTCGCAGGGCGCGCGCCGGCTGAACGAGGTGGTCCAGCGGGTCGCGCCGTTCCTCCAGCGGGCCGGAATCCAGGTGCTGCACGCGGTCGGCCCGAAAAACGAACTGCCGCATGTGGACAACATGCCCGGAATGCCGCCCTATATCCCGGTACCGTACGTGGACCGGATGGACCTCGCGTACGCCGCGGCCGACATGATGCTCTGCCGCGCGGGCGCGATGACCGTCGCAGAGCTGTCCGCCGTCGGGCTGCCGGCCGCGTACGTCCCGCTGCCCATCGGCAACGGTGAGCAGCGGCTCAACGCCCAGCCGTTGGTCAAGGCGGGCGGTGGACTGCTGGTCGACGACGCCGAACTGACGCCCGAATGGGTGCAGAGCAATGTGCTCCCGGTGCTCGGCGACCCGCACCGGCTGTACGAGATGTCGCGGCGCGCCGCCGAGTTCGGCCGCCGGGACGCCGACGAGCTGCTGGTCGGCATGGTGTACGAGGCAATCGCGGCACGCCGCCAGGCGTGAGAAGGCAGGGAGCGTGGCCGGACCGACGACCGCCGAGAGCGGCCCCCGCAGGACGTCGCCGTCCGGCCCGCCCCCGCGCGTCTTCGCGGTGCGGCGCAGGCTCCGCCTGCCCCGCCGCCGCACCCTGGTGATCGCCGCGGTGACCGCGGCCCTGCTGGGCGGGGGGACCGGCTGGCTGCTGTACGGATCGAGCTGGCTGCGGGCCGAGCGGGTGACGGTCACCGGCGCCGACGCGCTCACCCAGGCCGAGGTCCGCAAGGCCGCCGCCGTCCCGCTGGACACCCCCCTGGTCGCCGTGGACACCGGCGTGATCGGGGACCGGCTCCGCGAGCGGCTCCCGCGGATAGCGAAAGTGGATGTATCCCGGTCATGGCCGCACACCATCAGTCTTGATGTGACGGAACGCAAGGCCGAAGTGATTGTCGAAGAGGGCGGGAAGTTCCGCGAAGTGGACGCCCACGGCGTGCGGTTCTCCCGGGTGGCCGAGCGGCCGAAGGGCGTTCCGCTGCTCGAAATGGAGCCGGACCGGTCGCCGAGTTCACGCCATTTCGGCCCGACGCGGTTGCGCCGCGAGGCCGTCCGGGTAGTCGTCGGGCTCCCGGCGAAGGTCCGTACGGACACGCGCTCGGTCCGCGTCCGCTCGTACGACTCGATCACCCTGGAGCTGACGCGGGGCCGTACGGTCGCTTGGGGGAGCGATGAGCGCGGGGCCGCGAAGGCCAAGGCGCTCACCGCGCTCATGAAAGCGCGGCCCGACGCCGGTCACTTCGACGTCAGCGCGCCGAGCGCCCCCGCGGTGTCCCGCAGTTGACGGGGATAGCTGCAGGCCAGGACCCTGGTTGGCTGGACCACTGGGTGATCACATAGGGTGAAAAGAAAAGCGGGAGGTTCGGCGTGTTCATTGAACGCGCGCCACTTGTCGACTTAGTGTCCTGTTCCGAAGACTCCGGGAAACAGAGGCACTGGTAACCCTAAACTTCAGCGTTAGGGTTGGGGTCGGCAATCGGAACCGTCCCATTCGGCATCAGTCGGCGCACCGCGACAACAGCGGGGTGGCGACACGTAACTCGAGGCGAGAGGCCTTCGACGTGGCAGCACCGCAGAACTACCTCGCAGTCATCAAGGTCGTCGGCATCGGCGGCGGTGGCGTGAATGCCATCAACCGGATGATCGAGGTCGGGCTCAAGGGCGTCGAGTTCATCGCGATCAACACCGACGCGCAGGCCCTGCTGATGAGTGACGCGGACGTCAAGCTCGACGTCGGCCGCGAGCTCACGCGTGGACTGGGCGCCGGCGCCAACCCCGATGTCGGCCGGAAGGCCGCCGAGGACCACCGCGAGGAGATCGAGGAGGTCCTCAAGGGGGCCGACATGGTCTTCGTGACGGCGGGCGAGGGCGGCGGCACCGGCACCGGCGGCGCACCCGTGGTCGCCAACATCGCGCGCTCGCTCGGCGCACTGACGATCGGTGTGGTCACCCGTCCGTTCACCTTCGAGGGCCGCCGCCGCGCCAATCAGGCGGAGGACGGCATCGCGGGGCTGCGCGACGAGGTCGACACCCTCATCGTCATTCCCAACGACCGGCTCCTGTCGATCTCCGACCGCCAGGTGAGCGTGCTCGACGCGTTCAAGTCGGCGGACCAGGTGCTGCTGTCGGGTGTTCAGGGCATCACCGACCTCATCACCACCCCCGGCCTGATCAACCTCGACTTCGCGGACGTCAAGTCCGTGATGTCCGAGGCGGGCTCGGCGCTCATGGGCATCGGCTCGGCGCGCGGCGACGACCGCGCGGTGGCCGCCGCCGAGATGGCGATCTCCTCGCCGCTGCTGGAGGCGTCCATCGACGGCGCCCGCGGCGTGCTGCTCTCCATCTCCGGTGGCTCCGACCTCGGTCTGTTCGAGATCAACGAGGCCGCCCAGCTGGTGAGCGAGGCCGCCCACCCCGAGGCCAACATCATCTTCGGCGCGGTGATCGACGACGCGCTCGGCGACGAGGTCCGGGTCACCGTGATCGCCGCGGGCTTCGACGGTGGCCAGCCGCCCGCGAAGAACCAGAACCGCGACAAGGTGCTGGGTTCGTACAGCGGCGGCCGCGAGGAGAGCGCGGGCAGCCAGGCCCCCCGTCCGGCCACCCCGGAGCCCGGCCGTCCGTCCTTCGGCGGCCTCGGCAGCGTCACTCCGCGTGAGGAGGAGCCCGCCCCGGCGGAGCCCGCTCCGGTCGCCGAAGTTCCGCCGGCGCCCCCGGTGTCCACCCCGCAGGTCCCGCCGGCCCGTCCGTACCAGGACAGCCAGGCCGAGGAGCTGGACGTGCCGGACTTCCTGAAGTGAGCCTCCCATGGCTCCACAGCGACGCTGAAGCGATTCCGCAGTGATAGCGCAACAGCACGACGGCAGCGGCGCGCACTTCGCCTTCACCGACCGGTGGGGCGGGGTGAGCGCCGCTCCGTATGACGAGCTCAACCTCGGCGGCGCGGTGGGCGACGACCCCCAGGCCGTACGGACCAACCGCGAGCTGGCGGCCAAGGCGCTCGGCCTGGACCCGGCCTCCGTCGTCTGGATGAACCAGGTGCACGGCCGGGACGTGGCCGTGGTCGAGGGCCCCTGGACGACGGGTGAGGTCCCCGCCGTGGACGCGGTGGTGACGGCGCGTCGGGGGCTCGCCCTCGCCGTCCTCACCGCGGACTGCACCCCGGTGCTGCTGGTCGATCCGGTCGCCGGTGTCGCCGGTGCGGCCCACGCGGGACGGCCGGGCCTGGTCGCCGGGGTGGTCCCGGCGGTGGTCGAGGCGATGACGGCTCAGGGCGCGGACCCGGCCCGGATCGTGGCCCGAACCGGTCCCTCCGTTTGCGGCAGGTGCTACGAGGTCCCCCCGGCCATGCGCGCCGAGGTCGCCGAGACGGTGCCCGAGTCCTGGGCAGAGACCAGCTGGGGCACCCCGGCGGTGGACGTGGCGGCGGGGGTGCGGGCCCAACTCGCCCGCGCCGGTGTGGAGATGGATGGACAATCTCACATCTGCACGCTGGAATCCGCGGACCACTTCTCGTACCGGCGCGACCGCACGACGGGGCGGCTCGCGAGCTATGTCTGGTGGGACGGCTGAGCTGTGACGGATCGCAAGACGGAACTGGCCGCGAACCTGGCCCGGGTGGAGGAACGTATCTCTGCCGCCTGCGCCGCCGCCGGTCGCGAGCGCGAAGAGGTGACCCTGATCGTGGTCACCAAGACGTACCCGGCGAGCGACGTCCGTTTGCTCGCGGAACTCGGCGTCCGGCACGTCGCGGAGAACCGCGACCAGGAGGCCGCTCCCAAGGCTGCGGAATGCGCCGATCTGCCCCTGATCTGGCACTTTGTCGGGCAATTGCAGACCAATAAGGTGCGTTCTGTGTGCAGTTATGCCGATGTGGTGCAGTCGGTTGATCGCAAGCGATTGGTCGACGCCCTCTCGGGTGCGGCCGTGGGGGCCGCGCGCGAGCTGGGTGTCCTGATCCAGGTGGCGCTCGACGCGGACTCCGGGGAGCGGGGTCAGCGGGGCGGCATCGCTCCGGACGGAGTCGGCGCCCTGGCCGAGGCCGTGATCGCGGCCGACGGACTGCGGCTGGACGGCCTGATGACCGTGGCGCCGCTGGCCGGTCCCTACGCGGACCAGCCGCGGGCGGCGTTCGGCCGGCTGATGGAAATCTCATCCGGCCTGCGCGTGGCTCATCCTGCTGCCACCATGGTCTCCGCGGGAATGAGCGCAGATCTGGAAGAAGCGGTTGCGGCGGGAGCGACACATGTGCGCGTCGGCACCGCGGTACTCGGAGTCCGACCCAGGCTCCGGTAACGTCGCGAAGAAGTCGGACCACAGCAAAAAATATGGTCATTCCCGCCAAAAGGCGGGCAGGCCACGTGGATCCAGGGCATCCGGTGGCGGAGCCGATCCACCACAGAGCGGAGGACGCAGAGAATGGCCGGCGCGATGCGCAAGATGGCGGTCTACCTCGGCCTCGTGGAGGACGATGGGTACGACGGCCGGGGGTTCGACCCCGACGACGAATTCGAACCCGAGCCGGAGCCCGAGCGGGAGCGTCGGCGTCATCCGGCGGCGGAGACCGAACCCCGGCCGGACAGGGGTGAATCTGTGCGAGTGGTCCATCCCCCCGCACAGCGTGAACCGGCTCCGCTTGTGACGGAAAGCAGACAACCCGCGCGAATTGCCCCCGTGGCGTCTATCACACCTGAACGTCAGAACTTGGAGAAGAACGCACCGGTGATCATGCCCAAGGTTGTGTCCGAGCGGGAGCCGTACCGCATCACCACACTGCACCCCCGGACCTACAACGAGGCCCGTACTATCGGGGAACACTTCCGTGAGGGCACCCCGGTGATCATGAATCTGACGGAGATGGACGACACGGACGCGAAGCGACTTGTCGACTTTGCCGCCGGACTCGTGTTCGGTCTCCATGGGAGCATTGAGCGGGTGACGCAGAAGGTGTTCCTGTTGTCTCCTGCTAACGTCGATGTCACGGCGGAGGACAAGGCCCGTATCGCAGAGGGCGGGTTCTTCAACCAGAGCTGAGACGCAACACGGCAACACCGAGTCATCCGAGGCCGCAAGGCCGCGTACGAAACAGGGGAGAGGGACGCGCGAGATGAGCATCGCACTACAGGTGATCTACATCGCGCTGTACTGCTTCCTGATCGTGCTGATCTTCCGGCTGGTGATGGACTATGTCTTCCAGTTCGCACGCTCGTGGCAACCCGGTAGGGCGATGGTGGTCATCCTCGAGGCCACCTACACTGTGACCGATCCGCCACTCAAGCTGCTGCGGCGGGTCATCCCGCCGTTGCGTCTCGGGGGTGTGGCGCTCGACCTGTCCTTCTTCGTGCTGATGATCATCGTCTGGATCCTGATCACCGTCGTGAGCAATTTTGCGAGCAGGGTGTGAACGATACGGTCTTGCCGATTGCCGACGACTACGTTGAGGTGAAGTAGAGATGCCGTTGACCCCCGAGGACGTGCGGAACAAGCAGTTCACGACCGTCCGCCTCCGAGAAGGCTATGACGAGGACGAGGTCGATGCCTTCCTCGACGAGGTCGAAGCCGAACTGACCCGGCTGCTGCGGGAGAACGAGGACCTGCGGGCCAAGCTGGCCGCAGCCACCCGGGCCGCCGCACAGAGTCAGCAGCAACAAGGCATGCGCAAACCTCCGGAACAGCAGGAGCGACCCGGCGCGCCTGTTCCCGCCGCCATATCCGGACCGCCGCAGCAGCAGGGCCAGCCCGGCCCGCCGCCTCAGCAGCAGCAACAGCAGCAGCAGATGGGCGGCCCGCCCCAGCTTCCGGGCGGCGCCCCGCAGCTGCCGGCCGGTCCGATGGGCCAGGGCGGCCCCGGTGGTCCCGGCCCGATGGGCCAGGGCGGTCCTGGTGGTCCCGGTGGTCCCGGCCCGATGGGCCAGGGCGGTCCCATGGGTCCCGGCGGGCCCATGGGTGGCCCGATGGGCGGTCCCGGTGGCCCCGGCGGTCCTGGTGGCCCGCAGCTGCCGCAGCCGGGTCAGGGCCCGGGCGGCGACAGCGCCGCGCGCGTGCTCTCGCTCGCGCAGCAGACCGCCGACCAGGCGATCGCTGAGGCTCGTTCCGAGGCCAACAAGATCGTCGGCGAGGCCCGCAGCCGCGCCGAGGGCCTGGAGCGGGACGCCCGCGCCAAGGCGGACGCGCTGGAGCGGGACGCGCAGGAGAAGCACCGTGTCGCGATGGGCTCCCTGGAGTCCGCTCGTGCCACGCTCGAGCGCAAGGTCGAGGACCTGCGCGGCTTCGAGCGCGAGTACCGCACGCGGCTGAAGTCGTACCTGGAGAGCCAGCTGCGCCAGCTGGAGAACCAGTCCGACGACTCGCTCGCCCCGCCGCGTACCCCGGCGACCGCGTCGCTGCCGCCGTCCCCCTCGATGAGCGGGTCCATGGCTTCCTCGGGTGCCGGCTCGATGGGTGGCCACACGATGGGCGGCAACCAGTCGATGGGCGGCGGCCACAACCAGAACGGCGGCGCGCCGTCGTACGGTGGGCAGCAGCAGATGTCTCCCGCCATGACCCAGCCGATGGCACCGGTGCGGCCGCAGAGTCCGCAGCCGATGCAGCAGGCGCCGAGCCCGATGCGGGGCTTCCTCATCGACGAGGACGACAACTGACGCGGTACGCGTAAGCGTTTCGGCAATCACAAAGGGCTGGCCCCGGGAGCATCGCTCCCGGGGCCAGCCCTTTGCCGTGCGCGGGGGGATGGGGGGCTTTTCCCCGACCCGCCCCTTCCCGACCCGGGGGCTCCGCCCCCGAACCCCCGGTCCTCAGGCGCCGGACGGGCTGAAAATCAGCCCGTCCGGCGCTTGGGGTACGGACCCCCGTCCGCGTTACGCCTTGCGGAGGCGGAAGGTCAGGCCCAGGGGCTGGTCCTCGAAGGGGGTGCCGTACGCGGCGTCGGCCTCGCCGGAGGCGAAGTCCGTGGCGAGAACCTCGTCCGCGATCAGGGTCGCGTGGTCCGTGAGGGCCTGGCGGAGGTCGTCGTCGGACGACTGCCACCGCAGGGCGATGCGGTCGGCCACGTCCAGGCCGCTGTTCTTACGGGCCTCCTGGATCAGCCGGATCGCGTCGCGGGCCAGGCCCGCGCGCCGCAGCTCCGGGGTGATCTCCAGGTCGAGGGCGACCGTGGCGCCGGAGTCCGAGGCGACCGACCAGCCTTCCCGCGGGGTCTCGGTGATGATGACCTCGTCGGGGGAGAGGGAGACCGGCTCGCCGTCCACGACGACCGAGGCGGTGCCCTCGCGCAGGGCGACCGACAGCGCGGCCGCGTCGGCGTCCGCGATGGCCTTGGCGACCGGCTGGGTGCCCTTGCCGAAGCGCTTGCCGAGGGCGCGGAAGTTGGCCTTGGCGGTGGTGTCGACCAGCGAGCCGCCGACCTCGCTCAGCGTGGCGAGCGAGGAGACGTTCAGCTCCTCCTCGATCTGGGCGCGCAGCTCCGGCCCGAGGGCGTCGAAGCCGGACGCGGCGACCAGCGCGCGCGACAGCGGCTGGCGGGTCTTCACGCCGGACTCGGCGCGAGTGGCCCGGCCCAGCTCCACCAGGCGCCGTACGAGGGCCATCTGCGCCGAGAGGGCCGGGTCGATCATGGCCTGGTCGGCCTCCGGCCACGACGTCAGGTGGACGGAGTCGGGGGCATCCGGGGACACCGGGACGACCAGGTCCTGCCAGACGCGCTCGGTGATGAACGGGACCAGCGGGGCCATCAGCCGGGTGACCGTCTCGATGACCTCGTGCAGGGTGCGCAGCGCGGCCGCGTCGCCCTGCCAGAAGCGGCGGCGCGAGCGGCGCACGTACCAGTTGGACAGGTCGTCCACGAACGCCGACAGCAGCCGTCCGGCGCGCTGGGTGTCGTACGCCTCCATCGCCTGGGTGACCTGCTCGGTGAGCGTGCCCAGTTCGCCCAGCAGCCAGCGGTCCAGCATCGGGCGCTCGGCCCGGGCCGGGTCGGCGGCGGACGGGGCCCAGCCCGAGGTGCGGGCGTACAGGGCCTGGAAGGCGACCGTGTTCCAGTAGGTGAGCAGTGTCTTGCGCACGACCTCCTGGATGGTGCCGTGGCCCACCCGGCGGGCCGCCCACGGCGATCCGCCCGCGGCCATGAACCAGCGCACGGCGTCGGCGCCGTGCTGGTCCATGAGCGGGATCGGCTGAAGGATGTTGCCCAGGTGCTTGGACATCTTCCGGCCGTCCTCGGCCAGGATGTGACCGAGGCAGACCACGTTCTCATAGCTCGACCGGTCGAAGACGAGCGTGCCGACCGCCATCAGCGTGTAGAACCAGCCGCGGGTCTGGTCGATGGCCTCGGAGATGAACTGCGCCGGGTAGCGCTTCTCGAAGACCTCCTTGTTGCGGTACGGGTAGCCCCACTGCGCGAACGGCATCGAACCCGAGTCGTACCAGGCGTCGATGACCTCCGGCACCCGCTCGGCCGTGAGCGAGCAGCCCTCGGCGGGGCAGCCGAAGGTGACCTCGTCGATGTACGGGCGGTGCGGGTCGAGCCCGGTCTGGTCGGTGCCGGTCAGCTCGGACAGCTCGGTGAGGGAGCCGACGCAGGTCAGGTGGTTCTCCTCGCAGCGCCAGATGGGCAGCGGGGTGCCCCAGTAGCGGTTGCGGGAGAGCGCCCAGTCGATGTTGTTGTTGAGCCAGTCGCCGAAGCGGCCGTGCTTGACCGAGTCCGGGAACCAGTTGGTCCGCTCGTTCTCCCGCAGCAGCTGGTCCTTGATCGCGGTGGTGCGGATGTACCAGGACGGCTGCGGGTAGTAGATCAGCGGGGTGTGGCAGCGCCAGCAGTGCGGGTAGCTGTGCTCGTACGCCAGGTGCTTGAACAGCAGCCCGCGCTCGTCCATGTCCCGGACCAGCGCCTCGTCGGCCTTCTTGAAGAACTGGCCGCCGACCAGGTCCAGCTCCTCCTCGAAGGTGCCGTCCGTGCGGATCGGGTTGACGATCGGGACCCCGTAGGCGCGGCTGCTCTTGAAGTCCTCCTCACCGTAGGGCGCCTGGTGGACCAGTCCGGTGCCGTCCTCGGTGGTGACGTAGTCGGCGTTGACGACGAAGTGCGCGTCGGGGATCTCGACCAGGTCGAAGGGGCGCTGGTACGTCCAGCGCTCCATCTCCGCGCCGGTGAAGCTCTGGCCCGTGGTCTGCCAGCCCTCGCCGAGCGCCTGCTCGACCAGCGACTCGGCGACGACCAGCTTCTCGTTGCCGTCCGTGGCGACCACATAGGTCACATCGGGGTGGGCGGCGACGGTCAGGTTGGCGACCAGCGAGAACGGGGTGGTCGTCCACGCCAGCAGGGACGCCTCGCCCGCCAGCGGGCCGGAGGTCAGCGGGAAGCGGACGTAGACCGAGGCGTCGACGACGGTCTCGTAGCCCTGCGCCAGCTCGTGGTCGGACAGACCGGTGCCGCAGCGCGGACACCAGGGGGCGACCCGGTGGTCCTGGACCAGCAGGCCCTTGTTGAAGATCTCCTTGAGCGACCACCACACCGACTCGACGTACTCGGGGTCCATCGTGCGGTACGCGTCGTCCAGGTCGACCCAGTAGCCCATGCGCTGGGTCAGCTCGGCGAAGGCGTCGGTGTGCCGGGTGACCGACTCCCGGCACTTGGCGTTGAACTCGGCGATGCCGAACGCCTCGATGTCCTTCTTGCCGTTGAAGCCCATCTCCTTCTCGACCGCCAGCTCCACCGGCAGGCCGTGGCAGTCCCAGCCCGCCTTGCGGGCGACGTGGTAGCCGCGCATGGTGCGGAAGCGGGGGAAGACGTCCTTGAAGACGCGGGCCTCGATGTGGTGGGCGCCCGGCATGCCGTTCGCGGTGGGCGGGCCCTCGTAGAAGACCCACTCCGGCCGCCCCTCGGACTGTTCGAGGGTGCGGGCGAAGATCTTGTTCTCGCGCCAGAAGTCGAGCACGGCGTGCTCGAGGGCGGGCAGGTCGACCTGGGCGGGCACCTGGCGGTACTGCGTCATCGGAATACGTCCTCCGGCGGATACGTCTCGTCGTTTCCGTCGGAGGGACGAGAGCCATGAGCGCTCCCGCGGTACCACCCTCCTTGGCCGCGAGCGGTGCGCTCCCGGCCCCCTCATTGGGGTCGCGATGCCGGTTCTACTGGCCCGGTGCGGGCGTTCTTCCGGCGGCTCCGGGGTGATCCTTCACATCGCGCTCGCCCCCGGGCTCACACCGTCCCCGGGTCGCTCCTGGCCGCCTACGACGCTACTCGTCCCCATCCACGCCTTTCGCTGCGCCCAGTGTACGGGGCCGGACGGACCGCGGCCGACCGCTTTATCCGGCTGCGCCGACCGGGGGACGGGCGGGACCCGAGATGACCCGAATGCCGATACGCCGGGTGCTGGAGTCCGGGAGCCGTCGCACGTCACTCTCCGGTACCGGTTACGGGCCGGATTACCGGGCGGCGGGTGGGGCACAACGGTGGAGACCGGGTTGTCGTACGGGCAAGCCGGGCGAATCGGGCGGCGTGCCCCGTTGCCGCGCACCCGGAGTCGATTTATCGTTCCGGAACGATTCGCGAGCAAGATCACAATATGTGAAGGGGCCGCGGCCATGGTGGCTAGGAAGACCGCCGTGCAGAAGAGCACGGCGAAGGCGACGAAGGCCGCGTCCGCCAAGAAGAGCGCCACGGCCGGTAGGAACAGCTCGGACGAGAAGGCCGCGAAGGCCACCAAGGTCACCAAGAAGAGCGCGGCCAAGAAGACCACGGCGGCCAAGAAGACCACGAAGGCCGCGGTCAAGAAGGCCACGGCCAAGAAGACCGCGTCGGCCGCACCGGCCAAGAAGGCGGTGCCCGCGAAGAAGACGGGAGCCAGGAAAGTGGTTGCGAAGAAGAGCCCGGGCGGCGCGCCGGCCGCGAAGCAGGCGTCGTTCGCGCCGTCCGGCGTGCCCAAGGCACGCGTGGCCGACGGCCCCGTTGACCCCGCCGATCTCGCCGTACGCCCCGGTGAGGACCCCTGGTCCGCGGAGGAGGTGGAGGAGGCGCGCACCGAGCTGCTGACCGAGGCCGGGCGGCTGCGCACCGAGATCCTCGCCTCCGAGGAGGCGATCACCGGGCTGATGCGGGACTCCGGCGACGGCGCGGGCGACGACCAGGCCGACACCGGCACCAAGAACATCACGCGCGAGCACGAGATGGCCCTCGCCGGGAACGCCCGCGAGATGCTGCTGCAAACCGAGCGCGCCATGGAGCGGCTGGATTCCGGGACCTACGGCCTCTGCGAGAACTGCGGAAACGCGATCGGCAAGGCCCGGATGCAGGCGTTCCCGCGCGCCACGCTGTGTGTCGAGTGCAAACAGCGTCAGGAGCGCCGCTGACCGTCCGCACGCCTGTGCCGTACCCTCGTCTGAGCCAGGGGGAGACTGGCCCGGACGATGAGGGACACACGTTGACAGAGGCGGAGCAGGCCATCGGTACGCCAGACGCGGGGAAGGCCGAGGAGGGCGCCGGGACCAGCGCTGCCGGGCCCGCGGACGGAGCCGGGAAGAGGCGGCGGATCGGGGTGCTGAGCGCGGTCGCCGCATTCGCGTACCTCCTGGATCTGGGCAGCAAGCTGGCCGTGGTCGAGAAGCTGGAGCACCGCGCTCCGGTCGAGGTGATCGGCACCTGGCTCCAGCTGGAGGTGATCCGCAACCGCGGCGCGGCCTTCGGCATAGGCGAGGCGATGACCATCGTCTTCACGGTGATCGCGGCCACGGTGATCGTGGTCATCGCGCGGCTGGCGCGCAAGCTCTACAGCCTGCCCTGGGCCATCGCGCTCGGCATGCTGCTCGGCGGCGCCTTCGGCAACCTGACCGACCGGGTCTTCCGGGCGCCCGGCGACCTTCAGGGGGCGGTCGTCGACTTCATCGCGCCCGCCCACTTCGCGGTGTTCAACCTCGCCGACTCGGCGATCGTGTGCGGCGGCTTCCTGATCGTGATCCTGTCGTTCCGCGGTCTGGACCCGGACGGCACGGTCCACAAGGACTGACGCCGGGCGGTATCCGACGGGCGTACGAACCGGTCCGCGCGGTCCGTCATACTCGATGGGTGAGTACGATTCCCGAGATCCGCACCCTGCCCGTACCCGACGGACTGGAGGGCGAGCGCGTCGACGCCGCGATCGCCCGCATGTTCGGCTTCTCGCGGACCAAGGCGGCCGAGCTGGCCGCCGCCGGGAAGGTGCAGGTCGACGGCAGCGTCGCCGGAAAGTCCGACCGGGTCTCCGGCGGGGCCTGGCTCGAGGTCGAGATGCCGCAGGCCGCGCCGCCGGTCCAGGTCGTCGCCGAGCCCGTCGAGGGCATGGAGATCGTCCATGACGACGACGACATCGTGGTCATCGCCAAGCCGGTCGGCGTCGCCGCCCACCCCAGCCCCGGCTGGACCGGCACCACCGTGATCGGCGGGCTCGCGGCCGCCGGGTTCCGGATCGCCACTTCGGGCGCCGCCGAGCGCCAGGGCATCGTCCACCGGCTGGACGTGGGCACCTCCGGGCTGATGGTCGTCGCCAAGTCCGAGCGCGCTTACACCCTGCTGAAGCAGCAGTTCCGGGAGCGTACGGTCGAAAAGCGCTACCACGCGCTGGTCCAGGGCCACCCCGATCCGCTCAGCGGCACCATCGACGCGCCGATCGGCCGTCATCCGCAGGCCGACTACAAGTGGGCCGTGACCGCGGACGGCAAGCCGAGCGTCACCCACTACGACCTCATCGAGGCGTTCCGGGCCGCCAGCCTCCTCGACATCAAGCTGGAGACCGGACGCACCCACCAGATCCGGGTGCACATGTCGGCCCACCGCCACCCCTGCGTCGGCGACCTCACCTATGGTGCCGACCCCACGCTCGCCAAGCGGCTGAAGCTGACCCGGCAGTGGCTGCACGCGATGCGGCTGGGCTTCGAGCACCCGTCCGACGGCAGCTGGATCGAGTTCGAGAGCCCCTACCCGGACGATCTCCAGCGGGCGCTGGACATCGTGCGGGCGGAGAGCGCGTGAGCGTGCCGTACGCGATCGAGGTGGTCGCCGACGGCGACCTCACGGCCTGCCATGCCGTGCGCCACGAGGTGTTCGTGGTCGAGCAGGGCATCTCCCTGGAGGAGGAGATGGACGCGTACGACGCGCACGCCGTCCATCTGCTGGCCTCCTCGGCGGGCCGCCCCGTGGGCACCGTCCGCTTTCTGCACGGCGCGGCCGCCGACAAGAAGTACGGCCACGCCGGGGTGAACGGCGCCACCACCGCCGCCCTCGGCCGTCTCGCCGTGGCCCCCGCCGCGCGCGGCACGGGGCTGGGTGCGGGGCTGGTCAGGGCCGTCGAGGCGGAGGCCGGGCGGCGCGGGCTGTCCCAGGTCTACCTGGAGGCGCAGACGCACGCGCTCGCGTTCTACGAGCGGCTGGGCTACGAGGCGTTCGGGCCGGAGTTCGACGAGGGCAGCGGCATCCCGCACCGCGCGATGCGCCGGGCGCTGTAGTCGCCGTAACGCACTAGCCCTTGCGGAAGCCGTTGTCGAAGCGGGCGAAGTGGTCCTCGCGCTCGCGCTCGGGACGCGTGGGTGCCGGGGCGGGCATCTGGGCCTGCACCGCGGGTGCGGTCGTGATCCGCGGCAGCGCGTACGGATGCTCCTCGCGCAGCCAGGTGATCAGCTGCTCCCGGATCTCGCACCGCGCCGTCCACGCGTCGTCGGAGTCCCGCGCGGTCACCAGCGCCCGCACCACGATGGTGCTCGGGCTGGTGTCGGTGACGACCAGACTCCAGTCCCGGCCGTCCCACGCCTTGGACTGCTGCACGATCTCGCGCAGCTTGGCCCGCATCTCCTCGATCGGGGCGTGGTGGTCGAGGTGGAAGAGGACCGTTCCGGTCTTCTGGGTGCCGCCGCGCGACCAGTTCTCGAACGGCTGGCCGGTGAAGTACGACACCGGCATGGTGATCCGGCGCTCGTCCCAGGTCCGCACGGACAGGAAGGTCAGGGTGATCTCCTCGACCGTGCCCCATTCGCCGTTGACCACCACCGTGTCGCCGATCCGCACCATGTCGCCGAAGGCGATCTGGAGTCCGGCGAAGAGGTTGCCCAGCGTCGACTGGGCGGCGACACCGGCGACGATGCCCAGGATTCCGGCGGACGCCAGCATGGACGTCCCGACGGCGCGCATCGCGGGGAACGTCAGCAGCATCGCCGATGCCGCCACCACCCCGACCACCGCGGCCACCACCCGCTGGATCAGCGTCACCTGGGTGCGCACCCGCCGCACCCGCGCCGCGTCGTGCGCGCTGGCGGCGTAGCGCGAGTACGAGGACTCCACGATGGCCCCGGAGCCCCGGATCACCAGCCAGGCGGTCGCCGCGATCAGCACCAGGCTGAGCAGCCGGCCGATGGCCGTCTGGTGGGCGTTGATGGCGTCCGCGTTGATCGTGTCGTACGAGCCGCGCAGCAGCGCCGTGCACACCGTCACCTGGAGGGGCAGCCGACAGCCGCGCAGCAGGTCCCACAGCGGGGTCTCCGGGTGCCGGGCGTCGATCCGCCGCAGCAGCCAGTCGACTCCCCAGCCGATGAACAGGGTGATGGCGAGGGAGCCGCCGATGACGATGAGTGGACGCAGCACGTCCTCCATGAAGATCTTCCTCATCCTTCCGTCGGAGTTTTCCGGGTTCCGCCTTCCCGGGCCTTACCTGGCACGATGGGCGAAGCGCGTTCCACCCACTAGGAAGTGAACACTGTGACCCGTTCCCCGATCCTGCTTCTCCATTCCATGTACGGACTGCGGCCCGCCGTGCACGCGGCCGCGGACCGGCTGCGTGCCGCGGGGCACGAGGTGCACGTACCCGATCTGTACGAGGGGCGGACGGCGGACACCGCCGAGGAGGGCATGGCCCTCAAGGAGGAGATCGGCGCGGACGAGCTGCTGAAGCGGGCGGTGCGGGCCGCGGCGCCGGTCTCCGACCGCGGTCTGGTCTACGCGGGCTTCTCGCTCGGCGGCTCGATCGCGCAGAACCTGGCGCTGGCCGACGCGAAGGCGCGCGGGCTGCTCCTGCTGCACGGCACTTCGGACATCGCCGACGACACCACGACCGACGAGCTGCCGGTGCAGCTGCACGTCGCCGACCCCGACCCGTTCGAGCCGCACGACTGGCTGAACGCCTGGTACCTGCGGATGGGGCGGGCCGGGGCCGAGGTGGAGGTCTTCCGCTATCCGGGTGCCGGGCATCTGTACACCGACCCGGAGCTGCCGGACTACGACGAGCAGGCCGCCGAGGCCACCTGGCGGGTGGCGCTCGGCTTCCTCGACGAGGTGGGGTAGCGGTCAGACCACCGGCCGGTCGGCGCGCTCGATCCGCTGGGTGCCGGAGCGGGTGCGGTAGGACCGGGCCCAGGACGCGGTGGCGCGGGCGTCGGTCTTGTCGGAGACGGCGTAGTAGTCCATCTGGGCGCGCTCGGCGGTGACGTCGAGCACGCCGTAGCCGTGGGCGTCCATGTCCAGCCACTTCACATGGCGGTTGGCGGCACGCAGGGCGGCGGCCGCGGCCAGTGAGACGGTGTGCGCCGGTACGTGGAGCAGATCGTCCAGGTTGTCGGAGGTCACCGAGGTGACCACGAACTCGGTCGCGGCCGAGTCGGAGAGCGGATAGGTCGCGGCCTTCACCGGCACGTCGTTCGCCCACGCCATGTGGATGTCACCGGTGAGGAAGACGGTGTTGCCGATGGCGTTCCCGGTCAGGTGGGCGAGGAGCTCGCGCCGGTCGTCCGTGTAGCCGTCCCACTGGTCGGTGTTGATCGCCAGGCCCTCCTTGGGCAGCCCGAGGAGTTCGGCCAGCGGGGCGAGCACCTCGGCGGGGAGCGCGCCGAAGGCGACCGGCGAGATCATCACCGAGTTGCCCACCAGCCGCCAAGTGGTGTCCGAGCCGCTGAGCCCGGACTTGAGCCAGTCGAGCTGGGCGCGCCCGGTGATCGTACGGTCGGGGTCGTCCACCGCGCCGCTGCCCACGGACGCCTGCTGGGAGCGGAACGAGCGCAGGTCGAGCAGGTGGAGGTCGGCGAGGGTGCCGTAGCGCAGCCGCCGGTAGGTGGTGCCCTCGGTGGAGGGGCGCACCGGCATCCACTCGAAGTACGCCTGCTTGGCGGCGGTCATCCGGGACGCCCAGGCGCCCTCGGTGCCGGGGGTGTGGTTCTCGGCCCCGCCCGACCAGGCGTCGTTGGCGAACTCGTGGTCGTCCCAGATGGCGATCATCGGCACGGCGGCGTGCAGCGCCTGGAGGTCGGCGTCCGTCTTGTACCGGCCGTGCCGGGTGCGGTAGTCGGCGAGGGTGACGATCTCGTGGGTGGGGGCGTGCTGCCGGACGACGTACTTCCGGTCGGGGTATCCACCGCTCTGGTACTCGTAGATGTAGTCGCCCAGATGCAGGACCGCGTCCAGGTCGGTGCGCGCGGCGAGATGGCGGTACGGGGCGAAGTAGCCCGCTTCCCAGTTGGCGCAGGAGACCACGCCGAAGCGGATGCCGGTGGCCGCGGCGTCGGCCGCGGGGGCGGTCCGGGTGCGGCCGACGGGGGAGTACGCGCCGCCGTCCGCCTGGAAGCGGTAGAAGTAGTCGGTGGCCGGGCGCAGTCCGCGCACATCGGCCTTGACGGTGTGGTCGGCGGAGGCGGTGGCCTTGGTGGTGCCGTGCGCCACGACCGTGCCGAACTGCCGGTCCGTGGCCACCTCCCAGCCGATCTCGACGGCCGGGCCGAGGCCCGAACCGGGTACGGCGTCGGGGGTGGGGGTGACGCGCGTCCACAGCAGGACGCCGTCGGGCAGCGGATCGCCGGAGGCGACGCCGTGCAGGAAGGCGGGACCGGAGTCGGCGTGGGCGGCCGTCTGGGCGGCGAGCGGCAGCAGGGCGGCGGTGGCCGCTACGGCCGTGACGGCGCTGCGGCGGGATATGTGGTTTTTGGCGTCGGTCACGGCCGACGACATTACTGGCAAGTAGCCCCGAAGGGCAGGCCCTCAGGGGGAAGTTCGCCGATGCGTCGCCGCGGGGTCACCGCCGGGTCGGCGGGCGTGCCCTCGGGGACATCCGCGCGGACCCGGCGGTGCGGCTGCTGCTTCGGTGCGGCTACTTCTTGAGGTTCTGCTGGAGGAGCGGGGTGAACTGGTCCGGCGTCATGGGCGGATTCTTCTGGGGGGTCTCCAGCACCTTGCCGTTGAGCTTGAAGGCCGGGGTGCCGTCGACGTCCTTGGCCTTGTTGAAGGAGTCGGACATGGCGAGCGCCCACCGGTCGTAGGTGCCCTTCTTCACGGCCTTCTCGAAGGCCGCGTTGCCCTTCAGCTCCTTGACCTGCTGGGCGACGTCGATCAGCTTCTGGTCGTCGGCGAACGCGTCGTCCGTCTCCTGGGGGTGGTTCTTCAGGGAGTAGAGCGCCGACTTGTAGTCCAGGAACGCCTGCGGGCTCTCGTTGAGCGCCGCGCCGAGCGCGCTCAGGGCGTTCTTCGACCCGGCGCCGGGCATCTGCTTGTTGTCGTCGAGGAAGGTGCCCATCGTGAACTGCGCCTTGAAGGTGCCGTCCTTGATGTCCTTGAGCACGGTCGGGCCGGTCTTCTGCTCGAACATGGCGCAGACCGGGCAGCGCATGTCCTCGTAGATGTGCAGGGTGTTCTTGGCCTTCTTGTCGCCGATGACGACCGTGGTGCCCTGGGGCCCGCTGGTGTTGGCGGGCTTGGCCATCGTCTTCTTGTCGGCCGCCGCCCGCCACTTCTGGTTGACGTTGTCCGTGTTCATGTTGGTGACGGCGTAGCCTATGCCGCCCGCTATCGCGAGGACCGCGAGGACCGCGCCGCCGACGAACAGCTGGCGGCGCATCCGCTCCTTCTTGGCCTGGCGCTCGCGCTCGGCGCGCAGCCGCTCGCGCGCGGCCTGCTTGTTCTGGTGGCTGTTGCGGTTGCTCATGAGTGATCGATCTCCGTCGTTCTACGTCGGTCGGTAATGCGTACGTGGAAGGGAAACGCTGTGCTCAGGCGGCGACTGAGCAGGGCGGTCCACGACGCACGACGGAGTGCACCAGAAGGGGGAGCGCGGGGGCCCGGCGCGCGGGGCGCGTCGGCAGCGCGGCCGGAGCCTTGGGCCGCAGGGCCGCGGTGACCACCGCGACGGCCAGCAGCAGCGGCCGGAAGGCGAAGCCGGCCAGCGCGCCCAGCAGCCGCGCGACGGCGGCCTCACCGCGCCGCAGCCAGGCCGAGGCGATCAGTCCGACGGCCACATGGGCGGCGAGCAGCAGCCAGGGCGTGGCGGAGCTGACGGCGGTGGACAGGGCCGTACCGGCATCCCCCGAATGGGTGACGCCGGCCAGGGGGGTGCCCACATCGCCGCTGCCGCAGAGCAGGTCGACGCCCATGGAGCGCAGGGGACCGGCCACCGGGCCGCCGGACTGGCCGTAACAGGCGTCCTGGCCCGTGGTGAAGATCGTGTCGGCGGCCAGCTCCAGCGGGACCAGCAGGGCGGCGATGCCCCAGAAGCCCCGCTCCCGGCCCGCGAGGGCGTACGCGAGGGCGAAGACGGCCACCGCGAGCAGCGCGACCGTGGACAGCGGCAGCGGGACGCGGGAGAGCAGCACATGGGAGGCCGAGGACAGGGTCACGCACAGCGCTGTGAAGAGCGCCGCGCGCAGGGCCCTCAGCTGGGGCCCGGTGCCGCCGGTCCCCACGGCGCTGGCCATCCCGTCCATAAGGTCGGATTGTGCCACGTTCGCCTGTAGGAGTGACATCAAGAGGGGGCCGCCGGACCCGCGGGGCGCCCCTGCGGGCACCCCGGAGGCCCTGGTCACAGCCCCTGGCCACACCCCCTGGTCACAGCCCCGGGATGCGGCCGTTGCGGAAGAGGTCCACGAAGATCTGGTGGTCGGCCCGCGCCCGGGCGCCGTAGGTGTGGGCGAAGTCCACCAGCAGCTCCGCGAAGCCGTCCTCGTCGGCGGCGATCACCGCGTCGATGGCGCGCTCGGTGGAGAACGGCACCAGCGAGTGGCCGCTCTGGTCGTCGGCGGCGGCGTGCATGGTGGCCGTGGCCCGCCCGAGGTCCGCGACGACCGCCGCGATCTCGGCCGGGTCGTCGATGTCGCTCCAGTCCAGGTCCACCGCGTACGGCGAGATCTCGGCGACCAGCTGCCCGGCGCCGTCCAGCTCGGTCCAGCCCAGCCACGGGTCGGCGTGCGCCTGGAGCGCGCGCTGCGAGATCACCGTGCGGTGTCCCTCGTGGTGGAAGTAGGCGCGCACCTGCTCATCGGTGATGTGCCGGGAGACCGCCGGGGTCTGCGCCTGCTTCATGTAGATCACCACGTCGTTCTCCAGGGCGTCGCTGTTGCCCTCCAGGAGGATGTTGTACGAGGGCAGCCCGGCGCTGCCGATGCCGATGCCCCGGCGGCCCACGACGTCCTTGACGCGGTAGGAGTCCGGACGCGCGAGACTGGACTCGGGAAGCGTTTCCAGATAGCCGTCGAAGGCGGCCAGCACCTTGTAGCGGGTCGCGGCGTCCAGCTCGATGGAGCCGCCGCCCGGCGAGAAGCGGCGCTCGAAGTCGCGGATCTCGGTCATCGAGTCGAGCAGCCCGAAGCGGGTCAGCGAGCGGGCGACGCGCAGCGCGTCCAGCAGCGGGCCCTCGGCGGTCTCCAGCGTGAAGGGCGGCACCTCGTCGTTCTTGGCGCCGGTGGCCAGCGCGTGGATCCGCTCGCGGTAGGCGGCGGCGTAGACCCGCACCAGCTCGGTGATCTTCTCGTCGCTGAGCGCCTTGGTGTAGCCGATGAGCGCGACGGAGGCGGCGAAGCGCTTGAGGTCCCAGGTGAAGGGGCCGACGTACGCCTCGTCGAAGTCGTTGACGTTGAAGACCAGACGCCCGTTGGCGTCCATGTAGCTGCCGAAGTTCTCGGCGTGGAGATCACCGTGGATCCACACCCGGCTGGTGCGGTCGTCCAGGTAAGGACCGCCGGCGCGCTCGCGCTCCACGTCGGAGTAGAAGAGGCAGGCGGTGCCGCGGTAGAAGGCGAACGCCGAGGCCGCCATCTTCCGGAATTTCACCCGGAAGGCGGCCGGGTCGGCGGCGAGCAGCTCGCCGAAGGCGGTGTCGAAGACGGCGAGGATGTGCTCGCCGCGCTGTTCCGCCTGGGTCTGCTGGGTCGACATCGCGGAGCGCCTCCTGGGGCATGGGGATTACGGCGTGGTGATGTGGGTGGTGACGTGTGCGACAGGGTGTTCTTCATCCCGTGCGACATACGTTCCGACGTACATGACGGGACGGAGGATCCCGAGAGGATCAACGCCTGAGGCTACTCGCCCGTGCCCGTCCGCTGTCAGTCCGGAGGGGTAACCTTCGGTCCTGTCCCACCCAGCTGTCATCGACCGTTCGCCGGAGGTCTGTCACCGTGACCAAGCCGCCCTTCACGCACCTGCATGTCCACACCCAGTACTCGCTGCTGGACGGTGCGGCGCGGCTCAAGGACATGTTCAACGCCTGCAACGAGATGGGCATGACGCACATCGCCATGACCGACCATGGCAACCTGCACGGTGCGTACGACTTCTACCAGCAGGCGACGGCCGCCGGGGTCACCCCGATCATCGGTATCGAGGCGTATGTCGCCCCGGAGTCGCGGCGCTACAAGCGACGGGTCCAGTGGGGTCAGCCGCATCAGAAGCGCGATGACGTCTCCGGTTCCGGTGGTTACACCCACAAGACCCTCTGGGCGTCGAACAAGACCGGTCTGCACAACCTCTTCCGGCTCTCCTCCGACGCCTATATGGAGGGTTACTTCGTCAAGTGGCCCCGGATGGACAAGGAGACCATCGCCCAGTGGTCCGAGGGGCTGATCGCCTCCACCGGCTGCCCGTCCGGCGAGCTCCAGACCAAGCTGCGGCTCGGCCAGTTCGACGAGGCGGTGAAGGCGGCCTCCGAGTACCAGGACATCTTCGGCAAGGACCGCTATTTCCTGGAGCTGATGGACCACGGCATCGAGATCGAGCGCCGGGTCCGGGACGGGCTGCTGGAGGTCGGCAAGAAGCTGGGCATCCCGCCGCTGGTCACCAACGACTCGCACTACACCTACTCCCGCGAGTCCGTGGCGCACGACGCGCTGCTGTGCGTCCAGACCGGCAAGAACCTCTCCGACCCGGACCGCTTCCGCTTCGACGGCACCGGCTACTACCTGAAGTCCACCGAGGAGATGTACGCCATCGACTCCTCGGACGCCTGGCAGGAGGGGTGCCGCAACACCCTCCTGGTCGCCGAGCAGGTCGATGCCACCGGCTGGTTCGAGAAGCGCGACCTGATGCCGCGCTTCGACGTGCCCGAGGGGTACACCGAGGTCACCTGGTTCCAGGAGGAGGTCCGCAAGGGGATGGCCCAGCGCTTCCCCGGCGGCGTTCCCGAGGACCGGGAGAAGCTCTCCCAGTACGAGATGGACGTCATCATCCAGATGGGGTTCCCGGGGTACTTCCTCGTGGTCGCCGACTTCATCATGTGGGCCAAGAACAACGGCATCGCGGTGGGCCCCGGCCGAGGCTCCGCGGCCGGTTCGATCGTGTCGTACGCGCTGGGCATCACCGACCTCGACCCGGTCGAGCACGGGCTGATCTTCGAGCGGTTCCTCAACCCCGAGCGCGTGTCCATGCCCGATGTCGACATCGACTTCGACGAGCGTCGGCGCGGTGAGGTCATCCGGTACGTCACCGAGAAGTACGGCGCCGACAAGGTCGCCCAGATCGGTACGTACGGCACCATTAAGGCCAAGAACGCGATCAAGGACTCGGCCCGGGTGCTGGGCTACCCGTACGCGATGGGTGACCGCATCACCAAGGCCATGCCCGCCGACGTCCTCGGCAAGGGCATCCCGCTGTCCGGCATCACCGACGAGAAGCACCCCCGCTACAGCGAGGCGGGCGAGGTGCGCGGGATGTACGAGAACGAGCCGGACGTGAAGAAGGTCATCGACACCGCGCGCGGCATCGAGGGCCTGGTCCGGCAGATGGGCGTGCACGCCGCGGGCGTGATCATGTCCAGCGAGACGGTGACCGACCACGTCCCGGTGTTCTCGCCGAAGAACGACGGTCAGGTCGTGACCCAGTGGGACTATCCGACCTGTGAGTCGCTGGGCCTGCTGAAGATGGACTTCCTCGGCCTGCGCAACCTCACCATCATGGATGACGCGGTCAAGATGGTCCGCGCCAACAAGGGCGTCGACCTCAAGATGCTCGATCTGTCGCTGGACGACCCCAAGACCTTCGAACTGCTCTGCCGCGGCGACACCCTCGGCGTCTTCCAGTTCGACGGCGGCCCCATGCGCTCCCTGCTGCGCATGATGAAGCCCGACCACTTCGAGGACATTTCCGCCGTCTCGGCCCTCTACCGGCCGGGCCCGATGGGCATGAACTCGCACATCAACTACGCCCTGCGCAAGAACGGCCAGCAGGAGATCACCCCGATCCACCCCGAGCTGGAGGAGCCGCTCAAGGAGGTCCTCGGCATCACCTACGGCCTCATCGTGTACCAGGAGCAGGTGCAGAAGGCCGCCCAGGTGCTCGCGGGGTACTCGCTCGGACAGGCCGACCTGCTGCGCCGGGCGATGGGCAAGAAGAAGCAGGAGGTCCTGGACAAGGAGTTCGTGCCCTTCCAGAAGGGCTGCCGCGAGCGCGGCTACTCCGACGAGGCGATCCAGGCCGTGTGGGACGTGCTGGTCCCGTTCGCCGGATACGCGTTCAACAAGGCGCACTCCTCCGCGTACGGCCTGGTCACCTACTGGACCGCGTACCTCAAGGCGAACTACCCCGCCGAGTACATGGCGGCGCTGCTCACCTCGGTCCGCGACGACAAGGACAAGTCGGCGATCTACCTCAACGAATGCCGCCGCATGGGCATCAAGGTGCTCACGCCCGACGTCAACGAGTCCGAGGCCAACTTCACCGCCCAGGGTGACGATGTGATCCTCTTCGGCCTCACCGCGGTCCGCAACGTCGGTCAGAACGTGGTGGAAGCGATCATCCGGGGCCGCAAGTCCAAGGGGAAGTACAGCTCGTTCCCCGACTACCTGGACAAGGTCGAGGCGGTCGTCTGCAACAAGCGCACCACCGAATCGCTCATCAAGGCGGGCGCCTTCGACGAGATGGGCCACACCCGCAAGGGCCTCACCGCGCACTACGAAACGATGATCGACAACGTGGTGGCGGTGAAGCGCAAGGAGGCCGAGGGGCAGTTCGACCTCTTCGGCGGCATGGGCGGCGAGAGCGGCGACGGGGAGGCGCCCGGCTTCGGCCTCGACATCGAGTTCTCCGACATCGAATGGGACAAGGCGTATCTGCTCGCCCAGGAGCGCGAGATGCTGGGCCTCTACGTCTCCGACCACCCGCTCTTCGGCATCGAGCACGTCCTCAACGACAAGGCGGACGCCGCCATCTCCCAGCTCACCGGCGGTGAGCACGCCGACGGGGCGATCGTCACCATCGGCGGCATCATCTCCGGCCTACAGCGCAAGATGACCAAACAGGGCAACGCCTGGGCCATCGCGACCGTCGAGGATCTGGCCGGGTCGATCGAGTGCATGTTCTTCCCGGCCACCTATCAGCTGGTCTCCACCCAGCTCGTCGAGGACGTCGTCGTCTTCGTCAAGGGCCGCCTCGACAAGCGGGAGGACATCCCGCGGCTGGTCGCCATGGAGATGATGGTCCCCGACCTGTCCGAGGCGGGCACCAACGCCCCGGTGACGATCACCATTCCGACCGTCAAGGTCACCCCGCCGCTGGTCGAGAAGCTGGGCGAGGTGCTGACCCACCACCGAGGCTCCACCGAGGTGCGGATCAAGCTGCAGGGGGCGCGCAAGACCACCGTGCTGCGGCTCGACCGGCACCGGGTCACCCCCGACCCGGCCCTCTTCGGCGACCTCAAGGTGCTGCTGGGAGCCTCCTGCCTGGCGGGCTGAGGGACCGGCCGTGAACAGGTGAGGGGCGCGCCCGGCGGGCCGGGCGCGCCCCTCAATCGCTCATGGGCGGCGGTCAGTTGTGACCGAAGCTCTTCTGGCGGCCCTTGCGCGCCGACGAGGGGGCTCCCTCCGGCGGCATCTGCTGGGACTGCCCCTCCACCGAGGACTGCTGCGCCTGGTCGGCCTGACCGCGGTTCTGCTGTTGCTGCTGCTTGCGATCGCGGTTCTTGTTCTTACCCATGGTGGTGTGCCTCCAGTTGGGATCAGCCCCCGGAAGAACAGTGACACGCCTCGGTGACCCGTGCATTTCGGGCAATTACCGTGAGTGAGAAGGGCGGTCCTGTCGAGGAGGCCGTATCCGCCACGCCGGTGATCCAGTTCGGACTGATAACCCCCGTGCGGTCGGGCAGACTCGAAGGGGGGACGAAAGAAGAGATCCGGGGCACGGCTGTGTCGGGGGGCGACCGACGACTGGACTTCCAGAAAGAGGGTGGAACGTGGACCGCTGCGTCGTCCTGGTGGACGCCGGCTATCTGCTGGGCGCCGCCGCGAGCCTGCTTGCCGGGGAGCCCGCCCGCTCCCGCATCTCCGTCGACCACGCGACCCTGATCCAGGGCCTGCGGGAGCGCGCCGAGGCCGAGACCGAGCGCCCGTTGCTGCGCATCTACTGGTTCGACGGCGCCCCCGACCGCGTACCGCAGCCCGAGCACCGGCGGCTGCGCGTGATGCCCCGCGTGACCGTCCGGCTCGGCGCGCTCACCCGCAGCGACGGGCGCTGGGCGCAGAAGGGCGTGGACGCCGCCATGCACGCCGAGCTGACCGAGCTGGCCCGCAACCGCGCCTGCTCCGACATCGTGCTGGTCACCGGCGACGGCGATCTGCTGCCCGGGCTGATGTCGGCCAAGGAGCACGGCGTCGCCGTCCATCTGTGGGCCGTCCAGGCCGCCGACGGCGACTACAACCAGTCCGAGGACCTGGTCGCCGAGGCCGACGAGCGGCGCGTCCTGGACCGGGCGTGGATCACCGGCGCGGTGCGCGCCAAGGAGCTTCCCGGGCCCTGCGCCCCCACCACCGAGCCGCGCCCCGAGATCGCCGCCATCCTCGCCGCCCCGCTGCCGGAGACCGCCGCCGCTGCCGCGGCGGCGGCAGCCGCGGGCGAGTCGCCCGCCACCCACAACGGCACGGCACGGCCCGCCGCCGGCGCCCCCGGCGCCGCCCCCGCCGCGGCTGGAGCGGACGCCCGCACGGCCTCGGGACCGGCCCCCGCCGCACCGGACGCACCGGACGCCCCGGCGCCGGGCGGGGCCAAGGGCGTGCCCACCCCGAAGGACCTCGCGGGCCTGGGCCGTGGGCCGGGCAGCCCCGCCGCACCGCACCCGGCCCCCAGCGCCACCCTCCGGTGGTCCTCCGACAAGGGCTGGGTCGACCGCGGCCCCGGCTCCGGGGTCGGCGAGCCGCCGGAGACCGCCAATCTGCCCATGCTGGCCCAGCTCACCAGCGCCGAGCAGCGCTGGGCCGACCGCGAGGAGGACATCACCGCCGTCAGCGGCGACCCCTTCGAGGTCGGCCAGGTCTTCGCCCGCCGCTGGATGGAGCGGCTGTCCGACGCGGGCCACCTCCACCAGCTGTCGACGGAGTACCCGCGCATCCCGCACCGCATCGACGGCGAGCTGCTGCGCTACGCGGCCCGCTTCGGCCTGCTCGCCCACAAGGACGACCAGATCGACGAGCACGACCGCTACGCCATCCGGGCCGGGTTCTGGCGCGAGATCGACGTCCGCACCGCCGCCGAGCACGCCCCGGCGGGGGAGTAGACCCCTGGCGTCAGTAGCGCCCGGGCCCCCGCGGACGGCTCCGGGTGTTTGGGCGCGTACCCTCATCACTCGTGAGGACGGGCGCGAAACAGGCGACGGCAGGCGATGTGGTGTGCACCGTGCGCGGCCTGGTCAAGACCTATCCCGCGGCGCGTGGCCGCCGCGGTGCGCCCGCCACGCCCGAGGTGCGGGCCAGCGACGGCATCAACCTGGACGTGGTGCGCGGTGAGGTGTTCGGGCTGCTCGGGCCGAACGGCGCCGGGAAGTCGACCCTCGTACGGCAGCTCACCGGTCTGCTGCGGCCCGACGAGGGCCAGGTCCGGGTGCTCGGCCACGATCTCGTACGCCACCCCGAGCGCGCCTCCCGGCTCCTCGGCTACCTGGGCCAGGACTCCACCGCGCTGGACGAGCTGACCGTCGCGCTCGCCGCCGAGACGACCGCGCGGCTGCGCGGGCTCGACGCGCGCGCGGCCCGCGCCGAGCGGGACGAGGTGATCGGGGAGCTGGGGCTCGCCGGGATCGCCGGGCGGCCGCTGAAGAAGCTCTCCGGCGGCCAGCGCCGGCTGGCCTGCGTCGCCGCGGCCCTGGTGGGGGAGCGGCCGCTGCTGGTGCTGGACGAGCCGACCACGGGGATGGACCCGGTGGCCCGCCGCGCCGTCTGGGCCGCCGTGGACCGGCGGCGGGCCGAGCGCGGGGTGACCGTACTGCTGGTGACGCACAACGTCATCGAGGCCGAGACCGTGCTCGACCGGGTCGCGGTGCTCGACCGCGGCCGGGTCATCGCCTGCGACACCCCCGCCGGGCTCAAGGCGATGGTCGCGGACGAGGTGCGGGTGGAGCTGGTGTGGCGCGCCGAGGCGCCGCTGCACATCCCCGGTGTCGCCGCGCTGCGGGACGCCGCACACGCCTCCGGGCGGCGCTGGACGCTCCGGCTGGCCCCGGACGCGGCGCGCGCCGCGATCGCCACCGTGACCGGCGGACCCGCCTTCTCCGCACTGGACGACTTCACCCTCGCCACGCCCAGCCTGGAGGACGTGTACGTGGCGCTGGGCGGGCGTACGGAGGGCGCGGAGGGGCTGGTGAAGACGTGAGGGGCGGCATGCGGGGACGGCATGCGGCGCGGCGTACGGTGAACGCGCCCGTGGTCGTGTCCGTAACCAAGACCGTGACCGAGCCAGACGGAAGAGGAGCAGCGCAGACGTGAGTGTCGTGCCCGCGCAGGCCGTGCCCGCCATGCCGAAGGCCGGTGCGCCGGCCGAGGAGGCCGGTGGTGCCGTGCCCCGGCCGGTCGACGCCGCCCCCGACCCGCTCGTGGACCCGGCGCCGCTCGCGGCCTCAGCGCGGCTGCTGCCCGCGCTGGTCGCGGTCTACCGGGCGCAGCTGTCGCGGGCGCGGGTGGCCCGGATTCCGCTGCTGTTCGTGGCGACCTTCCAGTCCGTCGGGATCATGGTCCTGATGCGCGGTGTGGTGGACGAGGGCGGCAGCGCGGCGCGGTCCGTGGTGGCCGGGTCGAGCGTGCTCGTCGTGGCCTTCGTGGCGCTCAACCTGCTCGCGCAGTACTTCGGCCAGCTGCGGGCGAGCGGCGGGCTCGACCACTACGCGACACTCCCGGTGCCGCCCGCCGCGGTGGTGCTCGGCGCGGCCGCCGCGTACGCCTCCTTCACGGTGCCCGGGACGGCCGTCACCGCGGTCGTCGGCAGCGTGCTGTTCCAGCTGCCGATGGGCCACCTGTGGGTGCTCGCCGCGGTGATTCCGCTGTCCGGTGCCGCTCTCGCGGGTCTGGGCGCGGCCCTCGGGCTGCTCGCCCCGCGCCAGGAACTGGCCACGCTGCTGGGGCAGTTGGGGATGTCGGCCGCGCTGCTGCTGGGAGTGTTGCCCGCCGGCCGGATGCCGGAGGTAGTGTCGTACGCGCGCGATCTGCTGCCGTCGACGTACGGTGTGGAAGCCCTGGCCCGGTCCTTCGACGGCCAGCCCGACTGGCTGGCCGTCTGCGCGGACCTCGGGGTGTGCGCGGGGGTGGCCGTGGTGTCACTCGCCGCCGCGACCTGGGCCTATCGTCGGGCCGCCGTGCGGTGACGCGCCGCAGCGGACCTCCCGCCGACCGAAGTACGCCGTCCACCTGGCACGATGACGGGGTGACCGCACCGTTGACGCCGCATGAACAGCCCTCGCCGCACGACGACGCCGAGCACGGGCAGCCCACACCGGGCGAACCGGCTGCTCAGGGGCATCCCGAGCCGTATCCCGGCGCAGCGGAGGCCGAGCACTCCGAGCACTCAGAACCGGGGGAGGAGCTGCGCGCCGAGCTGGTCCAGGCATCCGTCGCGGCGATCGCGGTGGCGGTCGCGGGCGTGCTGCTCGGGCTGCTGTGGCTGTGGCTGGCGCCGCGGGTGGCGCTGATCTCGGACGGCAGGGCCGTGTATCTGAAGAACTCGGAGGGCGAGGACGCGATCGGCGCGGACGGGGTGTTCGTGCTGGCCGCGCTGGCCTTCGGCCTGGTCTCGGCGCTGCTGGCCTTCCTGTTCTGCCGCCGCGGCGGGGTCGCCCTGGTGGTCGGGCTGGCGATCGGCGGCGTCCTCGGCTCGGTGATCGCCTGGCGTCTTGGCGTCTGGCTCGGGCCGTCCACGGACGTCGTGGCGCACGCCAAGCAGGTCGGCAAGGGCGTCACGTTCGACGCCCCGCTGAAGCTGAACGCCAAGGGCGCGCTGCTGGCGTGGTCGGTGGCCGCGATGGTCGTGCACCTGGCCCTGACCGGCCTGTTCGGCCCCCGCGACGAGGAGCCGGAAACCTACTACCAGGCCACGACCGCCGCGTAACGGCAGCCTTCAGACCCGCGGCGCGCTGGAGGCGCGGACGACCAGTTCCGGGCGCAGGCGCTCGGACTCGACCGCTTCGCCCTCCAGCAGCCGGACCAGCATCCGCAACCCCCGGCGGCCCATCTCCAGCATGGGGGACCGGACGGTCGTCAGCGGCAGCGGCAACTCGGCCGCCAGCGGGGTGTCGTTGAACCCCACCACCGCCACATCGGCGCCCGCCCGCAGACCCTGCTCGCGGAGGGCGCCGATCGCGCCGATGGCCGCGAAGTCGTTCACCGCGAAGACCGCCGTCGGCGGCTCCGGCGTGTCCAGCAGCCGCGCCGTGGCGGCGTGCCCGCCGGACACGTCGAAGCGGGAGTGCGTGATCCGGTGGGCCGGGACGGGCAGCCCCGCCTCCCGGTAGCGGTCCACCAGGCCCGCCGTACGGTCGATACCGGTGCTCGCGTACGGCTCGCCGGCGACCACCGCGACATCGCGGTGGCCCAGCTCCAGCAGATGCTCGGCGACCAGCCGTCCGCCCAGATAGTCGTCGCAGGTCACCGACGGATGGTCGGCACAGGTCCGGCTGACCAGGACGAACGGGATGCCGCGCCCGGCCACCTCGGCCAGGAAGCGCCCGTCCGCGTGCGCGTCGCCGAAGATCATGCCGTCGACGCGCCGCCCGATGACCATCTTGGTGCGGGTGCGCTGCGCCTCGGGGCTGTCGCCGGTGTTGGCGACGAACGTCGACAGGCCCTGCTCGGCCGCGGCCTCCTCGATGCCCTCGTAGATCGTGGCGAGCACGATGTCCGACAGCCGGGGGACCAGGACGCCGACCAGATTGCTGCGCCGGGTGCGCAGGCTGGTGGCATGGGGATTGGGCTGGTAGCCCAGTTCGTCGGCGAGCCGGCGGACCCGCTCCACGGTCTCGGCCGAGGCGGCGCGCAGGCTCTCGTCCGGCTTGGCGTGCAGGACCCGCGAGACGGTCGAGACATGCAGACCGAGCTGATCGGCGATGGTGCGCAGGGTGACCGGTCGTGATTGCTGCGTGCCCACTTCGGCTCGGCCTCCGGTTGTCCCACCGCCGCACCCCGACCCCGTGCGGCGAACGAACGTGATGGTAACAGCGGACCTCTTGACACCTGTGGCCGGTGGCACACATCCTACCCAAACGATTGCCCCAAACGTTTGGGCACGAGTTTGAGCCACGCAGGGCGCTGTTTCAGGCCAGGAATGGTGGCCCGATTCGCGCCACGTCAAGAGGAGGCCGGGTGCGCAGGATCGTCGTACTGTCGACGGGCGGGACCATCGCCACCCGTCAGGACGCCCATGGCACCCGGCTGGCCGCCGACCCGGCGGACGCCCTGCTGGACCGGCTTCCCCGGCTCCCGGGCGTATCGGTCGAGACGCGCGACGTCTTCTGCCTCGGCAGCTATCTGCTGACCCCGGCCGATATGCGCGACGTCGCCGTGGCCGCCCACGAGGCACTGGCCGACAGCGGCGTCCAGGGCGTGGTGGTCACCCACGGCACCGACAGCCTGGAGGAGACCGCGTACCTCCTCGACCTCTTCCACGCCGACCCCCGGCCCGTGGTGTTCACCGGCGCGATGCGCCCGGCGGACGCCCCGGACGGCGACGGCCCGCGCAACCTCGCCGACGCCATCGCCGTCGCGAACGCCGACCGCGCCCGCGACCTCGGCGTGCTCATCTCCTTCGACGGCCGGATCTACCCCGCGCGCGGCACCCGCAAGACCCACACCCTGGCCCCCGCCGCGTTCGCCGCCCCCGACGGCGGTCCGCTGGGGCGGGTGGCCGACGGCGAGGTGGAGATCACCGCGGCGCCGCTGCGCCCCGAACCGCTCGACCTCGCGGCCTTCCCGGTCGGCGACCCCGGGCGCGTCCGCACCGACATCGTCGCGGTCTACCCCGGCTGCGACATCCAGGCCCTGCGCGCGGTGGCCGACGCGGGCGCCCGCGCGGTGGTCCTGGAGGCCACCGGCTCGGGCAACGCCAACCCGGAGGTCGCCGCCGAGGTCGCCCGGCTCGTCGGCTCCGGCGTCGTGGTCGCGCTCTCGACGCGGGTCCACGCCGGACCGGTCGCCGCGGTGTACGGCAACGGCGGCGGCGCCGACCTGGTCCGGGCCGGGGCCGTCCCCACCGGAACCCTGCGCCCCTCCCAGGCGCGGGTCCTGCTCACCGCCCTGCTCGGGTGCTACGGCGACCCGGCGCGGGTGCGGACCGCACTGGAAACAGCACTGGAAACATCACTGGAGAGGAACCAGCATGGCTAAAGAGATCTTTGTGGCGTTCGGCGTCGACGTCGACGCGGTGGCGGGCTGGCTGGGCAGCTACGGCGGCGAGGACTCGCCCTGTGACATCTCCCGCGGCATGTTCGCCGGGGAGGTCGCGGTGCCGCGGCTGCTGCGCCTGTTCGAGCGCAAGGAGCTGCGTACCACCTGGTTCATCCCCGGCCACTCCCTGGAGACCTTCCCCGACCAGACCCGCGCGGTGGTCGCCGGCGGCCATGAGATCGGCGCGCACGGCTACTCGCACGAGAACCCGATCGCGATGACCCGGGCCCAGGAGAGCGCCATCCTGGACCGCAGCATCGAGCTGATCGAGAAGGTCGCGGGGCGCCGCCCGACCGGCTACGTCGCCCCCTGGTGGGAGTTCTCGCCGGTGACCAACGAGCTGCTGATCGAGCGCGGCATCTCGTACGACCACTCCCTGATGCACAACGACTTCACGCCCTATTACGTGCGCGTCGGCGACAGCTGGACGAAGATCGACTACTCGCGTCCTGCCGAGGAGTGGATGAAGCCGCTGGTGCGCGGCGAGGAGACCGGCCTGGTCGAGATCCCGGCCAACTGGTACCTCGACGACCTGCCGCCCATGATGTTCGTCAAGGCCAGCGCCAACAGCCATGGCTTCGTCAGCCCGCGCGAGCTGGAGCAGACCTGGCGCGACCAGTTCGACTGGGTCTACCGCGAAATGGACTACGCGGCCTTCACCATGACGATCCATCCCGATGTCTCGGGGCGTCCTCAGACGCTGCTGATGCTGGAGCGGCTGATCGAGTACATCAGCGGCCACGAGGGCGTCCGCTGGTCGACCTTCGACGAGATCGCCACCGACTTCAAGGCCCGCTCCCCCCGGGCCTGATCCCCCGCCGCACCTCTTTCCGTCCCCCTCCGCTCTCCCCGTCTCCCTCCGCTCCCGACAAGGGGTATCCGTCATGCCCACCGTCTCCTCCCACGACAGAGGCACCTCCGGCTCCAGACCCACCACCACCCCCGCCCGGCGGCTGCCGCGCATCGGCGTGCGCGCCACGCGCAAGGCCACCGCGATCGCCTTCTGCGCCTGGGTGTTCGCCGTCTACGACTACATCCTGTTCGGCACCCTGCTGCCCGAGATCTCCGACCGCTTCGGCTGGAGCGAGGAGCGGGCGGCGCTGATCTCCACGCTGATCTCCGTCGGCACCGCCGTCGTCGTCCTCGGCGTCGGCCCGCTCGTCGACCGGCTCGGCCGCCGCAGGGGCATGATCCTCACCGTCTCGGGCACCGCCCTGGCCTCCGCCGCCTCGGCCGTCACCCCCGGCGCCGCCTATCTGGTCGGTGTCCGCTCGATCGGCGGTCTCGGCCTGTCGGAACAGGCCGTCAACACGACCTATCTGAACGAGATCTACGCCGTCACCGAGGACGAGGCGATCAAGGAGCGCCGCGGCTTCGTCTACAGCATGGTGCAGTCCGGCTGGCCCGTCGGCACCCTGGTCGCGGCCGCGTTCGTCGCCGTCTTCCTGCCGCTCGTCGGCTGGCGCGGCTGCTTCCTGCTCGCCACCTTCCCCGCCCTCGTCATCGCCCTGCTGCGGCGCGGACTGCCGGAGACCCCGCAGTTCGAGCTGGAGGCGCGGCTGCGGGCCCTGCGGAAGGAGGGCAAGGAGGCGGAGGCGCGGCAACTCGCCGCCGAGTACGGCGTGGACGAGAGCCCCGGCACCCCGCTGCTGGAGATCTTCCGCGGCCGGGCGCGCCGCAACACCCTCGTCCTCAGCTTCGCCTGGCTCGCCAACTGGTTCGGCATCCAGATCTTCAGCGTGCTCGGCACGACGGTGCTCACCAAGGCCAAGGGCGTCAGCTTCGAGGGTTCCCTGCTGCTGTTCATCGTCATCAACGCCGTCGGCTTCGCCGGTTACCTCTTCCATGGCTGGGCCGGTGACCGCTTCGGCCGCCGCAACGTCATCGCCTGCGGCTGGATCGTCTCCGGCGTCCTCTTCGCCCTCATGCTTACCGTCGCGCACGGCACCGGGCCCGTGGTGGTCCTCTACTCCCTCGGGATGTTCTTCCTGATCGGCCCGTACGCGGCGATGCTCTTCTACATGGGCGAGTGCTACGACACCCGCTGCCGGGCCACCGGCACCTCCTTCATCAACGCCTTCAGCCAGCCCGGGGCCGTCATCGCCGGTGCCCTCGCCACCACGATGCTCGCCTCCGGTGCCCACTGGGGCCAGACCGCGCTGCTCGTGGGAGCCGTCGGAACGTTTCTCTCCGGCTTTGTGATGTTCGCGGCGCGCCGCGTCGACACGGTCGAAGCCTGAACCCCACCCAGGAGTCTCTTCAGTGATACAGAACGATCAGCCCGAGCGGCCGGTCGCCGTGATCACCGGCGCGGCCAGCGGCATCGGCCGCGCGCTCGCCGTCGCCTACGCGCGCCGCGGTGTACGGACGGTGCTCGGCCACTACCCCGGCGACCCCCACGACCCGGACGAGACCGTGACGCTGGTCGAGGCGGCGGGCGGCACCTGCGTACGGCACGAGGTGGACGTGACCGACCCGGCGGCCGTCGAGGCGTTCGCGGAGGCCGCCCTCACCGCGTACGGCCGCCTGGACATCGCCGTCGCGAACGCCGGGGTGCTGCGCCGCGCGCCGCTCGCCGAACTCACCGACGACGCCTGGGACGACATGCTCTCCGTCGACCTCACCGGCGTGCTGCGCACCCTGCGCTCCGCCGCCGGGCGCATGTCGGGGCCGGGCGCGATGGTGGCCGTCTCCTCCATCGCGGGCGGCGTCTACGGCTGGGGCGACCACGCCCACTACGCCGCCGCCAAGTCCGGAGTGCTGGGGCTGTGCCGCAGCCTGGCGGTCGAACTGGCCCCGCGCGGCATCCGCGTCAACGCGGTGATCCCCGGGCTCATCGTCACCCCGCAGTCCTCCGACCCGGTCAACTCGCTCGGCCCCGACGGGCTCGCCCGCGCCGCCGCGTCCATCCCCTGGGGGCGGGTCGGCCGGCCCGAGGAGGTCGCGGCCGCGATCGCCTATCTGACCTCCGAGGGCGCCTCGTACGTCACCGGCCAGAGCCTCGTGGTGGACGGCGGGCTCACCGTGAGGATGCCCGCATGACGGCCGGGGCGCTGGACGGGCGCACCGCTTTCGTCACCGGCGGGGCCAGCGGTATCGGCCGGGCCATCGCGGCGGCCTACGTGCGGGAAGGCGCCCGCGTCGTGATCGCCGACCGCGACGCGCTCCGCGCCGCGGCCGCCGCCGAGGGGACCGGCGCGGCCGGACACGCCGCCCTGGACGTCACCGACCCCGCCGCCGTCGAGGCCGTGACGGGCGCGGTGGCGGGGGAGTACGGCGGCATCGACATCCTGGTCAACGCCGCGGGCATCCTCACCGAGGCGCCCCTGACCGAGATGGACCCGCGGCTGTGGTCGGAGACCATCGCCGTCGACCTCACCGGGGTCTTCCTGTGCTGCCGCTACGTCGTGCCGGGGATGGCCGAACGCGGCTGGGGGCGGGTCATCAACATCGCCTCCCAGCTCGGCATCAAGGGCGGCCGCTCGCTGTCCCACTACGCGGCCGCCAAGGCCGGGGTCATCGGGCTGACCAAGTCCCTCGCCCTGGAGGTGGCGGAACGCGGCGTCCTGGTCAACGCCATCGCGCCAGGACCCGTCGACACGCCGATGGTCGCCGGGATCACCGCCGAGTGGAAGGCCGCCAAGCAGGCCGAACTCCCCCTGGGCCGCTTCGGCCGCCCGGAGGAGGTGGCCCCCACCGCCGTCCTGCTGGCCAGCGAGCCGGGCGGCAACCTGTACGTCGGCCAGACGCTGGGGCCCAACAGCGGCGACGTCATGCCCTAGCCGCGGTGGCTCGCGCCGCGGACGGAGACCATGGGCGGCACCTGGACGGAGGAGGTGACCGGATGTGCGGGGCGTGCGGTGAGCGCGGGGCGTTCGACTGGGCCCGGGCCTGGACCGCCGGGGTCGCCGCCCGGCGGGCGGTGGCCCTCGCCGCGGCCCGGGCGGCGGACCGGCCCGGGCTGCGGGTGACCGCGGACGGAGGCGGATGGCTGGTGACCGGGCCCACGGGCGCGGCCATCGCCTGCGACGGGCTCGGCGCGCTCGTCGCGGCCGTACGGCGCGGCTCCGGCGCCGAGGAACCCGCGCCCTGGGACCCGGCGCGCCCCTCGGGGCGGCTGTCGGTGCCGGGCGAGCCGGACCGGCGTACCGGCGTCGTGCTGCGGGTGGGTCCCGGCGGGGCCCACTGCCCGGACGCGGCGCTGGCCGGGCGGGACGGGGAGGCGGCGGTGGTGGACTGCGAGGCCACCGCCCGCGAGGTGCTGGCCGCGCTCGCCTCGCCGCGCTGGTTCCCGCGCCGCTGTCTGGAGCGGGTGGAGGGCGTCACCGCGGCCTGGGGACGCCCGGTGGACGCCACGGGCCCGCGCTGCCCCGAACTGGCCGCGGACCACCTGGTCCGGCTGGAGTGGACGCGCCAGACCGGCCGCCTGCACGGCACGGCCCTCGCAGCCCGCGGCCCCCTCGGGCCGGGCGCGGAATACGACGTGGAGATCCGCGACGGCCACGTGGTGCGCGCGACGACCCACATCGCGTAGGACCCGCCCGCACGGTCGGGGCACCTTCCGGACGGCGTCCGGGTGGCGGGCCTGCCCCCGGTCAGCCGGGAGCGTGTGCCGGGCGTCGCGGGCCGTGCGGGGCTGCGCGGTCCGCGATGGCGGCTAGGCGTCGAAGCGGGCGATCGGGGCTACTACCGCTTCGGTCAGTGACGCCAGGTCCTTCGGGGACAGCTCGACCTCCAGGCCCCGGCGGCCCGCCGAGACGTGGATCGTCTCGTGGGCGTCGGCGGAGGCGTCCAGCGCGGTCGGCAGACGCTTGCGCTGGCCGAGCGGGGAGATGCCGCCGCGGACGTAGCCCGTGGTGCGCTCGGCCGCCGCCGGGTCCGCCATCGTGGCGCGCTTGCCGCCGACCGCGGCGGCGAGCGCCTTGAGGTCGAGGGTGGCCGATACGGGCACGATGGCGACCGTGAGGCGGTCGTCGACGCTCGCGACGAGGGTCTTGAACACCCGGCCCGGCTCCACGCCCAGCGCCTGCGCGGCCTCCTCGCCGTACGAGGCGGCCGCCGGGTCGTGGTCGTAGGAGTGCACGGTGAAGGCCGTGCCCGCCGCGGTGAGGGCGGTGGTGGCGGGGGTTCCGGTGGAACCGGGGGAGTTCTTCTTGGTCTTCTTCGCCATCTTCACAAGAGGTCGCGTCAGTTGGGGCTGGTGGGGCGGCGGGTCAGCTCGACGGCGGGCAGGGACGGGAGCTTACCGATGACCGCGCTCTCGGAGCGCAGCATCTTCAGCTCGTCGGCCAGCCTGCTCGCCGTGTCCGGCGCCTGGAGCAGCCGCTGCTTGGCCGGGGTGTCGAGCACGGCGGCGGCAGCGACCAGATAGGAGAGCACCGACGGCTCGCCCGGCAGGTCCTGCTCGGCGGCCAGGGTGCGCTCCCGGGCGCCCGCGAGCCGCTTCTGGTAGGTGCGGAAGGCCCGGACCACTCCGGAGGCCAGCGCTCCGGCGCCGTCGCCCGGCTCCTCCTCCAACTCCTTGACCTCGCCGACCAGATAGGGGCCTGTGGCGTCCACGGACAGCAGCTCGAAGCGGGTGGTGCCGGTGGCCAGCACCTCGAAGGTGCCGTCGTCCTGCTCCCGGATGGTGGCCGCGTCCGCGACGCAGCCCACCCCGTAGAACGACTTGGCCGGGTCGGGGCCGAAGCCCGCGGCCGGGCCCGGGTCGGGGGCGGGCGCGGACTCCGGGAGGCCGATCGCGCTGGGCGCGACCTCGTGGCCGTCCCTGATCGCGACCACCCCGAACCGGCGCGGTTCGTCCTCGGGAAGCGCCGAAAGATCGCGCATCAGGGAGCGGTACCGCTGTTCGAAGACGTTCAAGGGCATGACGAGCCCCGGGAACAGCACCGTGTTCAGCGGGAAGAGCGGAAGGCGCGCGGAGGTCACGGGGCGTAAGCCTAATGGCCTCAACAGTGTTCGTTCACTGGCGCCGCCGCGGCCGGTCACTGGCGGCGCAGCAGCCGGGACGCACCGGCCGCGACGGTGGTGGCCAGCACCCAGCCGAGCAGGATCATCACGATCGACGCCCACTGGACCGTGCCCGCGGGTTTCCAGTAGCCGTCCTGGCCCAGGTTGATGACCGGGATCAGCAGATCGAGCGCGTAGAGCGAGGCGTTCCAGTACGGCGTTTCACCCGGTTTGATGGGCTCCGGCCTGTTGTGCGCGAAGAACACCGAGCCGACCGCCCACAGCACCGCCATCCACACCGCCGCCCGGCCCGGCCGGTAGCCGTAGGCCACGGTCCAGTCCTGGAGGTAGCCCCACATCTTCCCGGCGAGCGGCAGCGTTTCGCGGCGCCGCCGCTGCTTGGCGAGCAGCACCTCGCGCGCGTCGGCGTCCTCGCCGCTGGCCCGCATGGTGTTGGCCAGCATCTCGTACGGCTCGGGCGCGTACTCGGGGGTCGCGGCGGCCACCCACTCCAGCCGCCGGGACAGCGGGAAGTGGCCGCGCGGGATCAGGTTCTCGTACGAGAAGCCCGCCATGGTCAGCCCGCCGGGGCCCGGCCAGCTCACCGACTTGTCGACCAGATTGACCACCTTGGCGCCGGACAGGATCACCCGGCCGCGCTGCGGCCGCTCGCCGAGGAAGCGCAGCTCGGGCGTCTGCACCCGGCGCAGCGACAGCTCCTGGTCGTTCTCCATGACGAAGCGGGCCTGGTCGAAGTCGATGGCGTCGCCGATCCGCCCGTCGTCCAGCCGGATGCCGCCCTCGCATTCGAAGCGCTGGATGCGGGTGCCGCGGGTCGGCGTGCTGGCCGTGCCGTACGGCGGCGTCGAACCGCTGGAGTAGGTGCTCACCCCGCCCGCGGTGAGGTACAGGCTGCGCTCGATGGTCAGCTGCGGCGCGTTCAGCGCCCGGCGCCCGTACGGATTGCGCAGCCGGCTGCCGCGCAGGCTGAGCGACACGCCGATCTGGGCGCCGCGCAGGCTGATCTCGCCGTACGACTCGATCATGTCGGCCTGGAAGTCCTGCGCGACGGTCAGCCCGTCGGCGGTGATGGACATGCCTCGGCGGTCGCGGCGCACGATCAGCTGGTTCAGCAGTAAATCGGTGCCGATGTGGGCGTCGGTGAGCCGGATGCCGTGGTCGACCACGCAGCGCGGCAGATGCAGATCGCCCTCGGTGCTCAGCCGGGCCGCCTCCAGCCGGGGCAGCGAGCAGCCCACCAGGCGGAGGGTGGTGAAGTGCGATTCGGGAAGCAGCACCTCCCGCTCGAAGCGGCAGTTCTTCAGCTCCACGTACGGGTCGATGGTGCCGCCCGCCAGATCTAGGGTGCCGGTGATGTGCACCCCGTTGAGCTTGAGCGCCGAGACCCGGCCGGGCTGGGCGGGCGGCCCGTCCAGCAGCAGCAGGGCGACGACCCGGGCGCGCACACTGCGCTCCGGGCCCCAGGCATACGGCCCCGAGGGGTCGTTCCGCTGGGGGTGGGAGGTGCGCAGATCGTGCGTACTGCCGTTGCGGAACGCCTGCCACATCCCCCACTCGGCGGTGGTCAGGTCGAGCCCCGGGGGAGGATCGCCGTCGCGTGGCTCGGTCACAGCCGTGTCGCCTCCTGTCCTCCGTACTCCCCGTACGGATCCCCATTCCCGCTGAGTAACCGCTTGAACGCCAACGGTCAGGATCAACTTAGGGGGTCCGTATCACTCACTGATACGGGGGGCGGGCCGCCGGAACACGTCTGAGACAATTGATCGCGTGATCTCCCGTATCGATCTGCGCGGTGCCGCCTTCCCGGAGGGCGGGATCGACCGCGACCTGCTGCCCCGTGCCGAGCTCGACGTCGAGGCCGCCCTGGAGAAGGTGCGGCCCATCTGCGACGACGTGCGCCATCGCGGCACCGCTGCACTGATCGAATACGCGCATCGGTTCGACGGCGTGACCATGGACCGGGTCCGGGTGCCCGCCGAGGAGCTGACCCGCGCCCTCGACGAGCTGGACCCGGCCGTGCGCGCGGCCCTGGAGGAGTCCGTCCGGCGGGCCCGGCTGGTCCACCGGGAGCAGCGGCGCGCCGACCACACCACGCAGGTCGTGCCGGGCGGCACGGTCACCGAGCGCTGGGTGCCCGTCGAGCGCGTCGGGCTGTACGCGCCGGGCGGGCGGTCCGTCTATCCGTCCTCCGTTGTGATGAACGTGGTGCCCGCGCAGGAGGCCGGGGTCGGCTCGATGGCCGTCGCCTCCCCGCCGCAGGCGGAGTTCGGCGGGCTGCCGCACCCCACCATCCTGGCGGCCTGCGCGCTGCTCGGCGTGGACGAGGTGTACGCGGCGGGCGGCGCCCAGGCGGTCGCGATGTTCGCGTACGGCACCGAGGACTGCCGTCCGGTCTCCATGGTCACCGGGCCCGGCAACATCTGGGTCGCCGCCGCCAAGCGGCTGCTCAAGGGCCGTATCGGCATTGACGCCGAGGCCGGGCCGACCGAGATCGCGATCCTCGCCGACTCCACCGCCGACCCGGTGCACGTCGCCGCGGACCTGATCAGCCAGGCCGAGCACGACCCGCTGGCCGCCTCGGTGCTGGTCACCGACTCCGAGGAGCTGGCCGCCGCGGTCGAGAAGGAGCTTGCGGTCCAGGTCGCGGCCACCAAGCACGTCGAGGACCGCATCGGCCCGGCGCTGGCCGGGCGGCAGTCCGGCATCGTGCTGGTCGACGGCCTCGACCAGGGCCTCGCGGTGGTCGACGCGTACGCGGCCGAGCACCTGGAGGTCCAGACGCGGGACGCGGCGGCGGTCGCCGCCCGGGTGCGCAACGCCGGGGCGATCTTCGTCGGCGCGTACGCACCGGTCTCGCTCGGCGACTACGCGGCGGGCTCCAACCACGTCCTGCCCACCGGCGGCTGCGCCTGCCACTCCTCGGGCCTCTCGGTGCAGTCCTTCCTGCGCGGCATCCACGTCGTGGACTACACCCGCGAGGCGCTGGCCGAGGTCGCGGGGCATGTGGTGACGCTCGCCGACGCGGAGGACCTGCCCGCGCACGGCGCGGCGGTGAAGGCACGGTTCGACTGGAAGGTACCTGGGAGCAAGTGACCGGGATCGATGATCTGCCCATCCGTGACGAGCTGCGCGGCAAGTCCCCGTACGGCGCGCCGCAGCTGGACGTCCCCGTACGGCTGAACACCAACGAGAACCCCTATCCGCTGCCCGAACCGCTGGTGGAGCGGATCGCGGAGCGGGTCGCCGAGGCGGCCCGCCTGCTCAACCGCTACCCGGACCGGGACGCGGTCGAGCTGCGCACCGAGCTGGCCCGCTACCTCACCCGTACGGCCGGTCTCGCGGTCGGACCCGAGCAGGTGTGGGCGGCCAACGGCTCCAACGAGGTGCTGCAGCAGCTGCTCCAGACCTTCGGCGGGCCCGGGCGCACCGCGATCGGCTTCGAGCCCTCGTACTCGATGCACGCGCTGATCTCGCGCGGCACCGGCACCGGCTGGATCTCAGGACCGCGGCACGACGACTTCACCATCGACGTCGAGGCCGCGTGCGCGACGATCGCCGAGCGCAAGCCGGACGTCGTCTTCATCACCTCGCCGAACAACCCGACCGGCACCGCCGTCGAGGCCGGGACGGTGCTCGCGCTGTACGAGGCGGCGCAGGCAGCCAAGCCGTCGCTGGTCGTGGTGGACGAGGCGTACGCCGAGTTCAGCCACCGCCCTTCGCTGCTGCCGCTGATCGAGGGCCGTCCGCATCTGGTGCTCTCCCGGACGATGTCCAAGGCGTTCGGCGCCGCCGGGCTGCGGCTCGGCTACCTCGCCGCCGACCCGGCCGTGGTCGACGCCGTTCAGCTGGTGCGGCTGCCGTACCACCTGTCCGCCGTCACCCAGGCCACCGCGCTGGCCGCCCTGGAGCACACCGATACGCTGCTCGGGTACGTCGACGCGCTCAAGACCGAGCGCGACCGGCTGGTGCGGGAACTGCGCGCCCTTGGCTGCGACGTGACCGACTCGGACGCCAACTTCGTCCAGTTCGGACGCTTCGACGATGCCCACGCGGCCTGGCAGACCCTGCTGGACCACGGCGTCCTGGTCCGGGACAACGGCGTACCGGGCCGGCTGCGGGTCACCGCGGGCACCCCCACCGAGAACGACGCGTTCCTCGACGCGGTTCGCGAGCTGATGAAGGAGAAGAGCGCATGACCCGCGTGGGCCGCGTGGAACGCACCACCAAGGAGACCTCGGTCGTCGTCGAGATCGACCTCGACGGCACCGGCAAGGTCGATGTCGCGACGGGCGTCGGCTTCTATGACCACATGCTCGACCAGCTCGGCCGCCACGGCCTCTTCGACCTCAGCGTCAAGACCGAGGGCGACCTGCACATCGACACCCACCACACCATCGAGGACACCGCCCTCGCGCTCGGCGCCGCCTTCAAGCAGGCGCTCGGCGACAAGACCGGCATCTACCGCTTCGGCAACTGCACCGTGCCGCTGGACGAGTCGCTGGCCCAGGTGACCGTCGACCTCTCCGGCCGCCCGTACCTCGTGCACACCGAGCCGGAGAACATCGCGCCGATGATCGGCACGTACGACACCACGATGACGCGGCACATCCTGGAGTCGTTCGTCGCCCAGGCGCAGATCGCCCTGCACGTCCACGTGCCGTACGGGCGCAACGCCCACCACATCGTGGAGTGCCAGTTCAAGGCGCTCGCCCGGGCGCTGCGGTACGCGAGCGAGCGCGACCCGCGCGCCGCCGGAATCCTCCCCTCCACGAAGGGCGCCCTCTGAATGAACGGGCTGTCGACCGTTTTCATCCTGCTCGGGCTGTTCCTTCTCGGCGGAGTCATCTCCTTCGCCAAGCAGGGGCTGCCCAAGGGCGTGATCGTGCTGCTGGGAGTGGGCGCCACGATGTCGCTGCTGGCCGGGATCCTGCGGCTGGAGGTCTGGAATTGAGCACCAGCACGAAGAACGTGATCGTGTTCGATTACGGCTTCGGCAATGTCCGCTCCGCCGAACGGGCCCTCGCCCATGTCGGCGCGGACGTCGAGATCAGCCGCGACTACGACAAGGCCATGGCTGCCGACGGCCTCCTCGTCCCCGGCGTCGGCGCCTTCAGCGCCTGCATGAAGGGGCTGCGCGAGGCCCGCGGCGACTGGATCGTGGGGCGCAGGCTCGCGGGCGGCCGCCCGGTCATGGGCATCTGCGTCGGCATGCAGATCCTCTTCGGCCGCGGCATCGAGCACGGCGTCGAGGCGGAGGGCCTGGACGAATGGCCCGGCACCGTCGAACCGCTGCGCGCCCCCGTCGTCCCCCACATGGGCTGGAACACGGTCACCGCGCCCGGCGACTCGCGGCTCTTCGCGGGCCTGGACAAGGACGAGCGCTACTACTTCGTCCACTCCTACGCCGTCCGCACCTGGGAGCTGGAGGTCGGCAACCCGCACATGGCCGGTCCCAAGGTCAGCTGGACGACGCACGGCGAGCCGTTCGTCGCCGCCGTGGAGAACGGCCCGCTGTGGGCCACCCAGTTCCACCCCGAGAAGTCCGGCGACGCCGGGGCCCGGCTGCTGCGCAACTGGCTCGACACGCTCTGACCGGCCCGCCCCGCCCGTACCCGCCCCGTCCTCACCGTAAGGTTCCCGCATGCCAACGCACCGCCTCGAACTCCTCCCCGCCGTCGACGTCCGCGACGGCCAGGCCGTCCGCCTCGTCCACGGCGAGTCCGGCTCCGAGACGTCGTACGGCGACCCGATGGAGGCCGCCCTCGCCTGGCAGCGGGCCGGCGCCGAGTGGCTGCACCTGGTGGACCTCGACGCCGCCTTCGGCACCGGCGACAACCGCGCGCAGATCGCCCAGGTCGCCCGCGCCATGGACCTGAAGGTCGAGCTGTCCGGCGGCATCCGCGACGACGCCTCGCTCGCCGCCGCCCTCGCCACCGGCTGCACCCGCGTCAACCTCGGCACCGCAGCCCTGGAGACCCCCGAATGGGTCGCCAAGGTCATCGCCGAGCACGGCGACAAGATCGCCGTCGGCCTCGACGTCCGCGGCACCACCCTGCGCGGCCGCGGCTGGACCCGCGACGGCGGCGACCTGTACGAAACCCTCGCCCGCCTCGACTCCGAGGGCTGCGCCCGCTACGTCGTCACCGACATCGCCAAGGACGGCACCCTCCAGGGCCCCAACCTGGAGCTGCTGCGGGGCGTCTGCGCCGCCACCGACAAGCCCGTCGTCGCCTCCGGCGGCGTTTCCTCGCTGGATGACCTGCGCGCCCTTGCGACCCTGGTACCGGAAGGTGTCGAGGGCGCCATCGTGGGCAAGGCGCTCTACGCCAAGGCGTTCACCTTGGAAGAGGCGTTGGAGGCGGTATCCGCATGACCTCACCCGAAAGCTCGGCCGAGAAGACGGCGCGACGGGTCCAGACCGGCAGCCCCTGGGAGGAGACCATCGGCTTCGCCCGGGCCGTCGCGGCCGGGGACCTGGTGGTCGTCTCCGGAACCATGCCGCTCGCGGAGCGCGGCGTCCTGGAGGGCGAGGGTGATCCGTACGAGCAGACGCTCGCCGCCTTCGGCCACGCGCTCGACGCGCTGAAGAAGTTCGACCTGGGCGTCGAGTCGGTCATCCGCACCCGCATGTACCTCACCCACGCGCGCGACGTGGACGCGGTGGGCCGCGCCCACAAGGAGCTCTTCGACGCCGTACGCCCCGCCGCGACCCTGGTCGTGGTGTCCGGCTTCGTCGACTCGCGCGTGCTGGTGGAAGTCGAACTGGAAGCATTCCGAGGAGCCCGAACGTCATGACCCTGGCGGTCCGAGTCATCCCCTGCCTGGACGTGGACAACGGCCGGGTCGTCAAGGGCGTCAACTTCCAGAACCTGCGGGACGCCGGCGACCCCGTCGAGATGGCCCGGATCTACGGCCAGGAAGGCGCCGACGAGCTGACCTTCCTCGACATCACCGCCTCCTCCGGCGACCGCGAGACCACCTACGACGTGGTGCGCCGCACCGCCGAGCAGGTCTTCATCCCGCTGACCGTCGGCGGCGGCGTGCGCACCCCCGAGGACGTCGACAAGCTGCTGCGCGCCGGGGCGGACAAGGTCGGCGTCAACACCGCCGCCATCGCCCGGCCCGAGCTGATCCGCGAGATCGCCGAGCGCTTCGGCAGCCAGGTCCTCGTCCTGTCGGTCGACGCCCGCCGCTGCGCGTCCGGTACGGAGACCTCGTCCGGCTACGAGGTCACCACCCACGGCGGCCGGCGCGGCACCGGCATCGACGCCGTCGAATGGGCCCACCGCGCGGCCGAGCTGGGCGCCGGGGAGATCCTGCTGAACTCGATGGACGCGGACGGCACCAAGGACGGCTACGACACCGCCATGATCGAGGCCGTCCGCAAGCACGTCACCATCCCCGTCATCGCCAGCGGCGGCGCGGGCAAGCTCACCGACTTCGCCCCGGCGGTCGCGGCGGGCGCGGACGCGGTGCTGGCCGCCTCCGTCTTCCACTTCGGCGACCTGCGCATCGGCGAGGTCAAGGGCGCGCTGCGGGACGCGGGCCACCCGGTCCGCTGAGGGACGCTCGTACGGCGGCGGGGGACCACCGGATGGTGATCCCCCGCCGCGTCGCGTCTCAGCCGGTCGGCCGCTCGCGGTAGTGGTCGACGATCCCGCGCTTCAGGACGGCGAACTCCTCCAGCATGTCGCCCTTCTTGCCCGCCCCGAAGTCCTTCGTCCGGTAGCTGCGATCGCCGAGGTAGGTGAGGCTGTCCCGGTCGAAGACCCACTCGGTGATGATCCCCGTCCGCTTGTCGACGCGGGCGATGCCGACCCCATGGCGGCCCGCCGCGTCCACCGCGTCATCGAGCCGCTTCACCCCGGGGATCTTCGCGGCGGCCTTGTAGAGGGCGGCGGCGTTCCGCGGCGGCATCACCGTCCCCACCAGGGAGCCGATCTGCTCGAAGACGGCCTGTGCCTTCTCCTGCCCCTCGTTCGCCTCGGTCATCCGGTCCAGCTCCTTGAGCAGGACGTCCGGGTCGGTCGGCAGGGACGCCAGCCACTGGTACGTGGCACGGTTGATCCCCGCCGGAGACCCGCCCAGTTCGTAGACGTTGGAGTAGTCCCCGTTCTGGTACGACTCGCCGGTCTTGTGGATCCGCTTCGCCTGTTGCGACTTCCAGACCTCCAGCTTGCTCAGCGGCTCCATGGTGGAGGAGCCGTCCTCCTTCAGCTCGGCCCCCGCCGTCAGGCTCTTGATGTAGACGAACTGGTCCTGGCGCACCGGCTCGACGTCCGACTTCGCCGCGGTTCCGGCGATCCGGTCGAGCAGGACGGTGGCGGTCTCGTGGGGCCGGGCGGTGGTGTCGCCGGAGGCCCCGCCCCCGGTGAAGGTGACGGCCAGCGCCCCGGTCAGCGCCAGCGCCGCGGCGGGCAGCAGCAGCGCCGGGCGCAGCAGCCGCGGCCGGGCCTTCGGGGCGGAGTTGTTCTTCTGGTCGTCATCGATGAGCTGCATCAAACGGTCCTTCTGGTGGAGGTACGGAGTAGAGGGCACGTCCCGCTCTCCCGGGACGGGAGGAAGCAGCCGGGCAAGTTCCTCGCACGCGGTGTCCTCGTACGCGGCGTCCTCGCGCTCGGGCCTCATCGGGGGTCCTCCTGAAACTCCTGAAACGGCAGGGCCGCGAATACGGCCTTGTGCTGTACCTCTCCGCGGCGGCGGGGCGGTTCCTTCTTTTTCCTCTTTTCCTCCGCCTTTTCCTTCTTCTCCTCCGTGAGCCGCTGTTCCGCGAGCTTGCGGAGCCGGGCGCGGGCCCGGGACAGCCGCGAACGCACCGTCCCCACCGGAATCCCCATCGCCTCGGCCGCCTGCGCGTAGTCAAGGCCCGACCACACGCACAGCGCCAGCACCTCCTGCTCCCCGCGCCGCAGTCGGCCGTAGACCTCCCGTACGGCGGCCAGTTGGCGGGCGTCGTCGATCCGGCCCGCGGCCTCCTCCGCGAAGTCCGCCACCGGGGCGGGCGCGGGGCGGCGGGCCAGGAAGGCCAGGCGGCGGCCGATACCCCGGTTGGCGTTGCGCGCCTTGTTCGTCGCCACGCCCAGCAGCCACGGCTTCAACGAGCCGTCCCCCGGCTCCAGTTGCCGCCGCCCCCGCCAGGCGTCGAGGAACGTGTCCCCCATCACCTCCTCCGCGACCGACCAGTCCCCGGTCAGCCGGAAGGCATGGTTGTAGACGCTCCGCGCGTGCTCCTCGTACAGCTCCGCGAACGCCTCGCGGTCACCCGCCCGTATCCGCTCGCGCAGGCCCTCAGTCATCTCGTTCATCCCTCACACCTCGTGCCTCTCCGCACGAGGTGCGAGGTTCCCGTGACCTGCGCCACAGAAGGGGCGCGTGATGCCTAGTCGGCCGGGGCCGACGCCGCGGCGATCACTTCGTCCAGGACGTCGCGGGAGCGGAGCAGGTCACCGATCATCCGGTTGATGCGCTCCCGCTCCACGGCGAGGTCGGCGACCAGCTGCCCGCTGGCGATCCGGGACGGGCCGCCGTCCGAGTCCCGCATGCACGGCAGCAGTTGGGCCATCTTCTCGCTGCACAGCCCCGCCGCGTAGAGCTCCTGGATGCGGATCACCCGGTCCACCGCGCCCTCGCCGTAATCGCGGTGGCCACCCGGGGTGCGCTCGGCCGACAGCAGGCCCTGCTGCTCGTAATAGCGCAGCGACCGCTCGCTCACTCCGGTGCGCCGTGCCAGCTCCCCGATCCGCATGCCGCACCGCCCGTTCCGACTTGAATCTGACACCAATGGCAACTTCTACGGTACCGGCATGACGAACGCACTCTTCGAACCGGCCCGTCTCGGCCCCCTCGACCTCCCCAACCGCCTGGTGATGGCCCCGCTGACCCGCAACCGCGCGGCCGCCGACGGCGTGCCGCTGCCGATCATGGCCACGTACTACGCCCAGCGCGCCTCCGCCGGGCTGATCATCGGCGAGGCATCCACCCCCAACGCCGTCGGGCAGACGTACCCCAACATCGCCGCGATCCACGACGACGCCCATGTGGCCGGGTGGCGGAGCGTCACCGACGCGGTCCGTGCCGCGGGCGGCCGTCCGATGTTCCTCCAGATCCAGCACGGCGGCAGGGTCGGTCACCCCGCCACCAGCGGCCTGACCCCGCTCGCTCCCTCCCCGGTCCCGCTCCCCGAGACGATCTTCACCCCGAGTGGTCATCAGGAGTCCGTCGTACCCCGCGAGATGACCGCCGACGACATCCGCACCACCATCGCCGACTTCGCGGCCGCCGCCCGCAACGCCGTCGCCGCGGGTTTCGCCGGGGTGGAGGTGCACTCCGCCAACGGCCATCTCCTCCACCAGTTCCTGGCGGGGAACACCAACCGCCGCACCGACGCCTACGGCGGCCCGGTGAGCGGCCGCATCCGGTTCGTGGTCGAGACAGTCCGCGCCGTCGCCGAGGCGATCGGCCCCGAGCGGGTGGGCCTGCGCGTCTCGCCCGGCCACACGGTCAACGGCATCCAGGAGGACGACACCGAGGCCATCTACCCCGCCCTCACCGAGGCCCTGGCCGACCTCGGCCTCGCCTATCTCCACGTCGGATACGCCGACCCCGACCAGCCCGTCTTCCAGTGCATCCGCAAGATCTGGCCCACCACCCTGATGGCCAATCCGGTGCTGCCGGTGGACCAGATCCCCGCCGACGGCGGTCTCCGCCAGGCGACACGCCTCCTGGCCGAGGGCGCCGACCTCATCGCCCTCGGCCGCCCCTTCTTGGCCAACCCCGATCTCGTCCACCGCCTCCGCACCGGCGCCCCGCTCAACCCGGTCCGCGACCGGTACCTGATGTACGTGGGCGGCGAGACGGGCTACACCGACTACCCCACCCTGACCGTCGCCTCGTGACGGACGGGGAAGTTGACCGAGTTGGCGATGAAGCACTGCTGATGGGCATCGTGGTGCGCCGTACGGGCCCGCTCCACCATCGCCGCGTCCGCGACGGTGACCACCGGCCGCAGCACCACCTCGGTGAAACGGCCGCTGTGCCCGGCCGACTCCTCCATGGTCCCGGTGGCCTCGTCCTCGTACGCCGTGACCGTCACGCCGTCCCGGGCGCACACCGACAGGTACGTCAGCATGTGGCACTGCGCGAGCGAGGCGACGAGGAAGTCCTCCGGATTCCAGCGCTCCGGATCTCCCCGGAACGCCGGGTCGGCGCTGGCCGCGAGGGTGGGCTTGCCCTCGCTGAGAACATCGTGCGCGCGCTCGTAGCCCCGGTATCCGCTCCCGGTGTCGCCGGTCCAGCGGACGGTGGTGCGGTAGGTGTGCTGACGGCCCATCGTTTCGACACTCCTCACAAGACGGCAAGCCCTGCCAGCGGCGAAAGCTACCCCATGAATGCGGAGCGGAAGCGCTCCAGAGCGGTGTCGGGGTCGTGTCGGGCCCACGATTCGAGGCCCACCACGCCGGTGTAGCCGAGGTCGTGGAGGGCGCGGGCGATGGCGGGGTAGTGGATTTCGCCGGTGCCCGGTTCGCAGCGGCCGGGGACGTCGGCGACCTGGATCTCGCCGACGTACGGGAGGGCTTCGCGGCAGAGGCCGATGAGGTTTCCCTCGCCGATCTGGGCGTGGTAGAGGTCCAGGTTCAGCCGTAGGTGGGGGCTGTCGACGGCGCGGGCCAGGGCGAGGGTGTCGGCGGCGCGGGCGAAGGGGGTGCCCGGGTGGTCGACGGCGAGGTTGAGGTTTTCGAGGGTGAAGACGCGGTCGGCGGCCTCGCCCAGGTCCGCGACGCGTCGCAGGGTGTCGGCGGCGGTGAGCCACATCGCGGGGGTGGTCCGGTCGACGGGGCGTACGGGCAGGCCCTGGGGGTCCAGGCCGGTGCCGTGGAGGTTGAGGCGGGGGCAGTTCAGCCGTTCGGCGACGGCGAGGGAGCGGCGGGCCGAGGCGAGCAGGGCGTCGATGCCGTCGGGTGAGGTGAGGTCGCCGGTGAGGTAGCCGGTCATGGAGGAGAACGTGGCGCCGGTGGCGGCGAGGGCGTCGATGTCCTTGGTGGACCAGTCCCAGATCTCGACCTGGAATCCCTGGTCGGCGATCCGGCGGACCCGTTCGGTGAACGGCAGGTCGAGGTAGAGCATTTCGGCGCTGGCGGCGAGGGTGAACGGGCTCCGGTCGCTCATGCGGTCACCTCGGCGAGGTCGACGGGGGCCGCGGTCTCGACGCTGCGGATGGCGGCCAGGGCGACGGACAGCGCCCGGCGGGCGTCGGCGCCGGTCACGGGCGGGGGCGTGCCGTGGCGGACGGCGTCGGTGAAGGCGGTGAGTTCGGCGAGGTAGGCCGGGCGGAGGAGGTCGGTGTCGCGCCGGGCGGTGTCGGCGTGCAGGCCCTCGGGGCCGTAGTAGGTCATGTCGGTGCTGCGGCCGCTTCCGGCGGTGACCATGCCGCCGGGGCCGAAGACCTCGGCGCGTACGTCGTAGCCGTACAGGGCGGAGAAGGACGCGTCGGCGGTGGCGATGGCGCCGTTGTCGAAGCGGATGGTGACGACGGCGGTGTCGAGGTGGCCGTCGGCCTTGGCGTCGGGGCGGATCAGGGCGTCGGCGGTGGCGTGGACGCGGACGGGGGCCGCGCCGGGGTTGAGCCAGCACAGGGTGTCGAAGTCGTGGATGAGGGTTTCCAGGAAGATCGTCCACCGCGGTATCCGGGCCGGGTCGGCGGTGAACGGGCCCGGGTCGCGGGTGAGGGAGCGCAGCAGTTGCGGGGTGCCGGTCCGGCCGTCGTCGACGGCGGCGCGGGCGGCGGCGAAGCCGGGGGCGAACCGGCGGTTGAAGCCGACCTGGAGGACGACGCCCGCGTCCCGGGCGGCGGCGATGGCGCGGTCGGCGTCCGCCAGGGTCACCGCCATCGGCTTCTCCACGAAGATGTGCTTTCCGGCGGCCGCCGCGGCCACGACCAGGTCGGTGTGGGCCCGCGCCGGGGCGGTGATCAGCACGCCGTCGATGTCGTCCCGGTCGAGAATCGCTTCAACATCGGTCGTGGCCGTGGGCGCGCCGAGGGAGGCCGCGAGGCGTTCCGCGGCGCCGGGCACCGGATCGGCGACGGCGGCCAGGGCGGTGCCGGGGATGTGCCGGGCGACGAGCCCGGCGTGGTGCGAGCCGATGCGGCCCGCGCCGATCGTGGCCAGCCGCACGGTGTCGGTGACGGTCATCTGCGTATCTCCCCTGAGCCTCGTACCGTGGAGTGGAAGAACTAGTACGTTCTAGTCGCAAGACCGTAGAGCGGGAAAGGGGAGCTGGTCAAGAGATCGATATGCTCGGAGGCGGTTCGGCCAGGGCACCGGCCAGACGGCGTTTCAGCAGGCAGGAGTGACGGGAGTGACCGAGGAGGCGGGCGGCGCGCGGCCGACCATGGCCGATGTCGCACGGGCCGCCGGTATCTCCACCGCGCTGGTCTCGATCGTGATGCGCGGCGTCCCCGGGGCCAGCGACGCCACCCGCAAACGCGTGCTGAAGATCGCCGACGAGATGGGGTACGTCCCCGACCAGCGCGCCCGCAAGCTGCGCCAGAGCAGTTCACGGCTGCTCGGCGTCACCTTCGAACTCCAGCAGCCCTTCCACGGCGACCTCGTGGAACAGATCTACGCCGCCGCGGCCGCGCGCGGCTACGACGTGACGCTCAGCGCGGTGGCCCCCAGTCGCGACGAGACCACCGCGGTCGGCGCCCTGCTGCGCGAGCGGTGCGAGGCGGCCGTCCTGCTGGGCAGCAGGCTCGGTACGGAGGAGCTGACCCGGCTGTCCCGCCGGCTGCCGACGCTGCTGGTCGCCCGGCCCACCGACGTACCGGGCGTGGGCGTCGTACGCGGCGACGACCACGCGGGCGTCGCGCTCGCCGTCGACCACCTCGCCGCCCTCGGCCACCGGCGCATCGCGCACATCGACGGGGCAGGGGCGCCCGGAAGCTCCGACCGGCGGCTCGGCTTCCTGGAGGCCATGGGGCGGCACGGGCTCCAGGACTCGGCGGAGGTGCTGGCCGGGGGGCTCACCGAGACCGCGGGCGCGCAGGGCATGCGCTATCTGCTGGCCCGCGAGACCCCGCCCACGGCCGTCCTCGCCTTCAACGACCGCTGCGCCACGGGCGTGCTGGACGTCCTCGGGCGGGAGGGTCGCGCGGTGCCCGGGGAGATCTCGGTGGTCGGGTACGACGACTCGCGGCTGGCCAAGTTCCCGCATGTGCAGATGACGACGGTGTCGCAGGACGCGGCCCGGCTCGCGGAGGCCGCGGTGAGCGGGGCGCTGGACCTCGTCGCGGGCCGGGAAGCGACGGAGCGCGTGTTCGCGCCGCACCTGGTGGAGCGCGCCACCACCGGTCCGGCCCCCGACAAGCCCCAGAGCTCCTAGAACGTACTAGCCGCCCGGCTGGAGCGGCGGGTCCTCGATGTCCTGCCGTATGAGCCACTGGACGAACGTGCGCCCCTCCGCGGTCATATGGGCCTCCCCCTCGCGCTGGAGCAGATAGTGCGCCTGGCGCAGCGGCACCGGACGGTCGTGGAGCACCACGAGCCGCCCCTCGCGGACGGCGGCGCGCGCGAACCGTTCGGGGACCAGGGCGCAGTGCAGCCCGGAGGCGGCGAACTGGGTCGCCGCCACGGTGGTGTCGAGCGTGATGGTCGCCTCCGCGCCCCGCGACGGCGGCGGCGTGTGCGGGAACAGCCGCTGCCAGAGGTCGTCGTAGCCGATGACGTGCACCCGCGGCCGGTGCTCCAGATCGGCGGGCCCGGTCAGCGGCCCGTACGCCTCCAGATGGGCGGGGGAGCCGACCACCACCGCCTGGTCCTCGTGCAGCAGATCGGCGGTGAACCCGGCCCAGCGGCCGTTGCCGTGACGGATCTCCAGATCCACCTCGTGCGGCGGCACCTCGTTGGCCCAGATCGCGGTCACCACCCGCAGGTCGATGTGCGGATAGCAGTCGTGGAAGTCCTGGAGCCGGGGCATCAGCCAGGTCATGGCGTACGAGACCTGCACCCGCACGGTCAGCCGTCCGCGCCCGGCCGGGCCGAACAGCCCGGTGGTGCCCGCCGACAGATCGTCGAACGCGCCCCGCACGGTGGGCAGATACGCCTGCCCCATCGGCGTCAGCCGGATGCTGCGCGCCTGGCGCTCGAACAGGGCGATCCCCAGGTGCGCCTCCAGCACCCGGATGCGCTGGCTTACCGCCGACGCAGAAAGGCCCAGCTCATCGGCGGCCGCCGCGATGCTGCCGAGCCGCGCGGTGGCCTCGTAGGCCAGCAGCCCGGGCAGCGGGGGGAGGGGCGTACGCACGGTCGGCGACGCTACGCGGCGCCTGGTCGGCCGGGCAAGGGCGAGCACCACATTTCGGGGGTCTCAGGCCCCTGTCGACAGGTTTGACGCGCACTTCCCGCCGCTCGGAGACTGTCGGCATGGCCTACCTCCTCCTTCTGGCCGCCATCACCGCCGAATTGATCGGCACCAGTCTGCTCAAATCCACCGCGGGCTTCTCCCGCCCCGGACCCGCCCTGGCCTGCCTCGCCTCCTACGCGGTGGCGTGCTTCCTGCTGGCGCGGGCGATCCACTACGGGATGCAGGTCGGCGTGGGGTACGCGCTGTGGTCGGGCCTCGGCACGGCCCTCATCGTGGTGATCGGTCTGCTCTTCCTGGGCGAACCGCTCACCGCGGCGAAGGCGCTGGGCGTGGCCCTGGTGATCGGCGGCGTCGTCACGCTCAACCTCGGCAGCGCGCAATGACGCCCGGCCGGGCCGGGGCCGCCGGGGCCGGGACTACTGGGGCCGGGGCTCAGACGCCGAGCTTGGCGTCCCGCACCGCGGCCACCGCCTCCTTGTCACCGTCCAGTTCGACCCGGGCCACCTTCTGCCGCCCGTACAGGAACAGCGCCAGCTCGCCGGGCTCGCCGGTGCCCGTGACCACCGGGACGCCGCGGTGGGCGACCGCCGTACGGCCGTCCGGGCGCCGCAGCACCAGACCGACCGGGGACTTGCGGCCGAACACCCGCGCGACCCGCTCGGTGCGGGACCACAGCGCGTCGGCGAAGACCGGGTCGATCTCGCGCGGCGTCCAGTCCGGCTGGGCGCGGCGGACGTCCTCGGCGTGGACGTAGAACTCGACGGTGTTGGCCGCCTCGTCCAGCTGCTTCATCGCGAAGGGTGACATCCGCGGCGGGCCGGTGCGGAAGAGCTGCACCAGCTCCTCGTACGGCTTCGCGGCGAACTCGGCCTGCACCCGGGTCAGCCGCTGGGCCAGCGGCTTGATCACCAGGCCGCCGGCCGCGTCGGCGCGGCGCTCGCGCACCACCAGATGGGCCGCCAGATCGCGGGTGGTCCAGCCCTCGCACAGCGTCGGGGCGTCGGGTCCCGCGTTCTCCAAGAGGTCGGCGAGGAGCAGGCGTTCGCGCTTCGCGTGAGTGGACATACCGCCCACCCTACGGCCGCCGCCCGCCGCCCGCCATGAGAAGGCGCCCCGAAGGGCGCCGATCCCGCGCCCGCCGCTACTCCGGTATGGGCTCCTTCAGCTTCGCGCCGTCCTTGCCCGTGCTCACCGTCAGCGCGCACGAGACCCGGTCCTTGCCGTGCTCCGTGTAGGTGCCGAGGGCCGGGTAGAGCGCGTAGTAGTAATACTCCCGGCCGTCGTTGGGGACGCTCTCCAGCCGCTTCTCGGCGTCCGTCTCGCACAGCGAGAGCGCCTTGCGCTGGATCGCCCGCTCGGAGGAGAAGTCCCCGTTCAGCTTCTTGTTGCTGATCACCTCGGCGTCGTGCGGGCTCTTGCACGAGCGCTTCTCGATCTTCGTCACACTGCTGTCCATCGCCGGGTGGTCGAAACAGGTACCCGGCCCCAGCACGGCGTACGGCATCCTGCTGTTCCCCGTTTCCGAGGCGTCGGGGGACGGGGCGGACCGGTCGTCCCCGCCGCCCAGCGGCGCGCCCTGGCCGGGGTCCTCCGAACCCGCCGGAGCGGACGCGGCGCCCGAGGGCGAGGAGAGGGGGCGGTTCGAGGCGGCCGGGGCGTCGGCCGCTCGGTCGCCGCCGTCATCGTCCCGCGCGCCGAAGACGGCCACGCCCGCGACCACCGCCAGGCCCACCGCCACGCCCGTCACGATCGCCGCGGTCCGGGAACGGCCGGTGCCGGGCGGCCGCCCGCCCGGGGGCGGCGGAGGCGGGGGCGGTCCGAAGCCGCCGGGGAGCACGGGCGGACCGGGCCGGGGCGACGGGACCAGCTGCCCCGGGTCGACCGGCGGCCCGAAAGTTCCCTGCGGCTGCGACGGCTGCGACGGCTGCGCTGGCTCCTGCGGCGGCGGACCGAACCCCCCGCCGTTTCCAGGCCGGTTGGGGTCGGGCGACGGCGGTGGAAACGTCATGCCCGAAGCATGCCCCATCGCTCCCGCGTCCCGACCATCGGGCCCGGCCGTCTTGGCAGTCGAGACCGCGGACGGCCGCGACCGCCGATATCGGACCGCGGAGCACCCGTCCGGACGTGCAGAATGGTCGCATGACCGGCTCCGATCGTCCCTCCGCCCTCGACCCGGCCATCGCCGCCCGCCTCAAGCGCGGCGCCGACGGCCTCGTCCCCGCCATCGCCCAGCAGTACGACACCGGTGAGGTGCTGATGCTCGGCTGGATGGACGACGAGGCGCTGCACCGCACCCTCACCACCGGCCGCTGCACCTACTGGAGCCGCAGCCGCCGCGAGTACTGGGTCAAGGGCGACACCTCCGGCCACATCCAGCTGGTCAAGTCCGTCGCGCTCGACTGCGACGGCGACACCGTGCTCGTACGGGTCGACCAGGTCGGCGCCGCCTGCCACACCGGCGACCGCACCTGCTTCGACGCGGACGTCCTCCCGCTGGGCGAGTAGCGCCCGGCCCTCCGGACCCAAGATCGCCCACTAGGCTCCCCGCCATGACCCAGGACGCTGCCACGATGGACCTCGAGACCTTCCGCAAGCTGGCGGCCGACCGCCGTGTCATCCCCGTCACCCGCAAGCTGCTCGCGGACGGCGACACCCCGGTGGGCCTCTACCGCAAACTCGCCGCCGAGCGCCCCGGCACCTTTCTGCTCGAGTCCGCCGAGAACGGCCGCTCCTGGTCCCGCTACTCCTTCGTCGGCGTCCGCAGCGCCGCCACCCTCACCGAGCGCGACGGCCGCACCCACTGGCTGGGCACCCCGCCCGTCGGCGTCCCCACCGAGGGCGACCCGCTGGCCGCCCTGCGCGCCACGGTCGAAACCCTGCACACCCCGCGTGACCTGGGCGGACTCGTCCATCTGCCGCCCTTCACCGGCGGCATGGTCGGCTACCTCGGCTACGACGTCGTCCGCCGCCTGGAGAAGATCGGCGAGCACGGGCGCGACGATCTGCGGCTCCCCGAGCTGACCATGCTGCTCACCTCCGACCTCGCCGTCCTCGACCACTGGGACGGCACCGTGCTGCTGATCGCCAATGCGATCAACCACAACGACCTCGACACCGGTGTGGACGAGGCGTACGCGGACGCCGTGGCCCGGCTCGACGCGATGGCCGCCGACCTCGTACGACCCGTCCCCACCGACCCCACGGCCCTGCCGCCGTCCGAGGTGCCCGAGTACACCGCGCTGTGGGGCGGCGCGGACTTCATGACGGCCGTGGACGACATCAAGGAGCGCATCCGCGCGGGCGAGGCGTTCCAGGTCGTCCCCTCGCAGCGCTTCGAGACGCCCTGCTCGGCCAGCGCCCTCGACGTCTACCGGGTCCTGCGGGCCACCAACCCCAGCCCCTATATGTACCTCTTCCGCTTCGACGGCTTCGACGTGGTGGGCTCCAGCCCCGAGGCACTGGTCAAGGTCGAGGACGGCAGCGCCATGCTGCACCCCATCGCGGGCACCCGGCCCCGTGGCGCCACCCCGCAGGAGGACGCCGCCCTCGCCGAGGAGCTGATGGCCGACCCCAAGGAGCGGGCCGAGCACCTGATGCTCGTCGATCTCGGCCGCAACGACCTGGGGCGGGTCTGCGAGCCCGGCAGCGTCGAGGTGGTCGACTTCATGTCGGTCGAGCGCTACAGCCATGTCATGCACATCGTCTCCACGGTCACCGGTGAGCTGGCGGAGGGGCGCACCGCGTTCGACGTCCTCACCGCCTGCTTCCCGGCGGGCACCCTCTCCGGTGCCCCCAAGCCGCGTGCGATGCAGATCATCGAGGAGCTGGAGCCGAGCCGCCGCGGGCTGTACGGCGGCTGCGTCGGTTACCTCGACTTCGCGGGCGACTCCGACACGGCCATCGCCATCCGCACCGCGCTGCTGCGCGAGGGCACGGCCTACGTCCAGGCGGGCGCCGGTGTCGTCGCCGACTCCGATCCGACGGCGGAGGACGCGGAATGCCGCAACAAGGCGGCGGCGGTGCTACGAGCGGTCCACGCAGCCAACCGCCTGACCTCCCGCCGGGGGTAGCACGCGGGGCAGGCCCGGAGGGGGTTTGTTCCCCACCCCGCCCCTTCCCGATCCGGGGCGCTGCCCCGTGCCCCGGGCCTCGGGCGCCGGCCGGGCTGGGTTTGGGGGCTCGGCTTCGTGCTCCGGGCCAACGTCGGCCGGGCCGGGGACAGGAGTCCGCCTCGGGCCTCAGGCCCTGGCCGGGGGTGGGTTTGGGGCCTGCCCCGGAGGCGCCGCACCCGTGTTCGCCGCCGGGCGGGGCCGAGGGGCTGTTCCCTCGCCCCTGCCGATGTGCTGCTCCGCCGCGTGGGGCCCGCCGACGGGCGGGCCTCGCGTCCGCGAGCGGGCGGGCTACGCGCCCCACGAGCCCGCATCGCAGCCCACGGGTGGGGGCCGGGTGGGCGTGGGGGATAGTGGTAGGCGTGAGTGCAGCAGCCGTACCCCCGCCCCGGGCCGAGAACGAGCCCTCCGTCTCCGCCGTGCGCGGCCGCCGAGCGGCGCGCGGCAGCCTCGCCGTCGCGCTGCTGTGCGGTGCGCTCGGCGCGGCGCTCGTCCTGCTCGCCACCAGCCGCAAGTGGGCCGAGGGCACGGCCAGCGTCGCGCAGGGCTCCCTGTCGCAGAGCGCCAACGGTGACGACATCACCGGGCTGCCCGGTGCCCTCGCCGTCGTCGGTCTCGCCGCGCTCGTGGCCGTGTTCGCCGTACGCCGCGTCGGCCGCATCGTCGTCTCCCTCCTCCTCGCCCTCAGCGGCACCGGCATCGTCATCAGTGCCGCGATGGGGGCCTCCGACAAGGCGGCGCTCAAGGAGAAGGCGTCCAAGGTGACCGGCGTGGCGGGCAGTGCCATCCACGACGTGACGTACACGCCCTGGCCATGGGTCGCCCTGGCGGGCGGTGTGCTGCTGCTGCTCGCGGGCGTGCTGGCGCTGGCGTACGGGCGCCACTGGCCCGCCATGTCCGGGCGGTACGAGCGGGCCGGAGCGGAGGGCCGGGGCGCCGCCCGGCGCCGTGCCGCCGCCGCGGCGGCAGACCCGGACCGGCCCGAGGAGCTGTGGAAGGCCCTGGACCGCGGGGAGGACCCGACCCTCTCGCGGTGAGGGTGGCCACCCCCGCTCAAGGGCGCATCCGGCATCGGGGACAATGGCCTGGGAGCTTCGCCCCGCGCGCCCGCACCAGGCGCTGTGTAGAGCTACGAGGAGAATTCATGTCCAACGCCCACGGGCACACCCCGGCCGCCTGGACCGGTGTCACCATCGTCTTCATCGGCTGCTGCGTCGCCGGTGCGTTCACCGTGCTGGCGAACCCGCTCGGCTTCTGGGCGGGCATCGTCATCGCTCTCCTCGGCGGTGTCGTCACGATGGCCATGCGCGCGGCCGGGCTCGGCGCCCCGAAGGCCAAGCCGCTGCGGATGGTGGGCGAGAAGCAGGTGCAGCCCCAGGAGTGAGTGGCTGAAGCAGCCGAGGCGCGGCGCGGGGCCGCCTGCCCGATGATCCGTACGGGTCCGTGGGCACGGTCCTGAGCTGCGCCTTCGTGGTTTCCCGGGGAGACTCGGCATGTGGTCCCGTCTCCCGCGGCTGCGGCCCGCCGACTCCTCGCCCCGTTCGGGGTGCTCGCCGCCGTCGTCGCCGCGTTCGGTTACGTCGGCGCCGTCGATCCCCATCAGCCCGGCCACTACCCGGTCTGCCCGCTGTTCCGGCTGACCGGGCTGTACTGCCCCGGGTGCGGCGGGCTGCGCAGCGCGTACGCCGTGGCGCACGGCGAGCTGCTGCGGGCCCTGGGGGACAACGCGCTGGTCGTGGTGTGCGCGGGCGTGTTCTGCGCGGGGTGGGCGGTGTGGTGCGCAACCGCGCTCGGATGGCGCCGCCGCCGGGGCACATGGGCATGGCAACCGTGGCACGCCTGGGCGATCGGCGGCGCCGTCCTCGCCTTCACGCTGGTCCGGAATTTCCCCTTCGGGGGACTACTGGCACCCTGACCGTTGTTGTAGATGACGATGTGTACGACCACTTGGTGGGACGCGGCGTCAACCGGATGCGGGACCTCGGTCCTTTGACAGCTACCATCGCATTCGACCAGAAGCTCCATCCCCGTCCCGGAAGGGGGCCGCTCGCGTGAGTGTGCTCGACGAGATCATCGACGGTGTCCGTGCCGACCTCGCGGAGCGGCAGGCGCGCGTCACCCTCGACGAGCTCAAGGAGCGGGCGGCCAAGGCCCAGCCGGCGAAGGACGGCGTGGCTGCGCTCAAGGGCGACAGCGTCAAGGTGATCTGCGAGGTCAAGCGGTCCAGCCCGTCCAAGGGCGCGCTCGCCGCGATCGCCGACCCGGCCGCGCTCGCCGCCGACTACGAGGCGGGCGGCGCGGCGCTCATCAGCGTGCTCACCGAGCAGCGGCGCTTCGGCGGATCGCTGGCCGACCTGGAGGCCGTCCGGGCCAAGGTCGACATCCCGGTGCTGCGGAAGGACTTCATCGTCACCTCCTACCAGCTGTGGGAGGCGCGGGCGTACGGCGCCGACGTGGTGCTGCTGATCGTGGCCGCGCTGCCGCAGGAGGCGCTGGTCTCGCTGATCGAGCGGGCCGAGTCGATCGGGCTGACCCCGCTGGTCGAGGTGCACGACGAGGAAGAGGTCGAGCGGGCCGTGGCCGCCGGGGCGCGGCTGATCGGCGTCAACGCGCGGAACCTGAAGACGCTCGAGGTGGACCGGGGGAACTTCGCGCGGGTCGCGCCGGAGATCCCGGACCACATCGTCAAGATCGCGGAGTCGGGTGTGCGCGGACCGCACGACCTGATCGCCTACGCGAACGACGGCGCGGACGCGGTGCTCGTCGGGGAATCCCTGGTGACGGGGCGCGACCCGAAGGGCGCGGTCGCCGATCTGGTGGCGGCCGGTGCGCACCCGGCGCTGCGGCACGGGCGGGACTGAGCGGATCATGGACGTGTACGCGCGCCTGGCGCGGGGGTGCCGCCCCCGGGGCTGCCGCGCACCCGCCCGGCGGGTGCGGGGGCGTCGCGTGCGCTATCACATCGGATGCGAGCCGGGGCAGGTCAACGGGCGCCGATGGCGTTGAGGACGAGGCGTCGCCGGGCCTGCTGACGGCACGTTCAGCACCCCCTCTGTGACCCCGTCCTCTCCCTTCTCGTCGTCGGCCGTCGGCCGGTGGCGCCGTTTTCCGTCTCTCACCACTTCGCGGAGTACGTCTGATGTCCTCTGATTTCTTCATTCCGGACCCCGAGGGCCGGGTCCCCAGCGCCGAGGGGTATTTCGGTGCGTTCGGCGGCAAGTTCATCCCCGAGGCGCTGGTCGCCGCGGTCGACGAGGTCGCCGCCGAGTACGACAAGGCCAAGGCCGATCCCGCGTTCGCCGCCGAACTGGAGGATCTGCTGGTCAACTACACGGGGCGGCCGAGCGCCCTGACCGAGGTGCCGCGGTTCGCCGAGCACGCCGGGGGTGCGCGGATCTTCCTCAAGCGCGAGGACCTGAACCACACCGGATCGCACAAGATCAACAACGTGCTGGGTCAGGCCCTGCTCACCAAGCGCATGGGCAAGACCCGGGTCATCGCCGAGACCGGCGCAGGTCAGCACGGGGTCGCGACGGCGACGGCGTGCGCCCTGTTCGGTCTCGAGTGCACGATCTACATGGGCGAGGTCGACACCCAGCGGCAGGCGCTCAACGTGGCGCGGATGCGGATGCTGGGCGCCGAGGTCGTCTCCGTGAAGTCCGGCAGCAGGACGCTGAAGGACGCGATCAACGAGGCGTTCCGCGACTGGGTCGCCAACGTGGACCGTACGCACTACCTGTTCGGCACGGTCGCCGGACCGCATCCGTTCCCGGCGCTGGTGCGGGACTTCCACCGGGTGATCGGCGTGGAGGCGCGGCGGCAGATCCTGGAGCGGACCGGGCGGCTGCCGGACGCGGTGGCGGCGTGCGTGGGCGGCGGGTCGAACGCGATCGGGCTGTTCCACGCGTTCCTGCCCGACGAGAGCGTGCGGATCGTGGGCTTCGAACCCGCGGGGCACGGCGTGGACTCCGGTGAGCACGCCGCGACGCTCAGCCTGGGGGAGCCCGGCATCCTGCACGGGTCGCGCAGTTACGTCCTCCAGGACGAGGACGGGCAGATCACCGAGCCGTACTCGATCTCGGCCGGTCTCGACTACCCCGGGGTCGGGCCCGAGCACGCGTACCTGAAGGACGTCGGACGGGCCGAGTACCGGGCCGTCACCGACGACCAGGCGATGCAGGCGCTGCGGCTGCTGTCGCAGAGCGAGGGCATCATCCCGGCGATCGAGAGCGCGCACGCGCTGGCCGGGGCGCTGGACCTCGGGCGGGAGCTGGGCGAGGACGCGGTCATCGTCGTCAACCTGTCCGGGCGGGGCGACAAGGACATGGACACCGCGGCGCGGTATTTCGGGCTGTACGACGAGGGAGCCAAGTGATGGCCGGGAACCTGGAGCTGCTGGGGTCCGTCCTGGCCACCGCGAAGGACGAGGGGCGCGCGGCGCTCGTCGGCTATCTGCCCGCCGGTTTCCCGTCGGTCGACGGGGGAGTGGCGGCGATGACCGCCATGATCGAGGGCGGCTGCGACGTGGTCGAGGTCGGGCTGCCGCACAGCGACCCGGTGCTGGACGGGCCGGTGATCCAGACCGCGGACGACATCGCCCTGCGGGGCGGGGTGAAGATCCGCGACGTGATCCGGACCGTGGGGGACGTGCACGCGGCGACCGGCGCGCCGATCCTGTGCATGACCTACTGGAACCCCGTCGACCGCTACGGCGTCGAGCGGTTCGCCGCGGAGCTGGCCGCGGTGGGCGGCGCCGGATGCATCCTGCCGGATCTGCCGGTCGAGGAGTCCGAGGTGTGGCGGAAGGCCGCCGAGCAGCACGGGCTGGCGACGGTGTTCGTGGTCGCGCCGAGCAGCCGCGACGAGCGGCTGGCGAAGATCACGGCGGCGGGCAGCGGCTTCGTCTACGCCGCGTCCCTGATGGGCGTCACCGGAACGAGGGAATCGGTAGGACAGGAGGCGCGCGAGCTGGTCACGCGCACCCGTGCGACCACCGCGTTGCCGGTATGCGTGGGGCTCGGGGTGTCGAACGCCGCGCAGGCGGCCGAGGTCGCCCACTTCGCTGACGGGGTCATCGTGGGCTCGGCCTTTGTGAAGCGGCTGCTGGACGCCGAGAGCCCGGAGGCCGGGCTGGAGGGCGTGCGCCGGCTCGCGGGCGAGCTGGCGGAGGGCATCAAGGGCGCTCGCTAGTCCCTCGTTCGAGGGAATACGGGGCGGAGGGGCCGAGCGGTGCCCCTCCGCCTCGTTAGGCGAGGGCGTGAGCCAGAAAAACCGTGAGGGAAAGCGCAGCGCCCGGGAGCGACTGCGGGAACAGCGCGAGAAGGACAGGGCGCGCGGCAAGCGGAAGCGGACGCTCGGCATGGTCGGGGCGGTGGTCGCCGTCCTCGCGGTGGCCGGCGGTGTGGGCGTGTTCGCGACCAAGGCGAATCAGGACTCGGGGAAGTCGGGCAGCTCCACCGAGCCGCCGCGCGGCGCGATCGGCAAGGGTGACCTGGTCGTTCCGGTCGGGAAGCGCGGCGCCCCGGCCACGCTGACCGTGTACGAGGACTTCCGCTGCCCGGGCTGCAAGCAGTTCGAGGACGTCTTCCACAAGACCGTGAACCAGCTGGCGGACCGCGGCCGGATGCGGGTGGAGTACCACCTGGTCGCCATCATCGACGGCAACCTGGGCGGCACCGGCTCGGTGCGCGCGGCGAACGCGGCCGCCTGCGCCCAGGACGCGGGGAAGTTCCGGGCGTACCACGATGTGCTGTACCGGAACCAGCCGGAGGAGACGCAGGACGCGTACGCGAAGAACGCGCGGCTGATCCGGCTGGCGGACAAGGTCCCCGGGCTGAACACCGCGCCGTTCCGCAAGTGCGTCGAGAACGGCCGCCACGACGGCTGGGTCAGGAAGTCGCACGCCGACTTCAACCGTTCCGGTTTCCCCTCGACCCCGACCGTGCTGCTCGACGGGAAGTCGATTTACGGTCCGAAGAACCCGCTGTCGCCCAACAAGCTGAAGCGGATGGTCGCCGCGGCGGCGCGGGGCTGAGACCCGTTATCCACACGTTGTGCCGGGCAGGTTGCCGCATTGGCCGCCCGGCACGGTAGCGTCGACCCTGTCATGGAACTCGCTTACATTCCCAGCCCGTCGTCCGGTGTGATCTACCTCGGTCCGATCCCGCTGCGCGGCTACGCGTTCTGCATCATCATCGGCGTCTTCGTTGCCGTCTGGCTCGGTGGGCGGCGCTGGGTCGCCCGCGGCGGCCAGGTCGGCACCGTTGCCGACATCGCCGTGTGGGCGGTGCCCTTCGGCCTGGTCGGAGGGCGGCTCTACCACGTCATCACCGACTACCAGCTGTACTTCACGGACGGCAAGGACTGGGTCGACGCCTTCAAGATCTGGCAGGGCGGCCTGGGCATCTGGGGGGCCGTGGCGCTGGGCGCGCTGGGCGCCTGGATCGGCTGCCGTCGCCGGGGGATCCCGCTCCCGGCGTACGCGGACGCCATCGCTCCCGGGATCGCCTTCGCCCAGGCGATCGGCCGCTGGGGCAACTGGTTCAACCAGGAGCTGTACGGCAAGGCGACCACCCTGCCGTGGGCGCTGAAGATCGACGCCGACCCGGCCACCGGGCGCGTCGCCGGTACGTACCACCCGACGTTCCTGTACGAGTCGCTGTGGTGCGTCGGCGTGGCGCTGCTGGTGATCTGGGCGGACCGCCGCTTCACGCTGGGGCATGGCCGGGCGTTCGCCCTCTATGTGGCCGCGTACACCCCGGGCCGCGGCTGGGTCGAGGCCCTGCGGGTGGACGAGGCCCACCGCATCCTGGGCGTGCGGCTCAACGACTGGACGGCGATCGTCGTCTTCCTGGCGGCGGTGGTGTACCTGGTGGTCTCCGCGAAGAGGTCCCCGGGCCGGGAAGAGGTCGTCGAACCCGCGGCGCTGGAAGACGGCGCGGCCGAGACCGGGAGCGGGACCGAGACTCAGGCCGAGGCTGAGAGCGCGACCGAGGCCGGGACCGCGAAGGAGGCCGCGGCCGAGAGCGCGGCCGAGAGCAAGGAAGTCGCGGGGGCTCCGGCCGAGGCGAAGGCCACCGAGAAGCCCTGACACACGCGCCCCACAAGGCCGCCGGAACCAGCGAGTTCCGGCGGCCTTTTTGCGTTTCCGCAGGTCAGGGCGGTAAGTTCGGCCTTCCTTGCTGGCGGGAGGGGGGTTCGCGTGTCTACCTTCGAGCTATTGGGGTGCGGGCGGCAGGTCCGCGCCCGCGAAGGGAGCACGTCAGCACATGTCCGTCATCGACACGATCGACTCACCGCACGTCGCCCACCGCGACAACCACACCCACCGCGATGTGAACGGCGGCTGGCTGCGCCCGGCCGTCTTCGGAGCCATGGACGGGCTGGTCTCCAACCTGGCGCTGATGACCGGTGTCGCGGGCGGGGCCGTGGACCGGCAGACCATCGTGATCACCGGGCTGGCGGGGCTTGCCGCCGGTGCGTTCTCGATGGCGGCCGGTGAGTACACCTCCGTCGCCTCCCAGCGCGAGCTGGTCGAGGCCGAGCTGGAGGTCGAGCGGCGTGAGCTGCGCAAGCATCCGGCGGACGAGATGGCGGAGCTGGCGGCGCTGTACGAGTCGCGCGGCGTGAAGCCGGAGCTGGCCCGCGAGGTGGCCGCGCAGCTGTCGAAGGACCCGGAGCAGGCGCTGGAGATACACGCCCGCGAGGAGCTGGGCGTGGACCCGGACGATCTGCCGTCGCCGCTGGTCGCCGCGGTGTCCTCGTTCGGTTCGTTCGCGCTGGGCGCGCTGCTGCCGGTGCTGCCGTATCTGCTGGGCGCGGTGGCGCTGTGGCCCGCTGTGCTGCTGGCGCTGGTCGGGCTGTTCGGCTGCGGTGCGGTGGTGGCCCGGGTGACGGCCCGGTCGTGGTGGTTCAGCGGGCTGAGGCAGCTCGCGCTGGGCGGGGCGGCGGCGGGCGTGACGTATGCCCTGGGCCTCTTCTTCGGTACGGCCGTAGGCTGACCCTGCCGCGGGGCTCTCCGCGGACGCCTCTCCCGCGAGTAACCGCGTCATTACTCTGTTACTCGACGGTTTCGATCCCTTTACCAGCGGGCATAAAGCCGAAGCGCTCGGGCAGTGTGGCCCGTCTCGCGCCGGGGCGATCGTGGTCATACAGGTCCCCATCGCCCAACCTCACCCCGTGCGGGGTGTCCGCATGGTGAAACGGAATATCCACTTCCCGAGAACCGACTCATCATGTAACCTGCACGAAATTCTCGCGGAGGGCCAACGTCGTCCCTCGGCACACCCAAAATGCCATGACGACGACGGGAGAGCCGATGCGTTCCGCATCCCACCCCGCCCGCCAAGGGATGTACGACCCGCGCAATGAGCACGACGCCTGTGGCGTCGGCTTTGTGGCGACCCTCACCGGCGAGGCCAGCCACGAGCTCGTTGAGCAGGCTCTCACCGTGCTACGGAACCTGGAGCACCGCGGAGCCACCGGCTCGGAGCCCGATTCGGGTGACGGCGCGGGCATCCTCGTACAGGTCCCGGACGCCTTCCTGCGGGACGTGACCGGCTTCGACCTTCCCGAGGCCGGTTCGTACGCCGTGGGCATCGCGTTCCTCCCCGAGGGGCAGGACGACGCGGCCGCGGAGCACATCGAGCGGATCGCCGCCGAGGAGGAGCTGACCGTCCTCGGCTGGCGCGAGGTGCCGGTCGCGCCCGAGCTGCTGGGCAACGGCGCGCGCACCACCATGCCCGCCTTCCGCCAGCTGTTCGTCGCTGACGGCACCAGCAGCGGGCTGGCCCTGGACCGCAAGGCGTTCGTGCTGCGCAAGCGCGCCGAGCGCGAGGCGGACGTCTACTTCCCTTCGCTGTCCTCCCGCACCGTGGTGTACAAGGGCATGCTGACCACCGGTCAGCTGGAGCCGTTCTTCCCGGACCTGTCCGACCGCCGTTTCGCCACGGCCATCGCGCTGGTCCACTCCCGGTTCTCCACGAACACCTTCCCGAGCTGGCCGCTGGCCCACCCGTACCGCTTCGTCGCCCACAACGGCGAGATCAACACGGTCCAGGGCAACCGGAACTGGATGCGGGCCCGGGAGTCCCAGCTGGTCAGCGACCTGTTCGGGGACAAGGGCCTGGACCGGATCTTCCCGCTCTGCACCCCGGACGCCTCCGACTCGGCGACCTTCGACGAGGTGCTGGAGCTGCTGCACCTCGGCGGCCGTTCGCTGCCGCACTCGGTGCTGATGATGGTCCCCGAGGCGTGGGAGAACCACCCCTCGATGGACCCGGCCCGGCGCGCCTTCTACCAGTACCACTCCACGATGATGGAGCCCTGGGACGGCCCGGCCTGCGTCACCTTCACCGACGGCACCCAGGTCGGCGCCGTGCTGGACCGCAACGGTCTGCGCCCGGGGCGCTACTGGGTCACCGACGACGGCCTCGTCGTGCTGTCCTCCGAGGTCGGCGTCCTGGACATCGACCCGGCCAAGGTGGTCCGCAAGGGCCGGCTCCAGCCGGGCCGGATGTTCCTGGTGGACACCGCCGAGCACCGGATCATCGAGGACGACGAGGTCAAGGCCGAGCTGGCCGGCGAGCAGCCGTACGGCGACTGGCTGGAGGCCGGGCTGATCGACCTGGCGGACCTGCCCGAGCGCGAGCACATCGTGCACACCCACGCCTCGGTCACCCGCCGCCAGCAGACCTTCGGCTACACCGAGGAGGAGCTGCGGGTCCTGCTCGCGCCGATGGCCAAGGCCGGTGCCGAGCCGATCGGCTCGATGGGCACGGACTCGCCGATCGCCGCCCTCTCCGAGCGGCCGCGGCTGCTGTTCGACTACTTCACCCAGCTGTTCGCGCAGGTCACCAACCCGCCGCTGGACGCGATCCGCGAGGAGCTGGTCACCTCGCTGATCTCCTCGCTGGGCCCGCAGGGCAATCTGCTGGAGCCGACCGCGGCCTCCTGCCGCAGCGTCACCCTGCCCTTCCCGGTGATCGACAACGATGAGCTGGCCAAGCTCATCCACATCAACGCCGACGGCGACATGCCGGGCCTGAAGGCCGCCAACCTCTCCGGTCTCTACCGGGTCGGCGGCGGTGGCGACGCGCTCGCCGCGCGGCTGGCCGAGATCTGCGCCGAGGCCGACGCCGCCATCGAGGACGGCGCCCGGCTGATCGTGCTCTCCGACCGGCACTCGGACGCCGAGCACGCGCCGATCCCCTCGCTGCTGCTCACCTCAGCCGTCCACCACCACCTCATCGGCACCAAGCAGCGCACCCAGGTGGGGCTGCTGGTCGAGGCGGGCGACGTGCGCGAGGTGCACCATGTCGCGCTGCTCATCGGCTACGGCGCCGCGGCCGTCAACCCGTACCTGGCGATGGAGTCGGTCGAGGACCTGGTCCGCGCGGGGACGTTCCTGCCCGGCATGGAGGCCGAGACCGCGATCAAGAACCTGATCAAGGCGCTCGGCAAGGGCGTCCTGAAGGTGATGTCCAAGATGGGCATCTCGACCGTGGCCTCCTACCGCGGTGCCCAGGTCTTCGAGGCCGTCGGCCTGGACGAGTCCTTCGTGGACGCCTACTTCCACGGCACCACCACCAAGATCGGCGGCGCGGGCCTGGACATCGTCGCCAAGGAGGTCGCCGCCCGGCACGCCAAGGCGTACCCGGCCAGCGGCATCCCCTCCGCGCACCGCGCGCTGGAGATCGGCGGCGAGTACCAGTGGCGCCGCGAGGGCGAGCCGCACCTGTTCGACCCGGAGACCGTCTTCCGGCTCCAGCACTCGACCCGTGCCCGCCGCTACGACATCTTCAAGAAGTACACCGAGCGGGTGAACGAGCAGTCCGAGCGGCTGATGACGCTGCGCGGCCTGTTCTCCTTCAAGGACGGCGACCGGCCCTCGATCCCGATCGAGGAGGTCGAGTCGGCCGAGGACATCGTCAAGCGGTTCTCGACCGGCGCCATGTCGTACGGCTCCATCTCCCAGGAGGCGCACGAGACCCTGGCCATCGCCATGAACCAGCTGGGCGGCAAGTCCAACACCGGTGAGGGCGGCGAGGACTCCGAGCGGCTGCACGACCCGGCGCGGCGCTCCTCCATCAAGCAGGTCGCCTCCGGCCGCTTCGGCGTGACCAGCGAATACCTGGTCAACTCCGATGACATCCAGATCAAGATGGCGCAGGGCGCCAAGCCCGGCGAGGGCGGCCAGCTGCCCGGCCACAAGGTGTACCCGTGGGTGGCCAAGACCCGGCACTCGACGCCCGGCGTCGGCCTGATCTCCCCGCCGCCGCACCACGACATCTACTCCATCGAGGACCTGGCCCAGCTGATCCACGACCTGAAGAACGCCAACCCCAAGGCGCGCATTCACGTCAAGCTGGTCTCCGAGGTCGGCGTCGGCACCGTCGCCGCGGGCGTCTCCAAGGCGCACGCCGACGTCGTGCTGATCTCCGGCCACGACGGCGGCACCGGCGCCTCGCCGCTCACCTCGCTCAAGCACGCGGGCGGCCCCTGGGAGCTGGGCCTCGCCGAGACCCAGCAGACGCTGCTGCTCAACGGGTTGCGCGACCGCATCGTCGTGCAGACCGACGGCCAGTTGAAGACCGGCCGCGACGTGGTGATCGCCGCGCTGCTCGGCGCCGAGGAGTTCGGCTTCGCGACCGCGCCGCTGGTCGTCTCCGGCTGCGTCATGATGCGCGTGTGCCACCTGGACACCTGCCCGGTCGGCATCGCCACCCAGAACCCGGTGCTGCGCGAGCGCTACAGCGGCCAGGCCGAGTACGTGGTCAACTTCTTCCAGTTCATCGCCGAGGAGGTCCGCGAACTCCTCGCCGAGCTGGGCTTCCGTACCCTCGACGAGGCCATCGGCCACGCCGAGCTGCTGGACACCAGCCGGGCCGTGCAGCACTGGAAGGCGCAGGGCCTGGACCTCGCCCCGCTGCTGTACGTCCCCGAGCTGCCGGACGGCGCCGTGCGCCACCAGCTGATCGAGCAGGACCACGGCCTGGCGAAGGCCCTGGACAACGAGCTGATCAAGCTCGCGGCCGACGCGCTGAACGCCGACTCCGCCGAGGCCGCCCAGCCGGTCCGGGCCCAGGTCGCGATCCGCAACATCAACCGGACCGTCGGCACCATGCTCGGCCACGAGGTGACCCGGAAGTTCGGCGGCGCCGGCCTGCCGGACGACACCATCGACATCACCTTCACCGGCTCGGCCGGACAGTCCTTCGGCGCGTTCCTGCCCCGCGGCGTCACGCTGCGGCTGGAGGGCGACGCCAACGACTACGTCGGCAAGGGCCTGTCCGGCGGCCGCGTGGTCGTCCGCCCGGACCGGGGCGCCGACCACCTCGCCGAGTACTCGACCATCGCGGGCAACACCCTCGCGTACGGTGCGACCGGCGGCGAGATGTATCTGCGCGGCAAGGTCGGCGAGCGGTTCTGCGTCCGCAATTCGGGCGCGACCGTGGTCTCCGAGGGCGTGGGCGACCACGGCTGCGAGTACATGACCGGCGGCCAGGCGATCGTCCTCGGCCCGACCGGGCGCAACTTCGCGGCCGGGATGTCCGGTGGCATCGCGTACGTCATCGACCTCGACCGGGACAACGTCAACGGCGCTCTCCTCGACGCCATCGGTGAGCTGGACGACACCGACAAGCAGGCGCTGCACGACGCTGTGCGCCGCCACCAGGAGGAGACCGGCTCCACCGTCGCGGCCGCGCTGCTCGCCGACTGGGACGGCGCCCTGGCCCGCTTCAGCAAGATCATCCCCGCTACGTACCAGGCCGTGCTCGCCGCCAAGGACGCCGCCGAGCGAGCCGGACTCTCCGAGTCCGAGACCCACGAGAAGATGATGGAGGCGGCGACCAATGGCTGACCCCAAGGGCTTCCTGACCACCGACCGCGAGGTGGCCGAGACCCGTCCGGTGGACGAGCGGGTCAAGGACTGGAACGAGGTCTACGTCCCCGGCTCGCTGCTGCCGATCATCAGCAAGCAGGCCGGCCGGTGCATGGACTGCGGCATCCCGTTCTGCCACAACGGCTGTCCGCTCGGAAACCTCATCCCCGAGTGGAACGACTACGCCTACCGCGAGGACTGGCGCGAGGCCAGCGAGCGGCTGCACGCGACCAACAACTTCCCGGAGTTCACCGGGCGGCTGTGCCCCGCTCCGTGCGAGTCCGCGTGCGTCCTCGGCATCAACCAGCCCGCGGTGACCATCAAGAACGTCGAGGTCACCATCATCGACAAGGCGTGGGACTCGGGCGACGTCACCCCGCAGCCCCCCGAGCGGCTGAGCGGCAAGACCGTCGCCGTCATCGGCTCGGGCCCGGCGGGGCTCGCCGCCGCCCAGCAGCTGACCCGCGCCGGGCACACGGTCGCCGTCTACGAGCGCGCCGACCGCATCGGCGGGCTGCTGCGCTACGGCATCCCCGAGTTCAAGATGGAGAAGCGCCACATCAACCGCCGCATCGAGCAGATGCGCGCGGAGGGCACCAAGTTCCGCACCGAGACGGAGATCGGGCGCGACATCGACGCGGCCAAGCTGCGCAAGCGGTACGACGCGGTCGTCATCGCGGCCGGTGCCACCACCTCCCGCGACCTGAAGGTCCCGGGCCGCGAGCTGAACGGCATCCACTTCGCCATGGAGTACCTGCCGCTCGCCAACAAGGTGCAGGAGGGCGACCTGACGGCGTCCCCCATCAGCGCCGAGGGCAAGCACGTCGTGGTGATCGGCGGCGGTGACACCGGCGCCGACTGCGTCGGCACCGCCCACCGGCAGGGCGCCGCCTCCGTCACCCAGCTGGAGATCATGCCCAAGCCGGGCGAGGAGCGTAGCGAGGGCCAGCCCTGGCCCACGTTCCCGATGCTCTACAAGGTCACCTCGGCCCACGAGGAGGGCGGCGAGCGGATCTACTCCGTCTCCACCACCCACTTCGAGGGCGACGAGGACGGCAACGTCCAGTGGCTGCACCTGATCGAGGTGGAGTTCAAGGACGGCAAGCTGGAGCAGAAGCCGGGCACCGAGCGGAAGATCCCGGCCCAGCTGGTCACCCTGGCCATGGGCTTCACCGGCACCGACCGGGAGAACGGCCTCGTCGAGCAGTTCGGCCTGGAGCTGGACGAGCGCGGCAACGTCGCGCGCGACGCCGACTTCGCGACCAATGTGCCGGGCGTCTTCGTCGCCGGTGACGCGGGCCGCGGCCAGTCGCTGATCGTCTGGGCCATCGCCGAGGGCCGCTCCGCGGCCCGTGGCGTGGACCGCTACCTGGCCGGGGCCAGCGCCCTGCCCGCCCCGATCCGCCCCACCGACCGGGCCCTCATGGTCTGACGGTTCTTCAAGGTCTCCGCCCGTACAACGGCGTACGGACCGGCCGCGCGGCGCCTCCCCCCATCCCGACCGGGGGCGGGCGCCGCGTGGCGTTCGAGCGTCCGGGGGCTAGCCCTCGTCTTGAACGAGCCGGGCGGGGAAGCCGCCGGTGGCGATCGGGCCCCAGCGGTCGGGCGTGACCCGGATCAGCGACTTGCCCTGCTTGCGCATGGCCGAGCGGTACTCGTCCCAGTCCGGGTGCTCACCGGCGATGTTGCGGTAGTACTCGACCAGCGGTTCGACAGAGTCGGGGGTGTCGATCACCTCGGCGGTGCCGTCGATCTGGACCCAGGGGCCGTTCCACTCGTCGGACAGCACGATCAGGCTGACGGACGACTCGCGCTTGGCGTTGCGGACCTTGGCGCGCTCGGGGTAGGTGGACATGACGATGCGGCCGGAGTCGTCGACGCCGCAGGTCAGCGGGGACGCCTGCGGGGAGCCGTCGGTCCGGCGGGTCATCAGGATGGCGCGGTGGCGCGGGCGGACGAACTCCAGCAGCTCGTCCAGGGCGACACGGGTGTTGGTGGCGATGGAGGGGCTCATGCACGCGAGGGTACGACGTGGAGTGCGCTCGAACGCCGACCCGGTCCCGCTCCGGCCCGTCAGGTGTCGCACTCCAGGACCGTACGGCACAGTCCGCAGCGCGCCCGCAGCCTGCCGCGCACCGGGAGCCGGATGCGCTGACGGCAGGTCGGGCAGGGGAACGACACGCTGAACGGCGGGCCGTCCTCGAAGGCGTAGTCGCCGCCGGTGGGGGAGGGGCGGCCGGACTGGGCCGAACGGCGGTCCTTGGCGTACCGGTGGCGGCCGGTCCAGCCCGCTGCCGCGAGCGGTGGCTGCCGTTCGTCGCGCCGCGCCAGCTCCAGCCCCTTGGTGTACGCCTCGTACGCCTGCGGGCTGGTGAACCAGGGGGACGGGTCCTCGCCGAAGAGCCGGGCCCGCTTGGCGAGGACGTAGCCGAACTCCTCCGGCGTCAGATACCCCAGCTTCTGGCTGGTCACCGCGTCCTGGCGGTACGCGTCGAGCAGCAGCCAGCCGGTGCCGAGGTAGGCGGCGGTGGTGTCGGTGAGGATCTCGTTGTCGCGGGTGCCGGGGAAGGCCAGGTCGAGCCGGTGCAGATACACATGGGTGACCTCGTGGGCGAGGGCCGCCCCGATGTCGCGGCGGTGGGTCTTGAAGCGGGAGTTCAGCTCGATGAAGTACTCCGGCCCGGCGGCCAGCTCCACGTTCCCCGCGTGCCGCATCTCGCGGAAGCTCACGATCATCCGGGCGTCCGGCAGCCGCATGTGCTGCACCATCACCCGGGCCACCCGCTGGACGCCGAGGTGGAGGTCGTCCTGGTCGGAGAAGGCGACATCGCCGGGGACCACGCTGAGCCCGAACGTGTCCACCGTGTCGCGCGAGAGCCGCCGGTAGAGCGCGGTGAGCGCGGCCCGGACCATGTCCAGGTGCGGATAGCCGTGTTCGATGTCGCTGCCCGGTGCCGCCACGTGCCCACTGTACGGGCGGCCGGGCGTGGTGGCGCGGAGGCCGCGCGGGGGCGGACGCGGGTACGGCGGCGGGGGCGTGACGGCGTGTGCGCTGAGGCGCTCCGGGCGCATGGCCGGAACGTCACCCTTGCCATGCCGTTCGCGGACTTCACATAATCACAGGGCATGCACAGGTCTTGTCATTTGACGTGGGCCTGACATTCTTGCGCAACCCCCCACGAAAGGACTTCCGTTGCGAAACGCACTGAAGCACCTGAAGAGATCCGCGGCCCTCGGCGCGGTCGCCCTCGCCGCGTTCAGCCTCACCCCGGGCACCGCTACCGCCCAGCCCGCCGGCCCCGAGCCCAGCCCCTCCGTCGTCGGCGGCACCCGCGCCGCCCAGGGTGAATTCCCCTTCATGGTCCGGCTCTCCATGGGCTGTGGCGGCGCCCTCTACACCCAGGACATCGTGCTCACCGCCGCCCACTGCGTGGACGGCAGCGGCGCCAACACCTCCATCACCGCCACCGCGGGCGTCGTCGACCTCCAGAGCTCCAGCGCCGTCAAGGTCAAGTCCACCCGGGTCCTCCAGGCCCCCGGCTACAACGGCACCGGCAAGGACTGGGCGCTCATCAAGCTCGCCAAGCCCATCAACCAGCCCACGCTGAAGATCGCCGAGACCACGGCGTACAACAAGGGCGACTTCACTGTCGCCGGATGGGGCGCCGCGACCGAGGGCGGCGGCCAGCAGCGCTACCTGCTCAAGGCCACCGTGCCGTTCGTCGACGACGCCACCTGCAAGTCGGCGTACAGCGAGCTCGTCGCGGGCGAGGAGATCTGCGCGGGCAAGATGTCCACCGGCGGCGTCGACACCTGCCAGGGCGACTCCGGCGGCCCGATGTTCCGCAAGGACGACGCGGGCCAGTGGATCCAGGTCGGCATCGTCAGCTGGGGCGAGGGCTGCGCGCGGCCCGGCAAGCCCGGTGTCTACACCGAGGTGAGCACCTTCGCCCAGAACATCAAGAGCGCCGCGGCCCAGCTCGGCGGCTGACCTCACCACACCCCCACGGTGGACACGGACCCGGCGCGACGGAGCGCGCCGGGTCCGTGCCGTATCCGCCCTCGTCAAATCTGGCCGTAGCAGATGCAGAACGGGTGCCCGGCCGGGTCGGCGAAGACCCGGAACCCCGACCGCTCCCCGCGGCTGTCGTGCAGGAACGTCGCGCCCAGCGCGATCACCTCCCGCTGCGCCCGCTCCGCGTCCTCGATCGTCGGCACGTCGAAGTCCAGATGCATCTGCTGCGGATACGCCGGGTCCGGCCAGCGCGGCGGCCGGTGGTCCGGTGCCAGCTGGAAGGCGAACCGCTGCCCGTCCGCCGAGGTCAGGGTCGCCCATTCCGGGTCGCTGTCATCCACCCGCCACCCCAGGATCGCGCCGTAGAAGGCGGCCAGCGCGGGCGGGTCCGGACAGTCGATGACGGTGCACTGAAGCGTCGCGATCATGCCGGTGAGAGTAACCGCGGTCCGATCGGCCCGTGCGGAAAATCCCGGCGTCAAAGGGAACCCCGTCTCGCATTTGCGGCTCCTTCACGGTGGAGGCGCTGCGACCGAGGGGGCAGACCTCCACGGGAGACCGTCCCGTCCCCTTCACAACCCCCCACCGGGGGCGGGGCGGTCCCGGGGCCGAGGCCGCGGCCCCGCTGGCATAGGGTCAGGGGCCATGACGCACCGCGAGACCGACCCCGCCGACCGCACCGGCCAGCCCGACCCGACCAGCACGACCGACGAGGTCGAGGACGCCGTACGCGCGGAGCTGGCCCGGCTGCGCGACAGCATCGACAACATCGACGCGGCCGTGGTCCACATGCTCGCCGAGCGCTTCAAGTGCACCCAGCAGGTCGGTCACCTCAAGGCCGCCCACAAGCTGCCCCCGGCCGACCCCGCCCGCGAGGCCCGCCAGATCACCCGACTGCGCGAACTGGCGGAAAGCGCCAAACTCGACCCCGCCTTCGCCGAAAAGCTGCTCAACTTCATCATCGCCGAGGTCATCCGGCATCACGAGACGATCGCGCGCTCCTGAGTCAGCCGCGGACCCCGTCCGCCGGGCGTACGGCGCGGGCGCACACCGGTGGTGCGCCCCCGTCCGCCCCCGCGCCCGGCAGACCCTGAAGACCCGTGTGCCGCCCACCGCCCGTAGGGCAGCATGTCCCCATGTCCGTACTGACGCGCGAGGAAGCGCAGATCCGAGCCCGCCTCGTCGAGGTCCACCGCTACACGATCGACCTCGACCTCACCCGCGGCGACGAACGGTTCGGCTCCACCACGACCATCCGTTTCACCGCCCGCGAGGCCGGCGCGGACACCTTCGTGGAGCTGAACCCCGCCGCCCTGCACCGGGCGGTGCTCGACGGACACGACCTCGCCCTCGACCCCGCCGTGGTCATCGCCGACGGACGGCTCCCGCTCACCGGCCTCACCGAGGGCGAGCACGAGCTGCGCGTCGAGACGGACATGACGTACTCGCACACCGGCGAGGGCATGCACCGCTTCACCGACCCGGCCGACGGTGAGAAGTACCTCTACACCATGTGCTGCATGGCCGACGCCAGCGACGTCTTCGCCGCCTTCGACCAGCCCGACCTCAAGGCGGTCTTCGACGTCCGCGTCACCGCCCCGCCCCGGTGGACCGTCCTCGGCAACGGCATCGCCACCCGCGACGGCGACCCCGCCGACGGCCGCTGGCGGTTCGCCCCCACCCCGCCCATCAGCACCTATCTGGTCGCGCTGGCCGCCGGCCCGTACCACTCCGTGCACACCGAGCACGCCGGACTGCCGTTCGGACTGCACGTCCGCCGCTCGCTCGCCCCTCACCTCGAAGCCGACGCCGATGAACTCTTCGACATCACCCGGCGCTGCTTCGACCGCTACCGCGAGATCTTCGACGAGCCGTACCCCTTCGACTCCTACGACCAGGCGTTCGTCCCCGAGTTCAATTCCGGCGCCATGGAGAACCCCGGCCTCGTCACCTTCCGCGACGAATTCGTCTTCCGCTCCGCCGTCACCGACGCCGAACGCCAGACCCGCGCCATGGTCATCGCCCACGAGATGGCCCACATGTGGTTCGGCGACCTCGTCACCATGACCTGGTGGGACGACATCTGGCTCAACGAGTCCTTCGCCGAGTACATGGGCTTCCAGATCATCGCCGAGACCAGCCGCTACACCGGCACCTGGGCCGACTTCGGCATCCGTCACAAGGGCTGGGGCTACGACGCCGACCAGCGCCCCTCCACCCACCCCGTCGCCCCCGCGCCCGCACTCGTCCCCGACACCGCCGCCGCCCGCCTCAACTTCGACGGCATCTCCTACGCCAAGGGCGCCTCCGCGCTGCGCCAGCTCGTCACCTGGCTCGGCGAAAAGGACTTCCTCGCCGGGATCAACGAACACCTCGCCCGGCACCGCTTCGGCAACGCCACCCTCGCCGACTTCATCGACTCCCTCGCCCGATCCTCCGACCGCGACGTCCACGCCTGGGCCGACCTCTGGCTGCGCACCACCGGAGTCGACACCCTCACCCCCGCCCTCACCACCGACGGCGGCCAATGGCACCTCGACATCCGTCACGAGGGCGGTCCCTCGACGAGCCGCCGCCCCCACCGCATCGCGATCGGCCTCTACGACCACGAACCCGCCGCCCCGCACCAACTCGTGCTGCGCGACCGCGTCGAGACCGAACTCGACGGCGCCGACCCCGCCCCCACCCTCTCCTTCACCGGCCCCCGCCCCGATCTGCTGCTCCTCAACGACGGCGACCTGAGCTACGCCAAGATCCGCCTCGACACCCGCTCCTGGCAGGCCGCCGTGCGCTCCCTCTCCGGCCTCCCCGACGCCGTCAGCCGCGCCACCCTCTGGAACGCCGCCCGCGACATGGTGCGCGACGGCGACCTCCCGGGCGCCGACTACCTCGACATCGCCCGCACCCACCTCCCGCACGAGACCGACATAGCGATCGTGCAGGGCGTCCTCGCCTTCGCCCGCACCCAGATCGCCGACCGCTACCTCCCCGCCGACCAGCGCCCCGCCGCCCTCAACACCCTCGCCGCCACCTGCCGCGACCTGCTGCGCCGCACAGAGGACGGCTCCGGGCCCGGGCTGCGGCTCTCCGCCGTACGCACCTACATCGCCAGCGCCACCGCCCCCGCCGAGCTGACCGACTGGCTCGACGGCGACACCGTCCCCGGCGGGCCCGCCCTCGACCCCGAACTGCGCTGGCAGATCCTCGGCAGGCTCGCGATCCTCGGCGCAGCCGACCCCGCCGACATCGACGCCGAACTCGCCCGCGACTCCAGCGCCACCGGCCAGGAGGGCGCCGCCCGCTGCCGCGCCGCGCTTCCCGACCCGGAGGCCAAACAGGCCGCCTGGGACGCCCTGTTCGGCGAGACCACCCCAATCGCGCCTCTCTCCAATTATCTGGTCACCGCGACCGCCACCGGCTTCTGGCAGCCCGAACACCACGACCTGCTCACCGCGTACGTACCGCGCTACTTCACCGACGCCGTGACCACCGCCGCCCGCCGCGGACCCGCCATCGCCCAGGCGATCGCCCGGTCCGGCTTCCCGACGACGGTGGACGCCACGACCCTGCGGCTCGGCGAGGAATGCCTCACCACCCCCGACCTGCTCCCCGCCCTGCGCCGCTGCCTCGAAGACCAGCTCGACGACCTGCGGCGCGCCCTGCGAGTGCGGGAGAAGCAGGAGGAGAAGCAGAGGGCGTAGCCGCGGCGCGCACCCCGCCGTCAGAGGGGGGAAACACCTGTTCGTGTTGGTACTTCACGCCACACGAGCCCCTCCCTTCCCCCGACCGCGTTCGGCCGGTCGAGGGAAGGGAGGCGTTGTGCCAAGCGCGCACCAAAACACGGGCCGACAAAGGCCAACTCGAACCAACACTGAGCAAGGTGAACGCTGGGGAAACCACCGCCGATGGCACCCTTCCCCTGTGACACGGACGATGTACGGGGCAACGGCCCGTGACCTGCCACCCGCCGCCTTCGCTCCCGTCATGGCGACCGGCATCGTGTCCCAGGGGCTCGCGGCGGCGGGCGCCCCACAGGTGTCGGACGCGCTGCTGGAGCTGGCCGTCGCGCTCTACGCCGGGCTGCTGGCGGCGCTGGTGTGGCGCGTGGCGCGCCATTCGCGGGAGGTGGCCGCTGATCTGCGCGACCCGGGACGGGTGTTCGGCTTCTTCACCTTCGTCGCCGGTTCCGATGTGCTCGCCGCCCGGCTGGCGCACGGACCGTGGCGGGCGGTCACGACGGTCCTGACGGTGCTGGCCGTGCCCGTCTGCACCGTCCTGCTGGGATGCGTGGCGCGGATGGCGCACCGGCTCGGCGCGGGCGGGGCTGTGCGGCGGGCCGAGGGCACCTGGTTCCTGTGCGTGGTGGGCGTCCAGTCCGCCGTGCTGGCCGTGAGCGGGCCGGCGCCCGCCCGTGGCCTGCCGGGCACCGCGCTCGCGTGGGCGGCCGGGCTGCTGCTGTACGCGGCGGTGGCCACGCTGGTGGCGGGCCGGCTGCTGCGGTTCGGCGTGGCGCCGCGGGACCTGACGCCGCCCTACTGGATCACCATGGGGGCCTGCGCCATCAGCCTCCTGGCCGGGGCCCGCCTCGCCCACCCGGGGCTCGACGCGGCCCTGGGCCCCGCCCTGAACCGCGATGTCCTCCTCGTCCTGTGGGCCTGGGCCACCTGTCTGCTGCCGCCGCTGCTGGCCGCCGGTGCCTGGCGGCATCTGCGGCACCGGATACCGCTGGCGTACGAACCCACCTGGTGGACGATCGTCTTCCCCACCGGTATGTACGCGGTCTCCACGGGCGCCCTCGGCAAGGCAGAGGGCTTGCGCCCGCTGGTCCTCATCGGTCAGGCCGGTGCCTGGGTGGCGCTCGGGGCGTGGTCGCTCTCCGTGGCCGGAATGGTCCACCGGAATATTCCGACCAGAACGCAAGTTCGGCGCGGAAAAGGCAAACCGCGAGAAAAAAACGGCCTAGGTGATGCTAAATGACCGAAAGACCTCAGGCTTCATGGCCGAATCCCGAGTGATGCTGTCGCGCGACATCCATCCAGGGCCCCGGCCGGAAGACACGGCGCGGAGCCACCGCCGAAGGAGTGGACCGTGGCGCGCCGCACCCCCCACCAGCAGACCGGGACCCTCGCCTCCGCCGTGACCGAACGGCTCCTCGCCGCCGGGACGTCCCTGCGTCGCCTCCCCACCACCCCCGACCTGCGGGCCGTCTACCGGACCGACCAGACCGTGGAGGACTCCCCGTACCGCGAGCGCTGGGCGCACGACAAGGTGGTGCGCTCGACCCACGGGGTCAACTGCACCGGCTCCTGCTCCTGGAAGGTCTACGTCAAGGACGGGCTGATCACCTGGGAGACCCAGCAGACCGACTACCCCTCGGTCGGCCCGGACCGGCCGGAGTACGAACCGCGCGGCTGCCCGCGCGGCGCCTCCTTCTCCTGGTACACCTACTCGCCGACCCGGGTGCGTCACCCGCTCGTCCGCGGTGTACTCCTCGAGCTCTACCGGGAGGCCCGCGACCGGCTCGGCGACCCCGTCGCCGCCTGGGGGGAGATCACCTCGGACCCGGTCAAACGGCGCCGCTACCAGTCCGCCCGCGGCAAGGGCGGGCTGGTGCGGATCGGCTGGGAGGAGGCCCTGGAGATCGCGGCCGCCGCCCATGTGCACACCCTGAGCGCCCACGGCCCGGACCGGATCGCGGGTTTCTCCCCCATCCCCGCCATGTCCATGGCCTCCCACGCGGTCGGCGCCCGCTTCATGGCGCTGATCGGTGCCCCGATGATCTCGTTCTACGACTGGTACGCGGATCTGCCGATCGCCTCCCCGCAGGTCTTCGGCGACCAGACCGACGTCCCCGAGTCGGGCGACTGGTGGGACGCGGCGTACCTGATGCTGTGGGGCTCCAACGTGCCGGTCACCCGCACCCCCGACGCCCACTGGATGGCCGAGGCCCGCTACCGGGGACAGAAGGTGGTCGTGGTCTCCCCGGACTACGCGGACGCCACCAAGTTCGCCGACGAATGGCTGCACCCCCACCCCGGCACCGACGGGGCGGTGGCCATGGCGATGGGACACGTCGTCCTCAAGGAGTTCTTCGTCGACCGCCAGGTCCCCTACTTCACCGACTACGCACGGCGCTTCACCGACCTGCCCTTCCTGGTGGAACTGACCGAACGGGACGGGCGCCACACCCCCGGCACCTTCCTCACCGCCGCCGGTCTGGCGGACACCGAACCCGGCCTGGCCGCCCACGCCGACGAGGCGGACCGGCACTGGATGCCGGTGCTGTACGACGCGGAAACCGACCGTCCCGCGGTCCCGAACGGCACCCTCGGCGACCGCTGGAGCAAGCACGGCGAAGGCCGCTGGAACCTCGACCTGGAAGGCATCACCCCCCGCCTCACGCTCCACCGGGCCCCCGGCGCCGAGACCGCCGAGGTCGAGCTGCCCCGTTTCGACACCCCCGGCGCCACGGTCCGGCGTACCGTCCCCGCCCGGCGGATCGGCGGACGGCTCGTCACCACCGTCTTCGACCTGCTCCTGGCCCAGTACGCGGTGGGCCGCCCCGGCCTGGACGGCCAGTGGCCCGCCGGTTACGACGACGCCTCCGCACCCTGCACCCCCGCCTGGCAGGAGGCCATCACCTCGGTCCCGGCCGCCGCCGTGATCCGCGCGGCACGGGAGTTCGCGGGCACCGCGGAGAAGACCCGCGGCCGCTGCATGATCGTGATGGGGGCGGGCACCAACCACTGGTTCCACTCCGACACCATCTACCGCTCCTTCCTCACCCTGCTGCTGCTCACCGGCTGCCAGGGCGTCAACGGCGGCGGCTGGGCGCACTACGTGGGCCAGGAGAAGGTGCGCCCGTACACCGGCTGGCAGCAGCTGGCCACCGCCGCCGACTGGGCCCGCCCGTCCCGGCAGATGGCCGGCACCCCGTACTGGTACCTCCACACCTCCCAGTGGCGCTACGAACGGTACGGCGCCGACGCGCTCGCCTCACCCACCGGCCAGGGCCTGTTCACCGGCCGCCACACCGCCGACCTGGTCGCCCAGTCCATGCGGCTGGGCTGGATGCCCTCGTACCCCACCTTCGCCGCCAACCCCCTGGAACTGGGCCGCCGGATCAACGAGAGCGGACGATCGGCGGGGGAGTGGGTCACCGACCAACTCTCCTCCGGAGAGCTGGAGTTCGCCTGCGAGAACCCCGACGCACCGGAGAACTGGCCCCGCGTGCTCACCGTATGGCGGGCCAACCTCATCGGCTCCTCCGCCAAGGGCAACGAGTACTTCCTGCGCCACCTCCTGGGCGCCCAGGACAACGCCACCGCCGAGGAGACCCCGCCCGGAAACCGCCCCGCCGACCTCACCTGGCAGGACGAGGCGCCCCGCGGAAAGCTCGACCTGCTGCTCGCGCTGGACTTCCGGATGACCTCCACCACGCTCTTCGCCGACCTCGTGCTCCCCGCCGCCACCTGGTACGAGAAACACGACCTGTCCAGCACCGACATGCACCCCTACGTGCACGCCTTCACCCCCGCCATCATCCCGCCCTGGCAGGCCCGCACCGACTTCGACATCTTCCACGGCCTCGCCCGCAAGCTCAGCGAACTCGCCGCCGGGCGGCTGGACGTGGCCCACGACCTGGTCGCCACCGCCCTGATGCACGACACCCCGGGCGAGACGGCCCAGCCCGGCGGGGCCGTACCCGACTGGCGCGACGGCCGTACCCCCGCCGTACCCGGTACGAACCTGCCGAACCTGACCCTGGTGACCCGCGACTACACCGCCGTCGCCGACCGCCTCGCCGCCTTCGGCCCCCTCCCCGAGCAGTCCGGCATGCAGGTCAAGGGCATCACCGTGCACCCCGGCCCGGAAGCCGACTGGCTCGCCGAACGCTGCGGCACCGCCACCCGCGGCGCCGCCGAGGGCAGGCCCCTGCTGGACACCGACGCCAAGATGTGCGAAGCCATCCTCGCCCTCTCCGGCACCACCAACGGACGCGTCGCCGCCGAAGGGTTCGCCCGGCTCGCCGACCGCTGCGGCACCGGCTCCGGCCTCACCGAACTGGGCGCCTCCGTGGCCGAACGCCGCGTCGTGTTCTCCGACACCCAGGCCAGGCCCGTGCAGGTCGGCGCCAGCTTCGAATGGTCCGGCAAGGAAGCCCCCGACCGCCGGTACGCCCCGTTCACCATCAACACCGAGCACCGCAAGCCCTGGCACACCCTCACCGGCCGCCAGCACTTCTACCTCGACCACTCCTGGATGGCCGAACTCGGCGAACAACTCCCCGTCTACCGGCCCCCGCTGGACCTCGCCGCCCTCGGCGAGGCACCACCCGGGGCGGAAGGCGGTGACGGCCGCGCGGTCACCGTCCGCTACGTCACCCCGCACTCCAAGTGGTCCATCCACTCCGAGTACCAGGAAAACCTCCTGATGCAGACCCTGGCCCGCGGCGGCCCCGTCATCTGGCTCAGCGTCCCCGACGCCGAAGCCGTCGGCGTCCGCGACAACGACTGGATCGAGGCCGTGAACGCCAACGGTGTCGTCGTCGCCCGCGCCGTCGTCTCCCACCGCATGCCGGCCGGCACCGTGTTCATGTACCACGTGCAGGAACGGCTGGTGAACGTGCCCAAGTCCGAGGCCACAGGGCGCCGCGGCGGCGTCCACAACGCCCTCACCAAACTCCTCATCAAGCCCACCCACCTCATCGGCGGCTACGCCCAGCTCTCCTTCGCCCCCAACTACTACGGCCCCACCGGCAACCAGCGGGACGCGGTCACCGTCATCCGGCGCCGCTCCCAGAACGTGGAGTACTGACATGCCCCGCCGCCCCCGGGTGATGGCCCAGATCGCCATGGTCATGAACCTCGACAAGTGCATCGGCTGCCACACCTGCTCGGTCACCTGCAAACAGACCTGGACCAACCGCTCCGGCACCGAATACGTCTGGTTCAACAACGTCGAGACCCGCCCCGGCCAGGGCTACCCCCGCCGCTACGAGGACCAGGACACCTGGAAGGGCGGCTGGCAGCTCAAGCGCGGCAAGCTCGTCCCCCGCACCGGCGGCCGCGCCCGCCGCCTCGCCCGGCTGTTCGCCAACCCCGAACTGCCCCGGCTCGACGACTACTACCAGCCCTGGACCTACGACTACGACAACCTCACCACCGCCCCGCTCGGCGACGACGTGCCCACCGCCCCGCCCCGCTCCCTCATCGACGGCCGCCCCACCGCCGTCACCTGGGGCCCCAACTGGGACGACGACCTCGGCGGCGGCCCCGAACACCTCGCGGGCGACCCGGTCCTGGCGAAGATGAGCGAAAAGGTCCGGCTGGAGTACGAACAGGCGTACCTCTTCTACCTGCCCCGCATCTGCGAGCACTGCCTCAACCCGTCCTGCGTCGCCGTCTGCCCCTCCGGCGCGATGTACAAGCGGATCGAGGACGGCATCGTCCTGGTCGACCAGGACCGCTGCCGCGGCTGGCGCATGTGCGTCAGCGGCTGCCCGTACAAGAAGGTCTACTTCAACCACCGCAGCGGCAAGGCCGAGAAGTGCACCCTGTGCTACCCGCGGATCGAGGCGGGCGAGCCCACCGTGTGCTCCGAGACCTGCGTCGGACGGCTGCGCTACCTCGGCGTCATCCTCTACGACCCCGACAAGGTCGGCGAGGCCGCCGCCACCCCCGACGAACAGGACCTCTACCGCGCCCAGCTCGACTGCTTCCTCGACCCCGACGACCCCGCCGTCGCCCGCGCCGCCGCCGACTCCGGTATCCCGGACGACTGGATCGAGGCCGCCCGCCGCTCCCCGGTGCACGCCCTCATCAGCCGCTACCGGGTGGCCCTGCCGCTGCACCCGGAATACCGCACCATGCCCATGGTCTGGTACGTCCCCCCGCTCTCCCCGGTCGTCGACGCCCTCACCGCCACCGGCCACGACGGCGAGGACCCGGTCAACCTCTTCGGCGCCATCGACAGCCTGCGCATCCCGCTCGAATACCTCGCCGGGCTGTTCACCGCGGGCGACCCCGAACCCGTCGAGGCCGCCCTGTGCCGACTGGCCGCCATGCGCAGCCACATGCGGCGCGTCAACCTCGGCGAGGACCGCGACCCCGCCATCGCCGCGGCCGTCGGCATGGACCGCGACGGCATCGAGGCCATGTACCGGCTGCTCGCCCTCGCCAAGTACGAGGAGCGGTACGTCATCCCCACCAGCTACACCGCGGGGCCCGGCGGTTCCGGCGGCGACGCCCCCACCGACAGCTGCAGCCTCGACGGCGACGGACTGCCCGGCATGATGCCGTACGACGCCCCCGGCGCCTTCCACGCGCCCCCGGTGCCCGAACCCGCCGAACCCGCAGGGGCCGGGGCCGGGCTCGCCGGGCGGCTCAACCTGCTGGGCTGGAACGGCCGCGGCCGCCCCGCCGGACTGTTCCCCCGCCGCGAGGACGGCGACCGGTGAACCCCGCCACCCCCGCGCTGCACCAGTCCGCCGCCCTCCTCCTCGGCTACCCCGGCCCCGACTGGCCCGCCCGCCACACCCTCGTGACCGACGCCCTCACCCGACTCGCCACCCCCGCCGCCGCACCCCTGCTGCGGTTCTGCGCCGCCGTCGACGGCACCCCGGCGCTCGACCTGGCCGCGGCCTACGTCCACACCTTCGACCGCAGCCGCCGCCGCACCCTGCACCTCACCTACTACACCGACGGCGACACCCGCCGCCGCGGCGCCACCCTCGCCGGCCTCAAGGCCCGCTACCGGGCCGAGGGATGGGAGCCACCCGAGGACGAACTGCCCGACCACCTGCCGCTGATCCTGGAGTTCGCCGCCCGCTGCCCCGGCCCCGGCACCCGCGTCCTGCTCGACCACCGCGCCGGTCTCGAACTGCTCAGGCTCGCCCTCACCGACCACGGCAGCCCGTACGCCGACGTCCTGCGCGCCGTCTGCGACACCCTGCCCGGGACCTCACCCACCGACCGCGCCGCGGCCCTCGCGCTCGCCCGCAACGGACCCCCCACCGAAACCGTCGGGCTGGAGCCGTTCGGCATCAGCCCCGTCGCGGAAGGCAGCGGCCGATGACCCACGTCCACATCGCCCTGTGGGGCGTCCTGCCCTACCTCGCCCTCGTCCTCTTCACCGCGGGCACCGCCTGGCGCTACCACTACGACCGGTTCGGCTTCACCACCCGCTCCAGCCAGCTCCACGAACACCGCCTCCTCGGCATCGGCGGCCCCCTCTTCCACTACGGGCTGCTCTTCGTGATCGCCGGACACGTCGTCGGCCTGATCATCCCCGAGACCCTCACCGAGCACCTCCACGTCAGCGAGGGCCTGTACCACGCCAACGCCCTCCTCGTCGGCGGCACCGCGGGGCTCGCCACCGCCACCGGCCTCGGCATCCTGCTGTACCGGCGGCTGCGCGTCCCCGCCGTACGCGCCGCCACCAGCCGCAGCGACCGCGCCGTGTACCCGCTGCTCGCCACCGTCCTGCTCGCCGGGCTCACCGCCACCGCCACCGGCGCCGGTCACCACGCCTACGACTACCGGCAGGGCGTGTCCGTCTGGTTCCGCAGCCTGTTCACCCTCGACCCCGACGTGACCGCCATGACCGGCGCGCCCCTCGTCTACCGGATCCACGCCGCGCTCGCCATGGCCCTGTTCGCCCTCTGGCCCTTCAGCCGCCTCGTCCACGCCTTCACCGTCCCCGTCGGCTACCTCGCCCGGCCCTACGTCGTCTACCGCTCCCGCACCCCCGCCCACCCCTACCGCCACCCGGCCACGCCTCCCCGGCGGGAACGGCGGACCTCCCGCTGATCACCGATCAACCCACACCGACCGGGCCGTACCTCGAACGGGTGCACTTCGGGCCAACCCCGGTCGATCCGCTTGCGGGCGAAGTAGCTTGAGGCAGCTCCGACATACGCCAGAGCAGCACCCGTCCGACCCCAGACACCTCCTAGGGGCACGCCCATGCCCGCTTTCGGCACCGCCCGCCTCCTCGCCGGGGGGAGCGAGGGCCCAGGCGCGCTTCGCCCGATGCTCGACACCGTCCTCGACGCCCTCACCCACGGCGCCGCCGACCGCGGCGGGCCGATCCCCGCCGGAGGACCCGGCGCCGTGGGCCACCAGCTGCGCGGTGCGGCCCTACCCTCCCTCCCCGACCACGGGGAAGGGCCGCACCGCGCATTGCGCACCCTCGTCACCGCCCTCACCGCGGGCGCCGCCGACCCGGCCGACCCGCACTGCGCCGCCCATCTGCACTGCCCGCCACTCGCCGTCGCGGCCGCCGCCGACCTCGCCGTCTCCGCGCTCAACCCGTCCCTCGACTCCTGGGACCAGGCCCCGGCCGCCGCCGAACTGGAGGCGCTGACCTGCCGCGCCCTCGCCGAGCTGGTCTACCCGCAAGGACCCGCCCCCGACGCCCTCGTCACCACCGGCGGCACCGAGTCCAACCAGCTCGCCCTGCTGCTCGCCCGCGAAGCCGCCCGCGGCGCGCCCCTCCGTATCGTCTGCGGCGCCAACGCCCACCACAGCGTCCAGCGCGCCGCCTGGCTGCTCGGCCTGCACCCGCCGCACACCCTCCCCACCCCCGGCGGCGTCCTCGACCCGGCCCGCGTCCACCACGCCCTCGGCGACATCGAAGGGGCACCACCCGACCGCCCCACCCTGCTCGTCGCCACCGCGGGCACCACCGACACCGGTGCCATCGACCCCCTCCTGCACCTCGCCGACCTCTGCGACACCCACGGCGCGACCCTCCACATCGACGCCGCCTACGGCGGGCCGCTCCTGTTCAGCGACACCCTGAACAAGCGGCTCGACGGACTCGACCGCGCCCCGACCGTCGCCCTCGACCTGCACAAGCTCGGCTGGCAACCGGCCGCCGCCGGACTGCTCGCCGTCCCCGACACCACCGCCCTGGCCCCCCTCGGCCACCACGCCGCCTACCTCAACGCCACCGACGACACCGACGCCGGACTGCCCGATCTGCTCGGCCGCTCCCTCCGCACCACCCGCCGCGCCGACATCCTCAAGATCGCCGTCACCCTGCGCGCCCTCGGCCGCCACGGCCTCGGCGACCTCGTCGACCAGGTCTGCGCACACGCCGCGGCCCTCGCCGACCTCGTCCGGAGCCGCCCCGGACTGGAGCTGTACGCCCGCCCCACCCTCTCCACCGTCCTCTTCCGCCCCGCCGGAGCCGGACCCGCCGCCGTCGCCGCGCTGCGCCGTCGCCTCCTGCACCGCGGCACCGCCGTCCTCGGCCGCGCGGCCACCCCCGAGGGGCTGTGGCTCAAGGCCACCCTTCTCAACCCGCACATCCAGCCCGGCGATCTGCGCCGGCTGCTCGACCTCGTGGAAGGCACGACCACCCCATGAGCACCCCACAACCCCCCGCACCGCCGTCCGCCCCCGAACCCGACCCCACCACCCCGGGACAGCCCCTGGACCTCGCGGGCGTCGGCATCGGCCCGTTCAACCTCTCCCTCGCCGCCCTCGCCCACGGCGTCCCCACCCTGCGCACCGCCTTCTACGAACAGCGGCCCGCCTTCCACTGGCACCCGGGCCTCCTCATCGACGGCGCCACCGTCCAGGTCCCCTTCCTCGCCGACCTCGTCACCCTCGCGGACCCCACCAGCCCCTGGAGCTTCCTCAGCTACCTCAAGGCCCGCGAACGGCTCTTCCCCTTCTACGTCGCCGAGCGCTTCCACATCGAACGCACCGAATACGACGCCTACTGCCGCTGGGTCAGCGAACAGCTCCCCGGCCTCCACTTCGGCCACCGGATCGACGCCGTCCGCTGGGACCACGACCACGAGCTGTTCGAAATCGACTTCAGCAGGCTCGGCCCCGACGGCGAAGCCGTGTCCCCCGGCCGCGCCCACGCCCGCCACCTCGTCCTCGGCGTCGGCACCGAACCCCACGTCCCGGAGACCCTGCGCCCCCTCGCCGAGGCCCCCAACGTCCCCGTCCTGCACTCCGCCGACTACCTGGAACACCGCGAACGGCTGCTGAACACCGGCCACATCACCGTCGTCGGCTCCGGCCAGTCCGGCGCCGAGGTCTTCCTCGACCTGCTGCGCAACCGGCCGCTCGGCGCCGAAGGGCTGCACTGGCTCGCCCGTACGCCGTCCTTCGCGCCCATGGAGTACAGCAAGCTCGGCCTGGAGCAGTTCAGCCCCGACTACACCCGCTACTTCCACGCCCTCCCCGAAGCCGTCCGCGACCAGCTCCTCCCCGGACAGTGGCAGCTCTACAAGGGCATCGCACACGAGACCATCACCGCCATCCACCACGAGCTGTACCGCCGCGCCCAGCAGGGCGGCGGCTGGCCCGGCGCAGTCCTCACCCCCGGCGTCACCGTCCGCACCGCCGGCCGCATCGCCGCCGCCCGGCTCGAACTCCACCTGGAACACGTCCACCAGGGCACCCGCGTCCGCCACACCACCGAGGCCGTCGTCCTCGCCACCGGCTACCGCGAGCGCCGCGTCGACACCCTGCTCGCCGCCCTCGACCCCTACATCCGGCGCGACGCCTCCGAACGGCCCCGCATCGACGCCCAGCACCGGCTGGTCCTCGACCCCCTCATCAAGGGATCCGTGCACGTGCAGAACGCCGAGCGGCACACCCACGGCGTCGGCACCCCCGACCTCGGGCTGGCCGCCTGGCGCTCCGCCGTCATCCTCAACTCGCTCAGCGCCGAACCCGTCCACCCCCTGCCGCCCCGCACCGCCTTCACCACCTTCGGGCTCCAGCCCTCCCGGCCGGGCGCCGCCGCCCCGCCGCGGCCCGCCGCCCCATCGGCGCCGGTCGCCCGGGGCAGCGGCCGCATGCACCTCCCCGACCAGCGCACCGGCCTGACCCACACCCGGACCTGACCGGCGCCGACGGCGGGGCTCAGAACACCGGCGTGCCGTCGCGCGTCAGCTTCCAGTCCACCGAAGCGAACCCGGCCCCGTCGATCGTCCCCTTCGCCTTCACCCACGCGATGATCGTGTTACGGATCTCCTCCGAGTTGGCCCACACCTGCCGGGCGGCGGCCACGTGCGGGAAGTTGCCCCCGCCGCTCGCCCGGTAGTTGTTCACCGCCAGCACGAACCGCGCCGACGCCTCGACCGGCTCGCCGTCGAAGCGCAGCGCGGCGATCCGCGACCCCACCGGCTTCGCGATGTCGATCTCGTACGTCAGACCGCTCACCGCGTCGTAGTTGTAGTCGGGGGTGTCGCCGGCGTTCGTCAGCTTCGACGGGTCCACCTCGCCGCCCGCCGGGGTCTGTACGTAATACCGCGCCGAGAACTCCAGATAGTCCTTGAGCTGGGCGCCCGTCAGCACCCTGGCCTCCAGCGTGTTCTCGAACGGATACAGCCCCGCCACCTGCCGGATCGTCACCTCCCCGGCCGGAATCCGCGCCGTGCGCGAGAAACACGACGCCTGCGACAGCACCGGCAGCTCCGCGTGCTCCGTGCCCGCCAGCGCCGCCTTCACCGTCTCCGTCTGCACATGGTTGATGAAGTCGATGATCGGCGCGTCCTGGTACGGCGCCTCCGCGGCCGTCATCGCCGCCGTGGACGTGCCGATGACCTGGTTGACGTACCCGACGACTCGTCTGTGCTCATCGCCGAGCAGCCCCACGATCCGCGGATCCTCCGCCACCGAAGCCGAGTTCAGCACCTTCGCCGCCACCGACTCCACCCGCCAGCGGCCCCGCGCCCACTCAAGACCGATGTCGAAGCAGGTCAGCCGCTGGCCCCACTTCAGCGGTTCGGACAGCACGACCTCCCGGCCCGTCTCCTTGTTCACCACCCGCCGCTCGGCGATCTCCACATGCGCGTGGCCCACCAGGATCGCGTCGATGCCCGCCACCCGCTCGGCCACCAGCGCGGCCGCGTTCTCCACGTACGGCAGCTGGTCGCCGTAGCTGGACGTCCCGCTGGAGCCCGAATGCGCCGCGACGATCACCACGTCCGCACCCATCGAGCGCAGCCGCGGCACCCACTTCGCCGCCTGCTCCTCCAGACCGGGGAAGGTCATCTTCCCCTGCACATTCGCCTTGTCCCAGATCGCGATCCCCGGGTTCGTCAGCCCCAGCACCGCCACCTTCACGCCGCGCCCGCACGGCGTGCGCAGCCGGGTCATCCAGTACGGCGGGAAGGCGGGCCGCAGCGACGCGGCGTCCAGCGCGTTCGCGCCCAGCAGCGGAAAGTCGCACTGCTCCTCGAACTTCCGCAGCACCGGGATGCCGTAGTTGAACTCGTGGTTGCCGAGCGCCGCCGCGTCATAGCCGATGAGGTTCATCGCCTGCGCCATCGGATGCACCGGGCCGCCCTCGCCGGTGATCGGGTCGACCTTGGCGTAGTAGTACGACAGCTGGGTGCCCTGGATGGTGTCGCCCGCGTCGATCAGCAGCGCATTGCGCCGCCCCTTCTCCTTCCGGACCTGCTCCACCAGGGTCGAGATCTTCGCGAGGCCCACGTCGTTGTGCGCCGCGTCGTCGAACTCGGCGTCCGTGAAGTAGTCCCAGTTGAAGACGTTGCCGTGCAGATCGGTGGTGCCCATGACGGTGAACTCGTACCGGTCGCGGCCCCGCCCACCGCCGTGAGCCCCGGCTGCTCCCGTGGTCGCGGCCGAGGCGATCGCGACCCCCGCGCTGGTGGCCGCGGTGCGGCCCAGAAACGTCCGACGGTTGAGCGGCATGGCTGAACTCCCCTGAGATACCTGCGAAATGGGCACAACGCGCGTAGATTCTGGCCCAGCCGTACCGTTCCGCAACACCCCCTTGGCACCCCCGGCACAGGGCAGGATCAAGCCACGTCCGCGAGCCCCGAACAGGAGTCCGCCCATGGATCGGCACGTCCCGTACGGCACCCCCGACACCCCGCGCGTCGCCGTGCTCGGCGAAGCACACCTGGAGGTCGACCCCGAGATCGCCCGCCTCTCCGTCACTGTCAGCGCGCGCGGCACCGACCGCGGCGCCGCGCTGGAAGACCTCACCCGCCGCAACCAACGGGCGCTGGAGCTGGTGAAGTCCTACGGCGAGGCGATCGAGAAGCTGGAGACCGGCGCCTTCGCGATCAGCCCTGAGCTGGCCAGGGGCCGCCAGGAACGGGTGCGGGCCTACCACGGCCGGGTGCACCTCACCGTGACCGTCACCGACTTCACCGCCCTCGGCGAACTCACCACCCGCCTCGCCGACCTCGAACTGACCCGGGTCGAAGGACCCTGGTGGGGGCTGCGCCCCGACTCACCCGTCCACGGCCAGGCCCGGCAGCAGGCGGTCCGGGAGGCCGTGCAGCGCGCCCGGGAGTACGCGGGGGCGCTGGGCGCCGGGCTCGTCGCCCTGGTCGAGCTGTCCGACCTGGACACGCAGGGGGAGGCGGACCTGGCGATGCCGGTGGCGGCCTTCCGCGGCCGGTCCGCCGGGGACGCGCCCGCGTTCGACCTCGAACCCGCGCGCCAGACCGTATCCGCGCACGTCACGGCGCGCTTCACGATTACCCGCCCCGAGCTGTGAAAGGACGCTCTGTGTGCTCATCGGAGCACCCCTATGCACGTTTCATTAGTTGTCGATAACCCGCCATGCAAAGGCCATGGGGGAGTGGCTGCTTTCCGGTTCTTTACCCGCGAGTAAGTCATAGGCTCGGCAGCATGCGCCGAGCAAAAATCGTCTGTACTTTGGGACCCGCGACCGACTCGTACGAGCAGATCAAGGCACTCGTCGAAGCCGGAATGGACGTGGCCCGCTTCAACCTCAGCCACGGCACCTATGCCGAGCACGAGGAGCGTTACCGGCGAGTCCGCAAGGCCTCGCTGGAGACCGGTCGCAGCGTCGGCATCCTCGCCGACCTTCAAGGTCCGAAGATTCGGCTCGGCCGCTTCCACGAGGGACCCGTACTCCTTGAACGCGGAGACGAGTTCACCATCACCGTCGAACCCATCGAAGGCGACCGCTTCCGCTGCGGCACCACCTACGAGGGGCTGGCCAACGACGTCAACAAGGGCGAGCGCATCCTCGTCGACGACGGCCGCGTCACCCTCGAAGTCGTCGACGTCGACGGGCCGCGCGTGCACACCATCGTCATCGAAGGCGGGATGATCTCCGACCACAAGGGCCTCAACCTGCCCGGCGTGGCCGTCTCCGTCCCCGCCCTCTCCAAGAAGGACATCGAGGACCTGCGCTGGGCGCTGCGCACCGGGGCCGACATCATCGCCCTGTCCTTCGTCCGCAACGGCGACGACGTCGTGGACGTGCACCGGGTGATGGCGGAGGAGGACTGCCACCTCCCCGTCATCGCCAAGATCGAGAAGCCCCAGGCGGTCGAGAACCTGGAGAAGATCGTCGACGCCTTCGACGGCATCATGGTCGCCCGCGGCGACCTCGGCGTCGAAATGCCGCTGGAGCAGGTGCCGATCGTCCAGAAGCGCGCGATCAAGCTGGCGAAGCGGAACGCGAAGCCGGTGATCGTCGCGACCCAGATGCTCGACTCGATGATCGACAACTCCCGCCCCACCCGGGCGGAGGCCTCCGACGTCGCCAACGCCGTCATCGACGGCACCGACGCGGTGATGCTCTCCGGTGAGACCAGCGTCGGCAAGTACCCGATCGCCACGGTCAGGACCATGGGCCGCATCGTCGCCGCCGCCGAGGAGGACATCCTCGCCAAGGGCCTCCCCGCGCTCACCGAGCGCAACAAGCCCCGTACCCAGGGCGGCGCCGTCGCCCGCGCGGCGGCCGAAATGGGCGACTTCCTCGGCGCCAAGTTCCTCGTCGCCTTCACCCAGTCCGGCGACACCGTCCGCCGCCTCTCCCGCTACCGCTCCCCGATCCCCCTGCTGGCCTTCACCCCGGAGCCGGGCACCCGCTCCCAGCTCAATCTCACCTGGGGCGTGGAGACCTTCCTCGGCCCGATGGTCGACTCCACGGACGAGATGGTCCGCCAGGTCGACGAGGAACTCCTGCGCCTCGGCCGCTGCCAGCGCGGCGACCTCGTCGTCATCACCGCGGGCTCCCCACCCGGCGTCTCCGGCTCCACCAACCTGGTCCGCGTCCACCACATCGGCGCGGACGACCTCCGCTAGTCCCCGCTAGTCCCGCACTCAGTACTTCGGCCCGACGTGTGCGTCCATGAGCGCGACGGACGCCCGGCGGGCCACGCTGTGGTTCGGGTGCGCATCTGGGGCATGCGGTCGCACGAGATGTCGGCTCCAGCCGAATCTGCCATGCGCGAAGCGCCCATCGGGATATGCCCGTCTGCTTGCTCACGGAATTGAGGCTTCGGCCTTGGCCGACCAGCGTGAGGGCTCGCTTACGTGTTTCGAGGTCGTACACGAGCGCGAGCCTGGCCGCTGAGCGGTTCCCGTGCGCGCATTCGAAGAGTTGTTCACTTCATTGAGTGAAAGCTTTCGATTCCCTGGCGACCTTGGAATCGAAGGAAAAGTGCCCCGGGTGGGATTCGAACCCACACTGAATACCTTTTGAGGGTATCGTCTCTGCCGATTGGACTACCGGAGCCCCTGCATTCCGAAGGTTAGTCTAGCCCCTCCGTGCGTCAAAGATACAGGACATCGGTAGGCTCGTGGTGCCCCCACCTGTAGAGGAACCCGAGGAGCACAGTGAGCACCGCTGACGCCCCCGACGCGCAGTCGCATGTCCCACCGCAGACCACCCGCGTCGTCATCGCCGAGGACGAGGCCCTCATCCGCCTCGACCTCAAGGAGATGCTCGAAGAGGAGGGGTACTCCGTCGTCGGCGAGGCGGGAGACGGTGAGACGGCCGTCGCGCTCGCCCGGGAGCACCGGCCCGACCTCGTCATCCTCGATGTGAAGATGCCGGTCCTCGACGGGATTTCCGCCGCCGAGCGGATCGCGGGCGACCGTATCGCGCCCGTCCTCATGCTCACCGCGTTCTCGCAGCGCGAACTGGTCGACCGGGCCCGGGACGCCGGGGCGATGGCGTACCTCGTGAAGCCGTTCAGCAAGAGCGACGTGGTGCCCGCCATCGAGATGGCCGTCTCCCGCTTCACCGAGCTGAAGACGCTGGAGCAGGAGGTCGTCGACCTCTCGCAGCGGCTGGAGACCCGCAAGCTGGTGGACCGGGCCAAGAGTGTTCTCCAGACGGAGTACGGGCTGACCGAGCCCGCCGCGTTCCGCTGGATCCAGAAGACGTCGATGGACCGGCGGCTGTCGATGCAGCAGGTGGCCGAGGCGGTCATCGAGGACGCGGCGGAGAAGAAGAAGCAGCCCGAGCAGTAGGCCCGGGGGCAGGGGCCATCGGTGTTGGCTTCAGAACGCCGTGACCGGGTCCAGTAGCTCCAGCAGCTCCCGCACCTCGTCGCCCTTGGCCGTTCCGAGCTGACCGTAAAGGGCGAGCGCCTCGCGCCAGCAGGCCGCGGCGCGGTCGATCTGCCCGAGTTCCGCGAGGACCTTGCCGAGCACGGTCAGGGTGGAGGCGCGGCGCCGGTCGCCGCCGACGAGGCCCAGGGTGAGGGCTTCCTCGGCGTGCGCGGCGGCCTCGGCCGGTCGGCGCAGGGCCAGCTCGATGTCCGCCAGCTGGCGGTGGGCTGTTCCCTCCCACAGGCGCTGGCGGTGCGCGCGGAAGCCATCGAGGGCCTCGGTGAACTGTTCCGCCGCCTCCCTGAGGCGCCCGGCCGCGGCCAGCGCCAGGCCGAGCGCGTACCTCCCGTTGGCCAGACGCAGGGTGAGGCCGAGGCTTTCGTACAGCGCCACGCCCTGCCCGGCCAGCTCGACGGCGTCGGCCGTGCGACCGAGCGCGGAACGGACCCGCGACAGGTGGCACAGCGCCGCGGCTTCGCCGGGCCGGTCCCGGTCGGCGCGGAAGGCATCGATGGCTTGGCGGAAGTGGTCCTCAGCCTCGGCGTACCGCAGCAGAAGGATCGCCGTGATGCCGCACAGGTGGGGGAGACGGCCGCTGACGGCCGGGTCTTCCGCAGCGCGGCCGAGGCTCAGGGCGCGCTGTGCTTGCTCATGGGCCGTTTCGGCCTGACCGCGGAGGTGGAGGGCATGGGCCAGGGCCGCCCTGGCGCGGCTTTCGGCCCGGAGATTCCCTGCGGTCTGCGCGGCCGTGCTGAGGGTCGCGGCCACGGCCTCGTACCGTCGGGTATGGGACCCGGACTCGGCAAGGTCGGAGGCGGCGAGGAGGATGTCCGCTGCCCGGCCCAGGTCCACGCCGGTGGCTGCCTGGGTGGTGCATGCCAAGAGGCAGTCACCCTCGCCGAAGAGCCAGTCGAGCGCGGCGTCGCGGTCCGGGAAGTCGAGGCCCGGGTGGTCGGTGGGCGTCAGATGCTCGACGAGCCGGTCACCGGGCCGTTCCCGCGCGTATATCCGTGCCGCTGTGGCGAGGTAGAAGTCGAGGAGCCGGGAGAGCGCCGTGTCCCGGTCGGACGGGGGCTCGTCGCGCTCGGCGCAGTCGCGGGCGAAGAGGCGTACGAGCTCTGGGTAGCGGTAGCGGCCGGGAACGGCGGATTCCAGCAGAGAGGTGTCGACCAGGGACTCCAGCAGCTCTTCGGTTTCGAACGTGTCCGTGCCGAGGAGGGCGGCCGCCGAGGAGAGGGAGATGTCCGGCTCGTCCGCCAGGGCCAGGAGCCGGAAGGCCCTCGCCTGCCGCGGTGCGAGCTGGCCGTAGCCCAGCTCGAAGGTGGCCTTGACCCCGAGGTCGCCCGCGCGTAGTTCGTCCAGTCGGCGACGCCCGTCGGCGAGCCGGTGCGCCAGGCTGGATACGGTCCAGGTGCGGCGCGCGGCCAGCCGTGCGGCGGCGATGCGAATGGCCAGGGGGAGGAAGCCGCAGGCTTCCACGACGTCCAGGACGGCGTCGCGCTCCCCGACGACCCGCTCTTCGCCCACGATGCGGAGGAAGAGGGTCAGTGCCTCGTCGGGGCTCATCACATCGAGGTCGACGAGGTGGGCGCCCGCCAGGTCCACCAGGCGGGTGCGGCTGGTGACCAGGGTGGCGCAGCCTTCGGTGCCGGGGAGGAGCGGCCGTACTTGGGCGGCGTCGCGGGCGTTGTCGAGGAGGACCAGTACGCGGCGGCCGCCGAGCAGGGACCGGTAGAGGGCGGCGCGTTCCTCGACGCCGTCGGGGATGGCGGCGTCGGGGGTGCCGAGGGCGCGGAGGAAGGAGCCCAGCACGGCTTCGGGGTCGGCGGCGGTGGGCGCCCCGCCCTGAAGGTCGACGTAGAGCTGTCCGTCGGGGAAGGAGGGGCGGGCGGTGTGTGCCACGTGGACGGCGAGGGTGGTCTTGCCGATGCCGCCGATTCCGGCGATGGCGGATACGGCCATGGCGCGTCCTTCGGCCGTGGCGAGCTGTCTCCTCAGCTCCTCGACGAACGCGGCGCGGCCGGTGAAGTCCGGTACGGTCGCCGGAAGTTGGGCTGGTCTGGTGAGGCGGTCGCGTTTCGCTGGATCCGGGGTGGGGACGGCCAATCCGGTGTCGGCCTCCAGGATCCGCTGGTGCAGCGCGGACAGCTCGGGGCGCGGGTCCACGCCCAGCTCGTCGGCGAGCAGCCGTCGGGTGTCGGCGTAGACGGCCAGGGCCTCGGCCTGCCGTCCGCTGCGGTACAGCGCCAGCATCAGCAGCTCGCGCAGCCGCTCGCGCAGCGGGTACGAGGCGGTCAGCGCGGTGAGTTCGGAGACCGCCTCGGAGTGGTGGCCCAGCTCCAGGTCCAGGGCGATCCGGGTCTCCATCAGGGAGCGGTGCCACTCGTGCAGCCGGGTGCGCTGCGTCTCGGCGTATGGCCCAGGGATTCCGGCCAGCGGCTCGCCTTGGAAGAGAGCCAGCGCCTCGTTGAACAGGTCGCGTGCCCGGAGGCGGTCTCCGTGGTGTTGTGCCTTTTCCGCTTCCGCCGCGTACCGCGCGGCCACGTCGATGTCCAGGGCGTCCGGCTCGATCCGGAGGGCGTAGCCGCCCGATTCGTTCACCAGGACCTCGGAGTCAGGGCCGAGGGCCTTGCGCAGCCGGGAGGCGTAGGTGCGCAGCGCGGCGATCGCCGCCTCGGGCGGTTCTTCGCCCCATAGGGCGTCGATCAGTTCGGAGGCGGTCGCGGTGCGCCCCCTGCGCAGCAACAGGGGGGCGAGTAGAGCGCGCTGCTGCGGCGAACCGGTGCTGATCGGTTCCTCGCCACGCCAGGCGCGGACGGGGCCCAGGACGGTGAAGCGCAGCGGCTGCGGAGCCTTGGCGGGGCGCTGGACCGGCGCGGCGAGCGGTTCGGGGTGGGGTGGGGGTTCATCCGGCGGGACAGAGGAGGGGGGTGGCTGGCGCCTGATGTCCAGGGCTTCGGTGGTGCGGCTGGTCTCGTGCAGGGCCCGGCTCAGGAGGGCGCGGAACGGCTGGTGGTCGGGGTGTTCCTGGACGAGGGCGCGTAGCTCGGCGATGACCCGGGCGTGCCGTCCCAGACGCAGCTCGGCGTCGAGGCACAGAGTCGCTGCTTCCCGGTGCTGATCCTCCAGGCGCTGTGCCTGGGCGGCCAGCCGCGGGGCGGCAGTGACGCCCGCGAGGGCGGGGCCGCGCCACAGTGTGTCCGCTGTGCGCAGCAGTTCGCTGACGCGTTCGTGACGGCCCTTCTCCGACTGGCTTCTGGCCTCGTCGAGAAGCCCGGCGAAGCGGGTGAGGTCCAGGTCCTGTGGCGGCACCAGGAGGGTGTAGCCGATGGGGTGGGTCGCGAGCAGGTGGCGTCCGGCGCCGGTTCCGCCCGCGTGGTCGATCCGTCGGCGCAGGTGACTGGCGTGGGTGTGGAGTTGGGCGCGCGCTGAGGCGGGTGGGGAGTCGGCCCAGAGTTCTTCGGTGAGGGTTTCGATGGGGACGGGCTGTCCGCAGCGCAGCAGGAGTGAGGCGAGGAAGACGCGGGCGCGTACCGATGTCGGCGTGACGTCGGTGTCGTTCACGGTGAGTTCGACGGGGCCCAGCAGACGTGCTTCTGTCCTCATGAGGCCGCTCCGGTCCCGGTGCCCTGGACGATGGCGTTCCGCTGGTGGAGCAGGGCGGCGGGGCGCAGTCCGTATTCGCGCTCGCAGCGGGCGAGTTCGTCGGTCACGAGCCGCAGGGCGCGGGTTTCCGCTCCGGCGCGGCACAGGGCGCGGGCGAGGAGGACGACGATGCTCTCGTCGCCCGGGTGCTGGGTGTGGAGGTCCTGGAGTTCGGCGGTGGCCCGGGCGGCGGAGCCGAGTTCCAGCAGGCTGGCGGCGTGGCGTTTGCCGAGGTCGAGCCGGATCTCGGCGAGCGCTTGGCGGGTGCTCAGGATGTATGGGGAGGGCTGGAGGTCGGCGAGCGGCTGGCCGCGCCACAGCTTCAGCGCGGTGGCGTAGTGCGTGAGGGCGGTGCGGGCGTCGCCGCCGTGCTGGGCGGTTTCGCCGTCATCCAGCAGGGCGCGGAAGCCGGTCACGTCGACGGCGTCCGGGGCGGTGTGCAGGACGTAGCTCACCTGGTCCGGGGGGTGGCCGGGGTGGGTGACCAGGCGGGTCACCCCGCCGTCCGAAGTGAACTGCCGGAGCAGCTGGCGCAGATGGTGGATGTGCACATGCAGCGCCTGGGTGGCGGAGGCCGGAGGGGGGCCGGACCAGATGCGCTCGCGGAGGGTGGCGACGGTGACGGCCTGGCGTGGTGAGAGGAGGAGGACGGCGAGCACGGCGCGGCGCTGCGGGGGCCCGATGGTGAGGAGGGTGCCGTCGTGGTGCGCCTCCACCGGCCCCAGGAGCCCGAAGCGGAGCGAAATCGCCTTCACCCCCTCCTGATTGGCGATTGATGAAGGCCAGCCTAGCAGTACACTTAGTGGGCGTTAAGTGAGTGCAGAGCAGATTCAGAGCGGAAACAGAGGGTGAGTGGAGGGGAGCGCGGAAGATGCTGTCGCGTCTGAGCGTTCATCAATCGTCCACGGAGTGAGGGCACTCTGGTCTAACGGCGCACTGACGACTTGCCTAGTCCAGCGTGCGTTCAGGCAGGGCCTTCCGGGGGTGGTAGCCCGGGAGCCCTGCCTTGTCGTGCTTTCTCGCTAACTCTGGCCTAACTCAGGCTACTTCGGCTACCGTCATTCCTGACTCGCCGTGCGATTGCAAAGATCCAGGCCTCCTACCAAGGCCTGTGAGGGGTCTTCTCCCCTGTGCGCGGAGACGTCGAGCTGGACTAGGCATAGTCGAAGGAGAGTGCTGCCGTGTATGCGGGTTCTGTGGTGTGGCTGCTGGCCGGGGTCGTGGTGATCCTGGCCTTTTTCGTTTTGGTTGGCTACCTGGCCAGAGTGTTGCGGGCGGCACGGCGTCTGCCCGGGGTGATCATTGCCCTTGGGACGCTGGTCGGCGTTCTGCCGGCCATCCTCTACGCGATGTATCACGTGGTCGGCGTGGTCTGAGCCGGTGACGGCGGAGGTCCTGCCCGTACCACCGCGGTGCGGACAGGACCTCGGGCTGTGCACTCCTCAGTCCTCGCCGAGGTAAGCCTTCCGCACGGATTCGTCGTGCAGCAGCGCCTCCCCCGTCCCCGACAGCACGATCTTGCCGATCTCCATCACATGGCCGTGATCGGCGAGGGACAGCGCGGCCTGGGCGTTCTGTTCGACCAGCAGGATCGTGGTGCCCTGCGCCTTCAGTTCGGCGATGGTCTGCATGATCTTCTGCATCATGATCGGCGAGAGTCCCATCGAGGGTTCGTCGAGCATCAGCAGCTTGGGGCGGGACATCAGGGCGCGGCCCATGGCGAGCATCTGCTGTTCGCCGCCGGAGAGGGTTCCGGCGGCCTGGGTGCGGCGTTCGCCGAGGATGGGGAAGAGGTCGTACACCTTCCGGACGTCGGCGGCGATCCCGTCGGCGTCCTTGCGGAGAAACGCTCCGAGCTGGAGGTTCTCGGCGATCGTCAGCCGGGGGAAGATGTGCCGGCCCTCGGGGGAGTGGGCCAGGCCCAGGGCGACGATCTTGTGCGCGGGGACGCCGCTCAGCGGTTTGCCGTTGAAGCGGATGGTGCCGCCGAGCGGGCTCAGCAGGCCGGAGAGGGTGCGCAGGGTGGTCGTCTTGCCCGCGCCGTTGGTGCCGATGAGGGTGACGACCTGGCCTGCCTCGACGCTGAACGAGATCCCCTTGACGGCCTCGATCTTGCCGTAGGCGACCCTGAGGTCCTCGACCTCGAGCAGTGCGGTCACTGTCCGTCCTCCGTCCGTGCGTGCGTGGCTTCCTCGGCGGCCTCGATCGCGGCGGCCTCCTCGGCGCCGGGTTCGCCTTCGAAGGGGGTGCCGAGGTAGGCGGCGATGACGCGTTCGTCGCGCTGGACGACGTCGGAGGAGCCCTCGACCAGCTTTTCGCCCTGGACGAGCACGGCGACCCGGTCGCACAGGTTGAAGATGAAGCGCATGTCGTGCTCGATGACGAGGACGGCGGTGCCCGTGTCGCGGATGGCGAAGACGAGTTCCTCGGTGGCCCGGGTCTCCTGGGGGTTCATGCCGGCGGTCGGCTCGTCGAGGAGCAGCAGTCCGGGGTCGCTGGCGAGGGCGCGGGCGATCTCCAGCTTGCGCTGTTCGCCGTAGGGGAGGTTGCGGGAGAGGTGGTCGGCCTTGGCGGCGAGGCCGGTGAACTCCAGGAGTTCCATGGCCCGGGCCTTGGAGGCGGCTTCGGCGCGTTTGAAGCCGGGGCCGCGCAGGAGGGCGGACCACAGCCCTTCCCTGGTGCGGGTGTGGCGGCCGACCAGGACGTTCTCCAGGACGGTCATGTTGGCGAAGAGGCGGATGTTCTGGAAGGTGCGGGCGATGCCTGCCTGGGTGACGAGATGGGGTTTGGGCGGCAGGACGGTGCCCCGGTAGGCGACGCGGCCCTCGGTGGGGACGTAGAGGCCGGTGAGGCAGTTGAAGAAGGTGGTCTTGCCCGCGCCGTTGGGGCCGATGAGGCCGACGATCTCGCCGGGGTGGACGTCGAGGTCGACGGCGCGTACGGCGGTGAGTCCGCCGAAGCGCATGGTGACGCCGGTGGCGGTGAGGACGGGGGCGGCCTTCGCCACAGTGGTCGTGGTCATGTCTGTCATGCCTCCGCCTTGGTGACGCCGACGGCGCTGCCGCTGAGGGCGGCCTGGTCGGGCACGTCGAGCTGTCCCGTCTCGTGGTATTCGAGCTGCTGCCGCCGGTTGGGGATGATCCCTTCGGGGCGGAAGCGCATCAGCAGGATGAGCGCGATGCCGAAGGCGAGGAGTTGGTAGTCCTGGAGGAATTCCAGCTTCTCGGGGATGAGGAAGAGCAGGACCGCGCCCAGCAGGGGTCCACCGATGGTGCCCATGCCGCCGAGGATGACGGCGGCGAGCAGGAAGGTGGAGTTCGGCGGGACGGGTCCGGCGAAGACGTACTGCTCGGGGACGACGGTGGTCTGGACGTGGGCCCAGATGGTTCCGGCGACTCCGGCGAGGGTGGCGCCGAGGGCGAAGGCGATGAGCTTGACGCGGAAGCCGTTGATGCCCATGGCGGTGGCGGCGGTCTCGTCCTCGCGGATGGCGACCCAGGCGCGGCCGATGCGGGAGTTCCCGGCCCGGCTGAAGATGAGCACGACGACGACGGTGACGATCAGCATCAGCAGGTAGTAGTTGCTGTTGGAGTCGAGGGTGAGTCCGGCGAAGCTGTGGTCGTCGTCGAAGTTGAAGCCGAAGATCTCCAGCGGCGGGATGTTGGGGATGCCGTTGGGGCCGTTGGTGACGGAGGGGCCTGAGGTGCCGTCGAGGTTGCTGACGGCGATGCGGAAGATCTCTCCGAAGCCGAGGGTGACGATGGCGAGGTAGTCGCCGCGCAGCCGCAGGGTGGGGGCGCCGATGACGACGCCGAAGATCAGGGACGTCGCGGCGCCGGCGAGCATGGCGGCCCAGAAGGGGAAGGTGACATGGATGGTGGAGGCGGCGGTTCCGGAGACCAGTGCCGCGGTGTAGGCGCCGACGCCGAGGAAGGCGACGTAGCCGAGGTCGAGGAGTCCGGCGAGTCCGACGACGATGTTCAGACCGAGCGCGACGGTCGCGAAGATGGCGATGTTGACGCCGAGTTCGGTGTAGCTGGCCTTGTCCTGGGTGAAGGGGAAGACCAGCGCGGTCACCAGGGCCGCGGTCAGGGTGAGGGAGCGGTAGGTGCTGGTGAGGCCGCTGAGCCGGGTGATGAGCCCGGCCTTGAGGAGGGCCGGGGCGGCGAAGCACAGCGCGATGAGGTAGCCGATGAACGGCTGCGGGTTGTCCTCGTCGGTCCGGATGCCGTAGTTGACGACGTACAGGCCGAGGGTGAAGACGGCCGCGATGATGAGGATGTCCGCCCAGGACGGGAGCGGGACGGGGCGGCGGAGCGGCCGGGTGTCGTCGGGGAGCAGGAACGTGGTGGCGACGGGCGCGGCGCTGGCGACGGCGGCGACCCAGCCGCCGGGTTCCAGGTTGACCAGACCGCCCTGGTCGACGGCGATGGCGAGCAGGGTGAACCAGGTGGTGGCGAAGGCGCCGAGGGCCAGCAGCCGCAGGGCCGCGGTGGAGCCCGCCGGGGTGAGCCAGCGCAGGCCCCGGATGCCGAGGGCGGCGGCCGCGAACAGCAGGGTGGCCAGGCCGAGGGCGAGGGTGAGGACCTGGAGGCCGCCGGGGTAGCCGTAGACGGTGAGGTCGCCGGGGAAGTCGGAGGTCCAGGTCCAGGCGAGGAAGGTGGAGGCCACGGTGGCGAGGCCGCCGGCCGCGGTGAGGGCCCGGAGCAGGGTGGTGCGCGGGGCCGGGGTGGCTTCTCCGGCGGCGCCGGTGGCCTTGCTGATGTCGGTGGTCATCGGTTCACTCCCTCAGGCCCGGTCCGCTACGCGTTCGCCGAGCAGTCCCTGGGGTCTGACCAGCAGGACGAGGATGAGCAGGGTGAAGGCCCAGACGTCCTTCCAGGCCCCGCCGCCGAGCTGGTCCATTCCGGGGATGTCCTGGATGTATTTGATGGCCAGGGCCTCGGCGATGCCGAGGACGACGCCGCCGAGCATGGCGCCGTAGATGTTGCCGATGCCGCCGAGCACGGCGGCGGTGAAGGCCTTGAGTCCGGCGATGAAGCCCATCTCGAAGTTGATCTGGCCGTATTTGAGGCCGTGGGAGAGGGCGGCGACGGCGGCGAACGCGCCGCCGATGGCGAAGGCCATGACGATGATGCGGTCGGTGTTGATGCCCATCAGCCTGGCGGTGTCGGGGTCCTGGGCGGTGGCCTGCATGGCGCGCCCGGCCCGGCTCTTGGAGACGAACAGCCCGAGCGCGAGCATGCACAGCGGGGCGGCTATCAGCAGGAACGCGTCGCCGCGCTGGATGTGCAGGCTGTCCGTGATCTGGAACGAGCTGCCCTCGAACTGCGGGAAGCTGCGGGCCTTCTTGGCGTCGGGGTAGAACGCCCAGATGGCCTGCTGGAGCGCGATGGACAGGCCGATCGCGGTGATCAGGGGGGCCAGCCGGGGGCCGCCGCGCAGGGGCCGGTAGGCGAAGCGCTCGGCGGCCGTGGCGATCGCGACCGAGGCGAGGATGCCGCCGACGAGCATGAGCGGCAGGGCCAGGGCCAGCGCGGTGCCGCTGGGCAGCCAGAGGTAGACGGTGAGGGCGCCGAAGCCCCCGATCATGAAGATCTCGCCGTGGGCGAAGTTGATGAGCTGGACGATGCCGTAGACCATGGTGTACCCGATGGCGATCAAGCCGTAGAGCGCGCCGAGGGTCAGGCCGTTGACCAGCGTTTGCGGCAGTTCGTGCACCGCAGGGCCTCCGATGAGCGTGTCGGATATGACGCCGCGCGAGGGCGCTGGTGTGCGCCCTCGCGCGGTTGTCTTGCGTGGCTGGGCGGGGTGTTGCCCTGGGATCAGTCCTTGAAGGTCCTGCTCGTCACGTCCTTCCAGGCGCCGTTCTTCACCTGGTAGACGGTGAGCTGCTTGTTGGTGGTGTCGCCGTACTTGTCGAAGGAGACCTTGCCGGTGACGCCGTCGAACGAGACCTTGTTCAGCGCCTCGGTGATCTTGGCGCGGGCGTCGTCGGGGAGCTTGCCGTCGTTGTCGGCGGCGACGGCCTTGACGGCCTGGACGATGGCCCAGGCGGCGTCGTAGGAGTAGCCGCCGTAGGCGCCGTACGGGTCCGGGTACTTCTGGGCCGCGTAGTTCTTGACGAACGACTTGGCGGAGGGCAGGTCTTCTACGGGGTAGCCGACGGAGGTCGCGAGGTCGCCGTCGTTGCTGGTGCCGGACGCCTTGATGAAGGCGGGGTCGTAGATGCCGTCGCCGCCCATCACCGGGACCTGCGCCCCGGCCTGCTTGATCTGGTCGGACAGCAGTCCGCCCTCGGGGTACTGGCCGCCGAAGTAGACGGAGTCGGCGCCGGAGGACCTGACCTTGCCCGCGATGCCGGAGAAGTCGGTCTCCTTGACGGTGAGGTGGTCGGTGCCGACCACGGTGCCGCCGAGGCGCTTGAACTCCTGGGCGAAGATCTTGGCGAGCCCGGCGCCGTAGGTCTGCTTGTCGTCGACGACGAAGACCTTCCGCTTCTTCGCGTCCTTGTAGTAGTACTGCGCGGCGAAGCGGCCCTGGATGATGTCGGTGGTCGCGGTGCGGAAGTAGGTCTTGAACGGGCGGGACTTCTTGCCCGAGGCCCATGCGTCGCCCTGGCTGAGCGCCGGGTTGGTGTTGGCGGGGGAGACCTCGGCCAGGTCCGCCTTGGCGAAGACGCCCTGCATGGACTGGGCGACGCCGGAGTTCAGCGGGCCGACCGTGCCGAGGATGGTGTCCTCGTCCACCATCGAGGTGGCGTTCTGCTTGCCGGAGGACGGCACGGCCTGGTCGTCGTAGGACTTGATCTTGAAGGTGACGCCGGGGACCTCGTTCTGCTTGTTGGCCACCTTGGTGGCGAGGTCGACGGAGTTCTTGATGCCCTGGCCGAGCGCCGACAGGGAGCCGGTGAGCGGGGCGTCGACGCCGATGACGACGGTGGTCTTCTTGTTCTTGTCCCCGCTGTCGGTCTGGCCGCGCGAACCGCAGGCGCTGAGGGTGAGGGCTCCCGCGGTGATCGCGGTCGTCAGGATGAGCAAGGAGCGCTGTCGCACGAAGAATCCTTTCCCTGGCCCGGCCGCCCCTCTGGATGGGGCGCCGTGTCCGCGCCGGTGGATCTGTTACAGCCGTACAGGTGCTGGCGAACACCCGTCGGGGGTCGTGACTGACTGTGAATGTAAGGGCGGGGCGCAACAGGGGGCAGAGGTGCAGCCCATGATGTGACTGTCTTGTTATGACCCAGGTCACGTTCTTGTGTCGGTGTAGCGGAACGGAAGAGACAAAGTGGGTCTTTACGGACGATTCATGAGGTCCGGATAGTGAGAAGCTGCAGTTCCGCTAAGCAGTCGGGGGAACTTGCGAACGAAGTGTGGAGGCGCGTGCCCACGGCGTCGGGGAGAGGTCGTCATCGATGACGTCACGAGGTGAGCGCGCTCGATCTTTTATTGCGCGTGTGTTACGGAGTGTTACAAGTACGGCGAGCGATTCCGGCCGCCCTTACTTAGTGCGGTGCGCAAACAGAAGCGGCACCCCCGGATCCGGGGGTGCCGCTTCTGTGAGTGAGATGAGGCTGGGCGGGGCGCTCTACGGCTTCGGCAGGCCCTCCGCCTCGCGCAGCAGGCAGGTCAGCCGGGCGGTGCACACCCGGCGGTCCTGCTCGTCGCTGATGACGATCTCGTACGTGGCGGTCGAGCGCCCCCGGTGGACGGGGGTGGCGACGCCGGTGACCAGGCCGGAGCGCGCCCCGCGGTGGTGGGTGCAGTTGAGGTCGACGCCGACCGCGATCCGGCCGCTGCCGCCGTGCAGCATCGAGCCCACCGAGCCCAGGGTCTCGGCGAGCACGGCGGACGCGCCGCCGTGCAGCAGCCCGTACGGCTGGGTGTTGCCCTCGACGGGCATGGTGCCCACGACCCGCTCCGCGGAGGCCTCGATGATCTGCACGCCCATGCGGGTGCCGAGGTGGCCGGCGGAGAACAGCGCGAGGAGGTCGACGCCGAGTGCCGCGTACTCGTCGATGACCTCTTGCGGGAACTTCACGCTGGCCTGCTCGCCCATCGGACCGGCTCCGTTCGGTTGCTCAGGGTGGCCGTCGGCTGGCGACGGCCACCTGCTGGTGATGGCCCCTTCTTATCAGGCGGCTGAGCGAACGCTTAGACGGGGTGACCCGTCAGACGGGACGGGTCTGCTCCAGGCGGATCACCACGGACTTGCTGGCCGGGGTGTTGCTGGTGTCGGCGGTGGCGTCCAGCGGCACCAGCACGTTGGTCTCCGGGTAGTACGCGGCGGCGCAGCCGCGCGCGGTCGGGTAGTGGACCACCCGGAAGCCGGGGGCGCGGCGCTCCACGCCGTCCGTCCACTCGCTGATCAGGTCGGTGTAGTCGCCGTCGGCGAGGCCGAGGGCGCGGGCGTCCTCGGGGTGCACCAGCACCACCCGGCGGCCGTTCTTGATGCCGCGGTAGCGGTCGTCCAGGCCGTAGATGGTGGTGTTGTACTGGTCGTGGGAGCGGAGGGTCTGGAGCAGCAGCCGGCCCTCGGGGGCCTTCGGGTACTCCACGGGGGCGGCGGTGAAGTTGGCCTTGCCGGTGGTGGTCGGGAAGCTGCGGCTGTCCCGCGGGGCGTGCGGCAGGGCGAACCCGGACGGGTTGCTCACCTTGGCGTTGAAGTCCTCAAAGCCGGGGATGACGGCCGCGATGCGGTCCCGGATCGTGGCGTAGTCCTTGGTGAACTCCTCCCACGGGGTGCTGCTCCCGTCTCCCAGCACGCGCCGGGCCAGCCGGGAGACGATGGCCGGTTCGGAGAGCAGCTGGGGGCTCGCGGGCTCCAGTCGGCCGCGCGAGGCGTGCACCATGCCCATCGAGTCCTCGACGGTGACGAACTGCGGCCCGCCGTCCTGGACGTCCCGTTCGGTGCGGCCGAGGGTGGGCAGGATCAGCGCGCGGGCGCCGGTGACCACGTGGGAGCGGTTGAGCTTGGTGGAGACGTGGACGGTCAGCCGGGCGGCGCGCATCGCGGCCTCGGTGACGTCGGTGTCGGGGGAGGCGGCCACGAAGTTGCCGCCCATGGCGAAGAAGACCTTGGCTTGTCCGTCGCGCATCGCGCGGATGGCGCGGACGACGTCGAAGCCGTGCTCGCGCGGCGGCGCGAAGCCGAACTCCTTCTCCAGGGCGTCCAGGAAGGCGGGCGCGGGCCGCTCGAAGATGCCCATGGTGCGGTCGCCCTGCACATTGCTGTGGCCGCGCACCGGGCACACCCCGGCGCCGGGGCGGCCGACGTTGCCGCGCAGCAGCAGGAAGTTCACGACTTCCCGGATGGTGGGCACGGAGTGCTTGTGCTGGGTCAGGCCCATCGCCCAGCAGACGATGGTGCGCTTGGAGGCGAGGACCATGCGCAGCGCGCGGTCGATCTCGTCGCGCTCCAGGCCGGTGGCGCTCAGCGTCTCGTCCCAGTCGGCGTCGCGGGCGGCGGCGGCGAACTCCTCGAAGCCATGGGTGTGCTCGGCGATGAAGTCCTCGTCGACCACGCCGGGGGTCTTGTCGGAAGCCTCCAGGATCAGCTTGTTGAGGAGGCGGAAGAGGGCCTGGTCGCCGCCGATCTTGATCTGGAGGAAGAGGTCGGTGAGCGAGGTGCCGCCGCCCGCGAGTCCCTTGGCGTTCTGCGGGTTCTTGAACCGCTCCAGACCTGCCTCGGGCAGCGGATTGACGGATATGATCCGCGCGCCGTTGGCCTTGGCCTTCTCCAGCGCGGAGAGCATCCGCGGATGGTTGGTGCCCGGGTTCTGTCCGGCGACGATGATCAGGTCGGCCTTGTAGAGGTCCTCCAGCAGCACGCTGCCCTTGCCGACGCCCAGGGTCTCGGTCAGCGCCGAGCCCGAGGACTCGTGGCACATGTTGGAGCAGTCGGGCAGGTTGTTGGTGCCGAACTCGCGGGCGAAGAGCTGGTAGAGGAACGCGGCCTCGTTGCTGGTGCGGCCGGAGGTGTAGAAGACGGCCTCGTCGGGGGAGTCCAGGGCGCGCAGTTCGTCGGCGATGATGTCGAACGCGCGGTCCCAGCTGACCGGCTCGTAGGCGTCGGCGCCCTCGGGCAGGTACATGGGCTGGGTGAGCCGCCCCTGCTGGCCGAGCCAGTAACCGCTGCGGGTGGCGAGGTCGGCCACCGGGTGGGCGGCGAAGAAGTCGGGGGTGACCCGGCGCAGGGTCGCCTCCTCGGCGACGGCCTTCGCGCCGTTCTCGCAGAACTCGGCCGCGTGCCGCTTGTCCGGCTCGGGCCAGGCGCAGCCGGGGCAGTCGAAGCCCTTCTTCTGGTTGACCTGGAGGAGGGTGAGCGCGGTGCGGCGTACTCCCATCTGCTGATGGGCGATGCGCAGGGAGTGACCGACCGCGGGGAAGCCGGCGGCCGCGTGTTTCGGGGGTACGACCTCCGGCGCGTCCTGGACCGGATCGCCTGCGGGTGGCTTGGCTGCCATGTCGTTCCCCTTGTGTCCACTCGGCTTCGACTTGGTTCGCCGACGGGTTTCGCCGGCGCGGTGGTCCCCCGTCGATCCTTTCATGAGTCACGGACTTTGGGACCACCCGGTGTGGTCTGCCGGGTGCGGGAGGTGGGAGGCGGGCGGCGTTGTCGGTGGGGCGTGGCAGGATCGGGTTCGTGGCAGAGAAAGCATCGAAGAAGACCGCAGCGCCCGCGCCCGACCGCACGGGGGACCGTCCCCGCCTGCTCCTGCTGGACGGGCATTCCCTGGCATACCGGGCGTTCTTCGCGCTTCCGGCGGAGAATTTCAGCACGACCACCGGCCAGACGACGAACGCGATCTACGGCTTCACCTCGATGCTGGCCAACACCCTCCGTGACGAGCAGCCCACGCACCTGGCGGTGGCGTTCGACGTCTCGCGCAAGACCTGGCGCTCCGAGCAGTTCACGGAGTACAAGGCGAACCGCTCCAAGACCCCGGACGAGTTCAAGGGGCAGGTCGAGCTGATCGGCGAGCTGCTGGACACGATGAACGTCACGCGCTTCGCGGTGGACGGCTTCGAGGCGGACGACGTGATCGCGACCCTCGCCACCCAGGCCGAGGCCGAGGGCTTCGAGGTGCTGATCGTCACCGGTGACCGCGATTCGTTCCAGCTGGTCACCGACCATGTCACGGTTCTCTACCCGACCAAGGGCGTCTCCGAGCTGACCCGGTTCACCCCGGAGAAGGTACAGGAGAAGTACGGGCTCACCCCGCGCCAGTACCCCGACTTCGCGGCGCTGCGCGGCGACCCGTCGGACAACCTGCCCGGCATCCCGGGCGTCGGCGAGAAGACCGCCGCGAAGTGGATCAACCAGTTCGGGTCGTTCCAGGAGCTGGTGGAGCGGGTCGCCGAGGTCAAGGGCAAGGTCGGCGAGAAGCTGCGCGACCACCTGGAGTCCGTCAAGCTCAACCGGCAGCTGACCGAGCTGGTCAGGGACGTGGAGCTGGGCGTGGGACCCGACGGTCTCAAGCGCGTGCCGTACGACCGCTCCGCGCTGGCCGTGATCATGGACGCGCTGGAGTTCCGCCACCAGAACTTCCGCGACCGCGTCCTGGCCGTCGACCCGGGCGCGGCCGAGGAGGAACCGGCCGCCGCGGCCCCCGGTGTCGAGGTCGACGGGGTGCGGATCGCCGCGGGCGAGCTGGCGCCCTGGCTGGCGGACCGCGGCGCCGAGCCGCTGGGCCTGGCCACCGTGGACACCTGGGCGCTGGGCAGCGGCAGTGTCAGCGAGGTCGCGCTGGCCACCGCGGGCGGCCCCGCCGTGTGCTTCGACCCCACCGAGCTGGACGAGGCCGACGAGCGGGCCTTCGCGGCCTGGTCCGCCGACCCGGGCCGGCCGAAGGTCCTGCACAACGCCAAGGGCACCATGCGGGTCTTCGCCGAGCACGGCTGGTCCGTCGCGGGCGTCTCCATGGACACCGCGCTGGCCGCCTATCTGGTCAAGCCGGGCCGCCGTTCCTTCGAACTGGACGCCCTGTCGGTCGAGTACCTGGGCCGCGAGCTGTCCCCGGCGGCCGCCGCGGACAGCGGGCAGCTCGCCTTCGGTGCCGACGAACAGGCCGAGCAGGACGCCCTGATGATCAAGGCGCGTACGGTGCTCGACCTCGGCGAGGCGTTCCGCGAGCGGCTGGCGGAGGTCGGCGCGGCCGGGCTGCTGAGCGATGTGGAGCTGCCCACCTCCGAGCTGCTGGCCCGGCTGGAGCGCTCCGGCATCGCCGCCGACCGCGGCTGGCTGGACCGCATGGAGCAGCAGTTCGCGGGCGCCGTCCAGCAGGCGGTGAAGGAGGCGCACGCCGCGGTGGGCCACGAGTTCAACCTCGGCTCGCCCAAGCAGCTCCAGGAAGTGCTCTTCAACGAGCTGGGCCTGCCCAAGACCAAGAAGACCAAGACCGGGTACACGACGGACGCCGACGCGCTCGCCTGGCTGGCCGGGCAGACCGACCACGAACTCCCGGTGATCATGCTGCGCCACCGGGAGCAGGCCCGGCTGCGCTCCACCGTGGAGGGGCTGATCAAGACGATCTCCCCCGGCGGCCGCATCCACACCACCTTCAACCAGACGGTGGCGGCGACCGGGCGGCTGTCCTCGACCGACCCCAACCTCCAGAACATCCCGGTGCGCACGGACGAGGGCCGGGCGATCCGGCGCGGCTTCGTCGTCGGCGAGGGCTTCGAATCCCTGATGACCGCCGACTACAGCCAGATCGAGCTGCGGGTGATGGCCCATCTCTCGGAGGACGAGGGCCTGATCGAGGCGTTCACCTCCGGTGAGGACCTGCACACCACCGTCGCCTCCCAGGTGTTCGGGGTGGAGAAGTCCGAGGTCGACCCGGAGATGCGGCGCAAGATCAAGGCCATGTCGTACGGGCTGGCGTACGGGCTCTCGGCGTTCGGCCTCTCCGGGCAGCTGGGCATCGGCCCGGACGAGGCCCGCCGCCTCATGGAGAACTTCTTCGAGCGGTTCGGCGGCGTCCGCGACTATCTCCAGCGGGTCGTGGAAGAGGCGCGCGCCGTCGGCTACACGGAGACCATGCTCGGCCGCCGCCGCTACCTCCCGGATCTCACCAGCGACAACCGGCAGCGCCGCGAGATGGCCGAGCGGATGGCGCTCAACGCCCCGATCCAGGGCACCGCCGCCGACATCGTGAAGATCGCGATGCTGAAGGTGGACGCCGCGTTGACGGCAAGCGAACTCTCGTCGCGGATGCTGCTCCAGGTGCACGACGAAATCGTGCTGGAGATCGCGCCGGGGGAGCGGGAGCGGGTCGAGGAGCTGGTGCGGCGCGAGATGGCCGGTGCCTTCCAACTGAGCGCTCCGCTGGATGTGTCGGTGGGCGTCGGTGCCGACTGGGAGTCGGCGGCGCACTGAGGGGGCGCCCGGGCGCACTTGGCGGAATCGTCAAGTCCCGGCCCTCGAATGGCCGCTGACGGGCGGTAGGCACCGGTGGTCGCGGGTCCTAAGTTGTCGTAGTGTCACCAGGGTTGACGCGCGGGGGAGCGCATTGTGTTCGACGGGAGGGACACACGAATGGCACCGCTTATCGGCCGACGTCTGCGCAAGGGGGCGGCTACGACGGCGGTGGCGGCGGCCGCGATGGCCGCCCTCACCGCGTCCCAGGCGCCCGGTTTCGCCGCGCAGGGGCACGGCGACCGGGATCACCGGGACCGGGACCGGGCCAGTGGGGCGCAGCCGTCGCCCGATACGCCGATCGACGGCGACTCCTCGTACCACACCGATCTGCCGCCGCTGACCAAGCCGGACAAGCCGGGCTCCTCGATCGACCTCCCCGGGTTCCCGGGCAGCAGCACCAGGGCCGAGGCGGGTATCCCGGCGAGCGTTCTCGCCGCGTACAAGAAGGCGGAGGCGACACTCCGGGACTCCAAGCCCGGCTGCAACCTGCCGTGGCAGCTGCTCGCGGCGATCGGCAAGGTCGAGTCCGGCCAGGCCCGCGGCGGCAACGTGGACAGCGACGGCACGACCGTCAGCCCCATCCTCGGTCCGGCCCTCAACGGCAACGGCTTCGCCCTGATCAAGGACACCGACGGCGGCGAGTTCGACGGGGACACCACCCACGACCGGGCCGTCGGCCCGATGCAGTTCATCCCGTCCACCTGGGCGAACTGGAGCCAGGACGGCAACGGGGACGGCAGCTCGGACCCCAACAACATCTACGACGCGGCGCTCGCCGCCGGGTACTACCTGTGTGCCAACAACCGTGATCTGTCCGTCCAGAAGGACATCAACGCGGCGATCCTCGGTTACAACCACTCGCAGGAGTATCTGAACACCGTCCTGTCGTGGTTCGAGTACTACAAGAGCGGCACCCACGAGGTTCCCGACGGCACCGGCGTGCTGCCCTCGGAGAAGAGCGTCCCGCCCGGCGGCGGCTCCAAGGAATCCGGCAAGGGGGGCAAGGATTCCGAGAAGGGCAAGGAGAAGGACAAGGATTCCGGCAAGGGCAACGGCGGCATGCACACCCTGCCCAAGCCGGACGACGAGCCCGAGAACTCCCCGTCCCCCCCGCCCGGCAAGGACGACGACCCGGGGCAGACGCCTGGTTCGCAGCTCCCCAAGCCGCCGACCACGCCGCCCACCACCCCCGCTCCCAAGCCCACCGGCGCCGCCAAGCTGACGGCGGTCGGCGCCAAGCAGCTCACCGCCACCGCCGGGGAGACGTTCACCGGGTCCCCCAAGGTCCGCGCGGTGGACTCCAAGGGCAAGCCGGTGGCCGCGGCGCGCGTGAAGTACGAGATCCGCGGCGTGACGAGCGCCCGCTTCCTCGGCCTCATGCGTTCCGTCACCGTGCTCACCGGCCCGGACGGCACCGCCACCGCCCCCAAGCTGCTCGCGGGCGAGCGGACCGGCTCCTTCACCCTGCGCGCCACGGCCGTGGGGCGCGAGCAGGTGACTCCGGTCGACTTCGCCGCGACCGTCAAGGCCCGCCCCGTACCGCAGGCCGATGCGCTGGCCCGCCTCGGTGAGGGCGAGTTCAAGGCCGGGACCAGCGGCTCGTTCGCCGATCTCCTCACGGTCAAGGCGACCAACAAGGGCAAGGCCGCTGCGGGCGTCCCGGTCACCGCGACCATGATCAAGGACACCAAGAAGCCCGAGCTGAACGACAAGGGTCCGTACTTCCTCGACGCGAAGGGCAAGCCGGTCCGCACCCTGACCGGCCTGAAGACCAACGCCCTCGGACAGCTGACGCTTCCGAAGATCCTCACCGACGAGCACGCGGGCAGCTATCTGCTCCGTCTCACCACGGCGGACGGAGCCGTCCTGGACGTCGAGCTGACCGTCACCCCGGACACCCCCTAGCTGTGTTGTCCCGGCACGTTGGTGACAGGCGACGCGCCGTGAGTGGTGCTTGAACGAGGCGAGGGCCTCTGGTTTCGGTGTGGATTGCGA